>DATBIC010000001.1:0-2579 GCA_036557145.1 Gaiellaceae bacterium
CGATCTCGTCGGCCACGTCCGTTCCGCGGTAGCGCGCGACGTCGTCGCCGGCGCCGCCGTCGACGTTGATCGCCGCAGGCCCGCAGACCTCGCGACCGGAGGTGATCGTGTCGTCGCCGCCGAGCGCGGCGATGTTCACGTTGTCCTGCGCGGAGTCGGCTCCCTCGACCAGCACCTGGGCGGCGAGGCCCGAGACGGTGGCGAAGCATCCGGGTGCGGAGACCTTCACGTTGTCAGGCCCGTCCGTGCCGACCGCCGTGACGGTGTCGGCCGCGCCGTCGGTTCCGCCGCCGCCGCCCGCGTTCAGGTCGGTATCGACTGTCTTGACACCCGTGCCCGTCAGGTCGTTGACGACGATGTTGTCGGCGCCGCCGAGGGCGTGGACGTTCAACCGCTCCAGGTCGTTCAGATCCATGTCGATCGACGCCACGTTGCGCGTGAAGCGGACGCGGGAGCCGTTGGCGGAGATGTCGATGTTCTCGCCGATGTTGGATCCGTTGAACTCGAGGACGTCGTTGCCGCCCTGACCGTCGACGGCGTCGCTGCCGTCGCCGGGATCCCACTCGAAGGTGTCGTTGCCGCCGCCGAGCTGGGCCGTGTCGGCGCCGATGTTGCCGTCGACGAAGTCGTTGCCGGCGCCGCCGACGAATGTCTCGGCGCCGTTGCCGCCGAGCAGCACGTCGTCTCCGGCGCCGCCGTTGATCGTGATGGCTCCCGCGGCGAGAGGGGCGCTGGAGTTCAGCACGCGGACCTCGTCGTCACCGCCGCCTGCCTGGACGTCGACGGCCGTAAAGGTGTTGCGGTCGAAGCTGAAGTCGGTCGAGCCGTCCTCGCCGACGTCGAGAACCAGCGTGTCGGGCGTGAGCGCGAGGGCGAGCTTGTCGCTTGCGCCGTCGCCCGTGATCTTCACGGTTCCCGCGTCGACGCGCGCCTTGTAGGCGGCGTAGGCGGGCGAGGCTGCGAGGAAGGCGCCCACCAGGGCGCCGAAAACAAGCAGCTTCAGCAGCAGTCGTAGTGACTTCATCGGTCATCCTTTCGGGAGATCGGTGGGTCGCGGTCAGCGCGTGACCGCGACCGTCTCGGTGTAGGTGGCGGGAACGGCGATCGCGTCGCCGTGGAGCCGGTCGAAGCGTCGGGCGAGCACGACGAGCTCGCGTTCGAGCGCGTCGCGAGCCTCGCCTTCGAGCGCCGCGAATGCCTTGAGGGTCGGCCCGTACCACGTGCGGAAGAACTCGACGAGCTCCTCGGCGGAGCGGAACCTGAACGTGAAGGTGCGCTCCGCGACCTCGAGCCAGGCGATGCGGTCGCCGAGCAGCTCGCGTACGTGCGCCTCGGTGCCCCAGAGCATGGGCGAGGCCAGCCCGGGCGGCGGCGGCACGCGCGCGGCGACGGCGCGGAAGAGCTCTCCGACGAAGCTGTCGGGAGTCCAGCTGGCCAGGGCGATGGTGCCGCCCGGCCGGCAGACGCGAAGCAGCTCGGCGGCGGCCCGCGCGTGATCGGGGGCGAACATGCTCCCGAACACGGAGGTGACGGCGTCGAACGACGCGTCCGGGAAGGGCAGGTTCTCGGCGTCTCCCTCGAGGAGCTCGACGTCGAGCCCTTCGGCCTCGGCGCGGAGACGTCCTCGCGCCAGCAGCGAGGGGACGTAGTCGACCCCGACCGCTTCGCAGCCGAGCCTTGCCGCCGCGATGGCCGCGTTGCCGCTGCCGGTGGCCACGTCGAGGACGCGCCACCCGGCGTGCAGGTCCGCCGTGTCGCAGAGCTGCTCGGCCACGAGCACGATCCGGGAGGCGACGACGGCGAAGTCGCCGCTCGCCCACGTCTGCTGCTGACGCCGCTTGACGGCGTGGAAATCGAGTCTCGCTACTTCGGGGCTGGGGGTCATCGGGCTGCTCCTTGGACGTCAGGACGGAACCTGCGTCCAACGTAGGAGCCCCGTGTGGGTCTGCGCTTCGGGAGCGGCTACCCATCTTGGGGCCGCCCGATACCTATGTCAGCGCGCGGCCGCGTCCGCCTTCACGAGCTGCTCGTAGGTCTCGCGCGGAACCCGGCCCATGAGGTGGAACTCCGGGTTCGGCGGCGTGGCCGTGAAGTGCGCGAGCCGGTTCGACAGGGCGAAGAAGGACGTGATCGCGCCGACCTGCCAGATCTCGTCCTCGCTCAGCCCGTTCTCCCGGAGCCGTGCGAAGTCGTCGTCGGCGACCTCTGCCGGCGTGCCGGCGAGCTTGACCGCGAACTCGACGATCGCGCGCTCGCGGGGCGACAGATCGGCCTTGCGCCAGTCGACCGCGACCTGGTCGGCGACGATCGCGTTCTTCGAGGCGAGCCGTGCGAGCGCGCCGTGCGCGACGACGCAGTACGTGCAGTCGTTCACGGCGCTCGTCGCCACGACGATCAGCTCGCGCTCCGCTTTCGTCAGGCCCTCGTCGCCGTCCATAACCGCGGCGTAGTAGGCGAAGAACGCCCGCCACTCCTCGGGCCGGTGCGCGAGGTGCAGGTACGCGTTCGGGACGAAGCCCGTCTTCGCGTCGACTTCCTCGATGGTCGCGCGCAGGTCGTCGGGGAGCGACGCGACGTCG
>DATBIC010000002.1:0-2131 GCA_036557145.1 Gaiellaceae bacterium
ACGCCGTCGATGCCGGCGACGACGTCGGTGGTCGGCCACGGCAGGGGCACGAGCGGGTTGCGGAGCTCGTTCGGCGTGTTCTCGATCGGCGGCCTCGCCTGGGCGTCGTCGAGCATCGGATCGACGAGAACGCGCCCGCCCGGCGTGGCGAGCAGCAGCGTCGCGTGGCGAACGAGCGTGACCTTCATACGCGGCCGAGCAGCACGCAGCCGTTGTGGCCGCCGAGCCCCATCGCATTCGAGAGCGCGATGTCGACCTGCGTCTCGCGCGCCTCGTTCGGCACGTAGTCGAGGTCGCACTCGGGATCGGGCTCGCGGTAGTTGATCGTCGGCGGCAGGACGCCGTGGTGCAACGCGAGCGCGGAGAGGATCGCCTCGATCGCGCCCGCCGCGCCGAACGTGTGGCCCATCATCGACTTCGTCGACGAGACGGCGAGGCGGTAGGCGTGGTCGCCGAACACCTGCTTGAGCGCGCGCGTCTCGGCGGCGTCGCCCTGCGGCGTCCCGGTTCCGTGCGCATTGACGTAGCCGACGCGCTCCGGCTCGACGCCGGCACGCTCGAGCGCGGCAGTCATCATCGCCGCGACGCCCATCGCCTCCGGCTCGGGCTGCGCCATGTGGTGGCCGTCGTTCGACGCGCCGTAACCGAGCACCTCGGCGTAGACGCGTGCGCCGCGGGCCTCTGCCGTCTCGAAGCGCTCGAGCAGGACGGCGCCGGCGCCCTCGGCCATCACGAAGCCGGCGCGGGTCGCGTCGAACGGCCGCGACGCGCGCGGCGGGTGCTCGTCCTCGGCGGCGAGCCCACGCATCGCGGTGAACCCGGCGAGGATGAGCGGCACCATGCAGGACTCGGTGCCGCCCGCCAGCACGGCGTCCGCCGCTCCGCGGCGGATCATCTCGGCGGCTTCGCCGATTGCGTGCGAGCCGGTCGCGCAGGCCGAGACCACCGCGTAGTTCGGCCCCTTGATCCCGAGGGTGATCGCGAGCTGGCCGGACGTCGAGTCGACGAGCACGTTCGGCAGGAAGTTGGGCGACACGCGGTCGGGGCCGCGCTCGCGCAGCGTGTCTGCCTGCTCGAGGATGCCGGGAACGCCGCCGATCGCCGAGCCGAAGACGACGCCGACGCGCGCCGGGTCGAAGCCGTTCATGCCGGCGTCGGCCAGCGCCTCGCGCCCGGCCGCGACGCCGAGCAGGACGTTGCGCTCGAGCTTGCGGGCCTCCTTGGCCGACACGACCTGCGTCGCGTCGAACTCCTTGACCTCGCCCGCGATCCGGACGGGGAGCCCGTCCGTGTCGAAGGCGCGGATCCAGTCGATGCCACTCTCGCCGGCGAGCGCGGCCTTCCACGTGCTCGGTGCGTCGAGGCCGAGCGGCGTGACGCAGCCGATTCCCGTCATCGCGACGCGAGTCACGCCGGAACCCTACGCTTCGGCACGGTGCCCGCTGCCGCGATCCCGTTCCCGCCGATGGAGGCGCAGCTCGTGCGCGAGCTGCCGACCGGCGACGACTGGCAGTACGAGCCGAAGTGGGACGGCTTCCGCGGCGTCCTCGAGAACGTCGACGGCGAGCTCAACCTCTGGTCGCGGAACGAGCGGCCGCTGCTGCGCTACTTCCCGGAGCTGCGGCCGCTCGGTGAGCTGCTCGCCCCGCGATCCGCGCTCGACGGGGAGATCGTGATCGCGCGCGACGGCGCGCTCGACTTCGACGCGATGCAGATGCGCCTCCACCCGGCCGAGTCGCGGATCCGCCGGTTGTCGGCGGAGATCCCGGCGCAGTTCGTCGTGTTCGACGTGCTGCTCTGGGACGGGGAGGAGGTGTGGCGGCTTCCGCTCGAGGAGCGACGTCCGCGCGTCGAGCGGCTCGGCCGTTTTCGGCGCTCGCCGGCGACGCGGGACGTCGCGGAGGCGCGCGGGTGGCTCGAGCGGTTCGAGGCGCTCGGGCTGGACGGCGTCGTTGCGAAGCGGCTCGACGCCGCGTATCTCTCCGGCTCTCGCGAGGGGATGGTGAAGGTGAAGGAGCACAAGACGGCGGACTGCGTCGTCGTCGGGCTGCGGTGGAAGGGCGAGGCGCGCGAGATCGCGACGCTGCTGCTCGGGCTGTACGGCGACGACGGCGAGCTCGACTACGTCGGC
>DATBIC010000003.1:0-5582 GCA_036557145.1 Gaiellaceae bacterium
CGCGGCGTGGCCGCCGCTCGAGACGACGATCCGGGCGGTGACGAGCGCCGTCCCGGCGACGCGCCACGTGCACGCGGCGACGCCGTCGGCGAACCCGTGCGAGACGACCGGCAGCGTGCGCCCGGCGGCCGTTCCGTGGCATGCGACGGTTGCGTGCGCGAGCGGCTTCATCGACGGCGCGCCCACGGCGCCGACGTGCGCGCTGAGCCGGCCGCCCGCGTGCGGCCGATGCGGCGCGAGGCGCAGGTTGCGGAGGACGATCGCGCGCGGCCCGGTCGTGCCGCCGCCTCCCGCCAGCGTCGAGCCGGCCTCGGGCGTCGTGCCGAAGTCCTGCGCCCAGAGGACGATTCCGCCCGCGGCGGCGGCTGCGCCCGAGCCGGTGACGCGGTAGGACGGGTTCTCGATGTTGGCGCGGTGCCCGGGTGACCCGAGCCAGGCGGCGACGACGCTCGCGGCCGTCGGGAAGCCCTCGGCGATGTTCTCGCCCCAGCTGCTCGCATAGCCGCAGGCCGCGATTCGCTGACCGGCGGACCGGGCGACCGGCGGCGCCGGGTCGTCGTGCGCCATGTAGCGGTACGTCGCCATGTGCCGCGCCTTCCAGACCGCCGAGCGCGTGAGTGCGGGGGAGACGGCGAGCGTGTGCAGGCCGAGCGACGCTCGGTGCTGGTTGACGAGCTTGATCACCGCGTTCGCGAGGTCGGCGCGGTCGGCCTTCCACGAGCTCGGCGTCGCGCAGTCGCCGGCGAGTGCCGTGGCCGGGGCCGGGGCGGGAGCCGCCCACAGCACCGCCAGGGCGGCGAGGGGGACGACGAGCGTGACCGGGCGGGGCAGCGACCGAAGCACGAGCGAAGCGGGCACCGTAGACGATGAGGCGGTGGAACGGCGCGGGTTCTTGAGCCGTTCGTCACGAGTTCGGGGCCGCGGGCGGTTCACCTCCGCACCGGGGGCCGATCGACCTCCATCATGACCCGATATGTCGATCGCGCCTCCTGCAGTCGCCTTGCACGGGATCGAGAAGTCCTTCCGCTCGCCGACCGGCCCCGTCCACGCGGTGCGCGGCATCGACGTCTCGATCGCGCCGGGCGAGGTGGTGGCGCTGCTCGGCCCGAACGGCGCCGGCAAGTCGACGACGATCGACGTCCTGCTCGGCCTCGCGAAGGCCGACGCCGGCTCGGCCGCGCTCTTCGGCCGGGCGCCGGCAGCCGCGATCGCCGACGGCATGGTCGGCGCGATGCTGCAGACCGGCTCGCTCCTCCGCGACCTCACCGTCCACGAGCTCGTGACCGTGATCGGCTCGCTGTACCGCTCGCCGGTCGACGTCGACGAGGTGCTCGAGCAGGTCGGCATCTCGGCGCTCGCCCACCGCCGCACGCAGAAGCTCTCCGGCGGGGAGACGCAGCGCGTCCGTTTCGCGATCGCGCTCGTGACCAACCCGCAGCTGCTCGTGCTCGACGAGCCGACCGCCGCGATGGACGTCGAGGGGCGCCACGCGTTCTGGACGACGATGCGCGAGTACGCCGCCCGCGGGCGGACGGTGCTGTTCGCGACGCACTACCTCGAGGAGGCCGACGCCTATGCCGACCGCGCCGTGCTGATGGCGCGCGGCCGCGTCGTCGTCGACGGGCCGACCACGGAGATCAAGGCGATGGTCGGGCTGCGCACGATCCGGGCGACGCTGCCCGGCGCCGACCTCGCGGCGCTCGCGCGCTTGCCCGGCGTGAAGAGCGCCGACGGCCGCGGCGAAGCGATCGTGCTTCGCTGCACCGACTCCGACGCCGCCGTCCGTGCGCTGCTGCAGGCCTACCCGGATGCACGCGACCTCGAGATCACCGGCGCCGGCTTCGAGGAGGCGTTCCTCGAACTGACGCGCGACGAGAGCGCAGTGGAGGCCGCATGACGCTCTCGATCACCTACGTCCGCTACGAGCTGCTGCGCATGCTCCGGAACCGCCGCTTCTTCATCTTCTCGCTCGGCTTCCCGCTCGTCCTCTACTTCCTGATCGCCGGCCCGAACAAGAACGTCAACGACTTCGGCGACAGCGGGGTGGCGGCTCCGCTGTACCTGATGGTCGGCCTGGCGGCCTTCGGGACGATGAACGCGGTCGTCTCGGGCGGCGCGCGCATCGCGCTCGATCGCAGCGTCGGGTGGACCCGCCAGCTGCGCCTGACGCCCCTGACGCCCGGCAACTACCTGGCGACGAAGATCCTCGTCTCGTACATGACGGCGCTGATGGCGATCGTCGTGCTCGGGGTCGCGGGCACGACGCTGGGCGTCAGGTTGTCGGTGGCGAACTGGGCCGAGATGATCGGCCTGCTGCTCGTCGGGCTGCTGCCGTTCGCTGCGCTCGGGATCGCGCTCGGCCACCTGCTGACGGTCGACTCGCTCGGCCCGGCCGTCGGCGGCCTGACGGCGCTGCTCAGCATCCTCGGCGGCGTCTGGTTCCCGATCACGGGCGGCTTCCTGCACACGCTCGCTCAGGCGCTTCCCTCCTACTGGCTCGTGCAGGCCTGCCACGTCGCGAGCGGCGGCAAGGCCTGGGGCGCGCTCGGCTGGTTCGTCGTGCTCGCGTGGACGGTCGTGCTCACCGCAGCCGCTGCGTGGGCATACCGGCACGACACCCAGCGCGTGTAGAGGCTTTTCCGCGCCGACGCTGAACAACAGCGCCTGAACGCAAGGAAAGGAGTGCACGTGTCTACGCAGAGCGTTGGACGGGCGCTGCCCAGGGAGGGCCACGGCTGGGTCAGCTTCGCCGCCGTGATCCTGATCCTGGTCGGGACGCTCAACATCATCGAGGGGATCTCGGCCATCTCGGGCGCGAACTACCTCGTCAATCAGCTGCTGTTCGCGAACCTGAGCGCGTGGGGCTGGTTCTTCCTGATCTGGGGGATCATCCAGGTGATCGCCGGCTTTGCGATTCTCGGCGGCGCGACGTGGGCGATCATCGTCGGCATCACCACGGCGTTCTTCAACCTGATCGCGCAGTTCTCGTGGGCCCATGCGTATCCGGTCTGGGCGATCACCGCGATGGTCGCGGACGTGCTCGTGATCTACGGGCTGCTCGTGTACGGCGGTCGCGGCGCGTCCGACTACTAGCGCGCGCCCGCGCTCACTCGGTCTGCGGGAGGTCGGCGTCGACCTCCCGCAGCGCCGATCCGTCCTCCGCGAGCGTGAACGTCACGAACTCGCCCTCGTCGCCGGCGGTCAGTTCCTTGATCCGGGCGTCGATTGCCGCGATCTGAGAGTCCTCGCCGAGCCCGAACACGATCGCCTGGCCCGGCTCGAGCGACTCAGCGACCTGCTTCATCACCTTGTCGTTCACGCCGCTGTCGTGCAACTTGCCCAGGATCCTGTGCTTCGTCTGCCGGATCTTGACCTTGCCGTCGGGCCCCTTGGTGACGAGCGCCATGTCCTCGAGCTTGAAACGATCGGCGTCGATCGCCCGGTAGAACGACTCCAGGACGAACTCTCCCGCCGCCTCGTCCTTCACCTTGACTCCGATCACCCGCATCGCTCTGCCTCCCTTGCGCTCGTGACGTCGCCGCCAGTCTCGCGGGTCGAGACGCTTCGCGCTAGTGGCCGGCCCGCCGGCGGAGCCGAGCCGCAAGGCGCCGGACGGCCTCGGTCAGCTCGGCCGGTTGCTCGACGGCGAAGTCGCAGTCGAGTCCGGCGAGCACCGACGCGAGCCAGTCGAGCGAGTCGACCTGCGTGCGGAGGCGCGTGCCGCCGCCGGTCGCGGACAGCTCGGCCAGGGTCAGCGGCAGCCGCGCCGCCGCGGTGTCCAGCGGCAGGTCGAGCACGACGCCGACGGCGAAGCGCCGCGGCACGCGGGCGAAGGAGCGGCGGACGACCGCGACGGCGTCGAAGCCTTCCGGCGCCGGCTCGAGCGTGCCGTCGGTGATCGCGATCGCGCTGCAGCGGTCGGCACGGAAGGAGCGGAGACCGGCGCGTCCGTGGTCGTGCGCAACGAGGTACCACCGGCCGGCGTGCACCACGAGGCCGTACGGGCTGAGCAGCCGCGCGGTGCGCTCTCCCCGGTGCGAGACGTAGTCCAGGCTCAGCCGGCGCCTACGGTGGATCGCGTCGGCGAGCAGCAGCGCCTCCTCCCCCGCGATCGGCGCTCCGGCCGCGCCGCCGCCGGTGAAGCCGACTGTCGTCTCCAGCGCCTCGAGCCGGCGGCGAAGCAGGTCGGGCAGCACTCGGTGCACCTTGACGAGCGCGCGCTCGGCCGCATCGTCGTCGGCGACCAGTCGCAGCCGTTGCGCGGTCAGCAGCCCGAGCGACACGGCGAGCGCCTCGCCGTCGTCGAGCATCAGCGGCGGCAGCCGGTAGCCGGGCCGGATGCGGTACCCGCCGCCGACGCCGCGCTGGCCCTCGACGGGGACGCCGAGCTCCTCGAGCGCGCGCACGTAGCGCCGTGCCGTGCGCGGGTCGACACCGAGCCGGTCGCAGATCTCGCGGCCGGTCGTCAGCGGCCGGCTCTGCAACAGCTCGAGCAGCTCGAGCAGGCGTCCGGTCGGCGAAGCCACGGCCGTAGTCTCGCCGAAATAGCGGACGGTTTCTGCCCTGATCTCCGCGTAGGCTCGCGGGCAACCGACAAGGAGGCCGACATGATCGTGCAGGCACCGGAGACGTCGAGCGCGCGGGACTTCGACTTCTGGATGGGCAGCTGGACGGTGCGCGGGCGGAAGCTGCGCAAGCGGCTCGCCGGCTGCGAGGACTGGGACGAGCTCGAGGCCACCTCACGGGCGTGGCCGCTGCTCGAGGGGCTCGGCAACGTCGACGAGTTCGTGACCGACTCCGGCGGCGGATACGCCGGAATGTCGCTCCGCGTGTTCGACCCGCGCACGCGCACGTGGTCGATCTACTGGGCGGACAGCCGCTATCCCGGGCCGCTCGAGCCGCCCGTCGTGGGCTCCTTCGACGGCGACGTCGGCGAATTCGAGTGCGACGACGTCTTCAACGGCAAGCCGATTCGCGTGCGCTACACCTGGTCGCGGGCCGACCCCGATGCGCCGCGGTGGGAGCAGGCGTTCTCCGAAGACGGCGGCGTCACCTGGGAGACGAACTGGATCAACGACTTCACCCGCGTCGCGGGCGCGTAGGCCTGGTGCCTGGCACCTTGGTGCCAGGCACCCAGCTCTGCGCTCAAAAGAGCTCGCGCCAGGTGAAGGCCGGGTCGTAGCCGAGCACACGGCGCGCCTTGTCGATGCAGAGCAGCGTCTCGTGCTCGCCGAGCGAGTCTCGCACCGGCACGCCCGGATAGACCTCCGCCATCAGCTCGCGGCTCGGGCGGCGCATCACCGTGTCGGCGGCGGCGACGATGAACGCCTCGGCGCCGCGCACGTCCGCCTCGAGCGCGTGGCGAACGCTCAGCCCGACGTGGCTTTCGTCGACGTACCCCCACAGGTTCCACCTGCGCAGCTGCGGGTCGTCCCAGAACGACGGGAAGCGCTCGTAGTCGTGGCGCTCCATGATGTTCGAGAAGCGCAGGCCGACGAACGGGATCCCGCTCCACCGGCTGAACTGCCGCGCCGCCTCCTCGCCGAGCACCTTCGACAGCGCATACGAGCTCTCGGGGCGCA
>DATBIC010000004.1:0-1765 GCA_036557145.1 Gaiellaceae bacterium
CACCCCTACCGGATGGTCGCGCACAACGGCGAGTTCAACACCATCCGGGGCAACGCGAACTGGATGGGCGCGCGCGAATCGCAGCTCGCCTCCGACCTGTTCGGCGGCGACCTCGCACAGGTGCTTCCCGTCGTGCGGCCCGGCGGCTCGGACTCGGCGACGTTCGACAACGTGCTCGAGCTGCTCGTGCTGTCGGGCCGGTCGCTCCCGCACGCGCTGATGATGATGATGCCCGAGGCGCACCGGCCGGGAGACCTCCCGCCCGAGCTCGAAGGCTTCTACGCGTATCACGGCTGCCTGATCGAGCCGTGGGACGGGCCGGCGGCGCTGGCGTTCACGGACGGGCGGATGATCGGCGCGACGCTCGACCGGAACGGCCTGCGCCCCGGCCGGTGGCTCGAGACCACCGACGGCTGGGTCGTGCTCGCCTCCGAGGCGGGCGTCTTCGACGTGCCCCCGCAGCAGGTCGCGCGCAAGGGCCGCTTGCAGCCCGGGAAGCTCTTCCTCGTCGACCTCGAACGGGGCCGCATCGTCCCCGACGCCCAGGTGAAGGCGGAGGTGGCCGCGCGCCGCCCCTACGGCGACTGGTTCGCGCGCGGCTCGGTGCGGCTCGCAGATTTGCCCAGGCGCGAGGCGCGGCCGCTCGGCGAGCCGCTCCGCAGCCTCCAGCTCGCCTTCGGCTACACGCAGGAGGACATGAAGGTGATGCTCGCGCCGCTCGCCGCGAACGCGGAGGAGGCGGTCGGCTCGATGGGCAACGACACCTCGCTCGCGGTCCTCTCCAACCGCCACCCGCTGCTCTACTCGTACTTCAAGCAACTGTTCGCGCAGGTCACGAACCCGCCGATCGACTCGATCCGCGAGGCGGTGGTGATGAGCGTGCAGACGCTCGTCGGCTCCGAGCGCAACCTGCTCGCCGAGTCGCCCGAGCACGCACGGCAGCTCGTGATCGACAACCCGATCCTCGACGACGCGCAGCTCGAAAGCCTGCGGGCGGTCGACTCCGACGTGTTCCGCGCGGCGACGATCGACACGACCTGGCCGGTCGAGGAAGGGCCAGCCGGGCTCGAGCGTGCGGTGGCGCGCATCTGCGCCGAGGCCGACGGCGCGCTCGCCGCCGGCGCGAACATCCTTGTGCTCTCGGATCGCACGGTCGGGCCGACGCGCGTGCCGCTGCCGTCGCTGCTCGCAACCGCCGCCGTCCACCACCACCTCGTGCGTGCCGGGACGCGGCTGCAGGCCGGGCTCGTGGTCGAGTCGGGGGAGCCGCGCAGCGTGCAGAGCGTCGCCGTCCTGATCGGCTACGGCGCCGCCGCCGTCAACCCGTACCTGATGCTCGCGACGCTCGACGACCTCGTCGCCGACGGACTGCTCGAGCTCTCGCCGGCCGAAGCGCGGTCGCGGGCGGTGAAGGCGATCGGCAAGGGACTGCTGAAGGCGATTTCGAAGATGGGAATCTCGACCGTCCCGTCGTACTGCGGCGCGCAGATCTTCGAGGCGGTCGGGCTCTCGCAGGAGCTGGTCGACCGCTACTTCACCGGGACGCCGTCGCGCATCGGCGGCATCGGTGCGCACCAGCTCGCGCTCGACTCGCTCGCCCGGCACGCCCGTGCGTATCCCGGCGAGCGCGACGCGTTCCTGCCGGTGGTCGGCCTGTATGCGTGGCGCTCGGGCGGCGAGCACCACCAGTGGAACCCGGAGACGATCGCGCTGCTCCAGCACGCCGTGCGGCACGGCGGCTTCGAGACGTACGAGCAGTACTCGG
>DATBIC010000005.1:0-4227 GCA_036557145.1 Gaiellaceae bacterium
CTGATGCCGGGTCGCCGCATGGTCTCCGGGCCGGCCGCGATCCTCGCGGTCGCTCGACAGGGAGGGGCCATGTTGCACGCACGCATCACCTGGTCGACGCTTTCCGCCGCCGTCGCGGTGGCTGCCTTCGCGCCGTTCGCGGCTGCGACCGGAGAGCCGAAGAACGAGGCGCCGTTCACGCACGTCGTCCAGGCGCCGTACACGCATGTCGTGACGGCGCCTGCGATGCAATTCGGCTCGGCGCCGCCGACCGGCGAGTCGAAGAGCCAGCTGCCGTTCACGCGCCCGGTCGCCGCGACGTCCTCGACGACGTTCGTGGTTCGGCGCAGCGACGGGTTCGACTGGGCCGACGCCGCGATCGGCGCCGTCTTCGCGCTGGGGGCGTCGGCGGCTGCCGTCGGCGCGGTGATCGTCGTTCGCGGTCACGAGGGTCGGGGCGCCGCTCGGGCGTAGGCGGCGCGCGACAAGTCAGGTCGGGGCGTGGGCGACCTCGCCGTAACGGGCACGCGCTTCCTTCACTCGGCGTGAGCCCGTGCGCCCCGACCTGGGTCGGCGCCCGAGGCCGATTGTTAAGAAAACGTCAGGGACCCAACGAACGCGGCCCCACGGCGTCAGAGCCTGCATGGCGGGCGAGTGGTGGTCGGGCGTCGAGCTTCGCCATCTCGTCGCGCTCGAAGCCGTCGCCCGGGAGGGCTCGTTCCGCCGCGCGGCCGCACGTCTCGGCTACGTGCAGTCGGCGATCAGCCACCAGATCGCCGCGCTCGAAGGTCTGACGGGCAGGCGCCTGATCGAACGCTCCCGCGGCACGCGCCCGCTCGCGCTCACCCCGGCGGGCGAGATCATGCTCGCCCACGCCGAGGCGGTGATCGCTCGAGTTCGCGCCGCCCAGGCCGATCTCGCCGACCTCGAAGGCACCGGTTCGGGCGCGATCCGGGTCGGCGCCGCACCCGATCTGCATGCCCGGTTCGTGCCCGCGGTACTGCAGGTGTTCGCGGCGCCGGCCGTGCTCAACGAGATCCCCGATCCGCGCACGCTCGTCGCGGCGCTCGCACGCGGCGATCTCGACCTCGCAGTGATCGACTCGCCGCTCCCGAAGGGGCCGTTCGACGCCCTCTCGCTCTGCGCCGACCGCTACGTCGTTCTCTTGCGAGAGGGCGCGCCGCTGACCCGCCGCCGTCGCCGCATCTCGTGTACCGATCTCGCGCGCCTGCCGCTGATTGCGCATGCGCCGACGCGCGAGCACGTCGAGGCGGAGCTGGTGGCGGGCGGGGTCGAGCCGCGGTTCGTGCTGCAGGCGGAGACCGGCGCGGCCGTTCACGGCCTGGTCGCGGCAGGGCTCGGCGCGGCAGTCCTTCCGGAGCTCGCCACCGACGCGCGCCGCGCCGGAACGGTCGCGCTCGAGCTCGCCGAGGGCGTCGTCGAGCCGCGCACGATCGCGGTCGTCTGGAACCGTGCGCGACCGCTGCGTGCCGACGCCGCCGGCTTCGTCGAAGCTGCGCGCTCCGCCTGCGCTGCCGACCGCCTGCGCGAACCGGCACTCGCGGGCTGACGATTCTCGATCAGCAGGTTCGCATCCGTCGATCAACGAACGGGTCGGCCCGACGTCCAACCTCGTCGGAGAGACCCTCCAGTGGGCGCCGGAGCCGTGTGCCGCACGCGGCTCCGGCGCGCCGGGCTCGTCAGAGCTCGAGCTCGAGGAAGCGAGCGCCTGCGACCGGGTTGTCGGTGTACGGCGCGATCTCCCGGAACCCGAGTCGCTCGTACAGCATCTGGGCGCGTTCCATCCCGGGCACGGTGTCGAGGCGCATGCGCCGGTAGCCGCGTCGGCGCGCCTCGTCGATCGCAGCGTGGACGAGACGCCGCCCGGTGCCGTCGCCGCGGTGCTCCGGCCGGACGTAGAGGCGCTTCAGCTCGCAGGTCTCGCCGCCGAGCGACCGGATCCCGATGCAGCCGATCGCCTCGCCGCCGGCACGCGCGACGAGCAGTGCGCCGTCCGGCGGCGCGTAGCGTCCGGGGAGGTCGGCGAGCTCGTCGTCGAACGCCTGGAAGCGAAGGTCGAACGCGAGCGATGCACCGTACTCGGCGAGCAGCCTGCGGACGTCGTCGAGTTCGGGCTCGGTGCACGCTGCTATGTCCACTTCGGCCACTAGTGCGACTCGCTCCTACCTGTCACGCTTTTGGCGCGCATTCTGCACAGACACGTAGGCATTGGATCCGTACCGTTGTCGACAAAGACAACGGAGGAGGTTCCGATGCGAACAGGCTTCTTCTCGATACCGATCCTGACTGCGGCCGCACTCGTCCTGCTCGCGCCGCTCGCCCGCGCCGTGCCGGAGCCCGATTGCATCACCGGCGCGATCACGCCTGCGAATCCGCCCGTCATCTCGGGAAGCACCGCGGTCGGCGGGACGCTGACCGTCTCGAACGGCACGTGGACCTCGTGCGGTGAGTCGCTGACCGGCTACACCTACTCCTGGTCCGGTGCCGGCTCGAGCAGCACGAACGGCTACGTCGTCCAACCGGGCGACGCGGGCCGGACGGTGACGGCGCACGTCGCCGCGTGCAACCTGGACGGCTGTTCGACGCCCGTGCCGGCCTCGATCGCCATCCCGCCGGGCGGCGGCGGGGGTGGTGGCGGGGGCGGCGGGGGCGGAGGCGGCGGGAGCGGCGGGGGCGGCGGTGGTGGCGGATGCACGCCGCAGACCTGTCCGCCGCCGAAGCCGTCCGACCGGGACGGCGACGGGATCGCCGACGCATCCGACAACTGCCCCGACGTCTGGAACAGCAACCAGGCCGACGCGGACGGCGATCGTGTCGGCGACGCCTGCGACGCATCCGTCCCGCCCGACTTCGTCAACGGCACGCTCACGTCCGACCTCGGCTACGACCGCTCCTACTTCATCGTCGACCCGGGAACGCTCGCCCTGCTCCCGTGCAAGACCGCGTGGGCGCGCTACACGTACACGAACCTGGTCCGCCTGTACGTGCTCTGGCAATACCAGCTCTCCTTCGACTTCTGCTACGTCCCGGGCTCGCGGGTGGTGCGGACCAGCGGCCTCAACGCGCACGGCACCCGCGCCGCATGGCCCTGGTCGTTCCAGGGGAACCTGGTCGGTCCGCGCTGGATCACACCGGCTCCCGGGGCAGCCGTCCACGCGTTCG
The DNA here is from genome assembly GCA_036557145.1 of Gaiellaceae bacterium. Classification (GTDB taxonomy): domain Bacteria; phylum Actinomycetota; class Thermoleophilia; order Gaiellales; family Gaiellaceae; genus PALSA-600. The sequence continues at coordinate 3,163 of DATBIC010000005.1, forward strand.
CGCAGGGCAAGTTCGCGGCGTGCGTCGGGATCTCGTCGATCGGCGTCTGCGGCTCGTCGCGCGCGCCGTACCTCGACCTGTACGCCAATGCCGCTCCCTCGACCTGGTTCAGCGGAGGGGTGTCGTGATCCGAGAGTTCCACGCACGTCATCGGCTCGCGTTCTGGCTGCTCGTCGTCGCGCTGCTCGTCGTCGTCTGGGTCGTCCTCTTCGTCGCAGGTCACGGCGCCGTCTCGGGCGGCTCGAGCTGAACGCCTGTCGTGGTTGTCTGCGCTGACTATCCTCGGCGACCGTGGAGTTGCGCCCCACGGTCGCCGACGACCTTCCCGCGATGCACCGGCTGTTCCTGTCGGCGATCGGCTCCGTGTACGAGCCGCACGACTTCGAGCCGCCGGCACCTCCGGCGGAGGTGTTCGCTGCGAACCACTGTCACCTGCTGGCGACTGACCCCGAGCGCTGCTTCGTCGCCGAGCACGAGTCGGAGATCGTCGGCTACGTGGCGGCGTGGCTGCGAGGAGACGACTGGTTCCTCGGCTCGCTGTTCGTCGCACCGGCGAGCCACGGCCGCGGCGTCGGCACCCGGCTCCTCGATGCCGCGTGGGGAGAGGGCGCAATCCGGCGACGGACGCTCACCGATGCGATCCAGCCGGTCTCGAACGCGCTGTACGCGCGGCGCGGGCTCGTTCCGGCGACACCGCTCCTCGCCTTCTTCGGCCAACCGCGGGACGCTCGGGAGACGCTGGCCGCCGGCGGCGAGCGAGGCCTCGACGAGATCGACCTGCGGGCCTACGGCTTCGACAGAGCGGTCGACCACCGTTACTGGGCGCAGGCGGCCGAGCGGACGATCTGGCTGCGCGGCGAGAGGCCGGTCGCGTACTCGTACCGCTACCCCGGTGGCGCGATCGGGCCCGTCGCCGGTGTCGACCCCGCGGCGGCGGCTGCCGCCCTCGCCTCCGAGCTCGCGCGCGCGGATGGATCGGTGACCGTCCGGATCCCGGGGACGTCCCGCGCGCTCGTGCTCTGCGCGCTCGCCGCCGGGCTGCGGCTGTGGCCGACGCCGGGGCTG
>DATBIC010000006.1:0-2569 GCA_036557145.1 Gaiellaceae bacterium
TGTTCGGATCGAAGTCCTGGCGCGTGCCCGACAGGCTCAGCTGGTCGCCGTCCATGTTCGGGTAGCGGCCGTCGGTCGCGTAGCGGTCGTTCGGGTACTTGCCGTTCTTGAAGAGGTAGTAGTCGGTCTGTCCGGTCGGAGGCACCCCGTTTACGTCGCCCGGGCAGACGGTCGACGAGGTGGCCGTGCACGTGATCACGACCGTGCGCGCCGGCACGGGCAGCACCTTCGCGTCCTTCGGCACCTTCCCGCCGTACGGGTCGAGCAGGCCGGGGTTACCGGTCGTGGGGTCGCGGTGCAGCGTCGCCACCGGCCCGCCGATCCGTCTCCACGTCGTCGTCGTCTTCTTGTTCTTGCCCGTGCCCGTGGTGTGCGTCGTCTTCTTGAACAGCGCGTACTGGCTCGGCGTCCCCTGCTTGGCCGAGGCCTGGACGCGCGAAAGCAGGTCGTACAGGCTCGTCGTCGCAACCGGTTGCCCGGTCGCCGACACGGACGGCGGAACGAGCGCCGGCTCGAGGTCGTAGAGCTCGAGCTTGGCCGTCGACCCGATCACCCTCGCGGCGGCGGCCGGGTCGTGCTCGCCGGCGAGCTGGATGACGATCTCGTTGTTGCCCTGCTTCTGGATGTGCGGCTCCGACACGCCGAGCTTGTCGACGCGGTTCCGCATGATCGTCACCGACCGGTCGAGGTCGGACGACGTGAGCTGGTGGCCTTTCGGCGGCTGCGCCTTCAGCACGACCTCGAGGCCGCCCTGCAGGTCGAGCCCCTTCTGGAGCGGCTTGTGGAACGGCGAGCCGGTCCACCCGACCAGGAACACGCCCACCAGGGCGGCGATGATGAGGACGACCAGGGTCAGGTGGGAGCGGCGTGAGGACACGCGAGCACAGGTTAGCGCGGGCTCTCGTCGTCTCCGCTAGCCCGATTGGGCCGTTTCTCCTCTCCGTTCGGTTCGACCTCGACCTCGATTTCCCGCGCAACTGCGGCAACTGCGCGCCGATCGAGGGTGACGACGACCCCCGGCGCGATCTCCAGCTGCACCTCGCTCTCGTCGAGCTCCCTGACCATCCCGTGCAGCCCACCGGCGGTGATGATCTCGTCGCCGACCTCGACCGAGTCCTGCATCCCGCTGTGCGCGCGCTGGCGGCGCCGCGCCGGGATCACGAACAGCACCCAGACGGCGATCAGGACCACGATCAGGATCAGGAATCCGGACACTGCAGCCTTTCGAGTCGCTCGCGCTTGTATGCGGCGAACGTGCCGCGCTGGATCGCCTCGCGGGCGCCGCGGGTGAGCGCGAGCACGAATCGTAGATTGTGCAGTGAGAGGAGACGGAGGCCGAGCAGCTCGTTCTGGTTGACGAGATGCCGGATGTACGCGCGGGTGAAGCGCGCGCAGGCGGGGCAGTCGCAGCCTTCCTCGAGCGGGCGCTGGTCGCGTGCGAAGCGCGCGCCGCGCAGGTTGAGGCGGCCGCGGGCGGTGAGGGCGCTCCCCGTGCGGGCGGTGCGCGTCGGCAGCACGCAGTCGAACAGGTCGATCCCGGCCTCGACCACCTCGAGGATCCCTTCGGCGTCGCCGATGCCCATGAAGTAGCGCGGCCGGTCGGCGGGCAGGAGCGCCGTCGCCCAGTCGGTCGTCTCGAACATCGCGTCCCGGTCCTCGCCGATCGCGAGCCCGCCGATCGCGTTGCCGTCGAAGCCGAGTGCGGCGATCTCCTCGATCGAGCGGCGGCGGAGCTCGTGGTCGACGCCGCCCTGCGCGATGCCGAAGCGCAGCTGGCCCTCGGCGCGCGGGGCCGCCGCCTGGCGTTCGGCCCAGTGGGTCGTCCGGCGAACCGCTTCGGCGAGCCCGCGCCGCGACACCGTCACGGGTGGCACCTGGTCGAGGCACATCGCGATGTCGCTGCCGAGGTTCCGCTGGATGCGCGCCGACAGCTCGGGCGTGAAGCGCGTCGCGGCACCGTCGTAGACGTTGCGGAAGGTGACGCCCTCGTCGTCGACGCGTGCGATCGTGTCGCGCAGCGAGAAGACCTGGAAGCCGCCGGAGTCGGTCAGGATCGGCCCGTCCCACGCCATGAAGCGGTGCAGGCCGCCGAGCTCGGCGATCAGCTCGTCGCCGGGGCGGAAGTGCAGGTGGTAGGTGTTGCCGAGCACGACCTGGGCGCCGACCGCGCGCACCTCGAGCGGGTCGAGCGTCTTCACGGTCGCCTTCGTCCCGACGGGCATGAACGCAGGCGTCTCGATCGCCCCGTGCGCGGTGCGCAGTGTGCCCGCCCGCGCCGCGCCGTCCTCCGCCGCGACCTCGAAGACAGGTTCGCTTCGGACCGGTCCCGTCACCAAACGAGGGTGACAACCGTGTGACGGCGAGTCGTCCACAGGACGCGTCATGCAGGGCCTTTCGCTCCGGCACACCGGCCGGGGAGGACATGTCCCGTCACCAAACGAGGGTTACGAAAGTGCAACGCGCTCACAGGATGAGCATCGCATCGCCGAACGAGTAGAAGCGGTAGCGCTCGGCGATCGCGTGGCGGTAGACGGCGCGCACCTCCTCGACGCCGGCGAACGCCATCACC
>DATBIC010000007.1:0-9215 GCA_036557145.1 Gaiellaceae bacterium
TACTCCTCGGGCAGATCGGTGCTCGGGAAGGTGCCCGGCGCCCGTGCGCGGCGCCGGTCGCGCGTCTCGCGGCGCTCCTTGAACGAGCCGTCCTCCTGCCCCGCGCGGCGGTCGGGCCCGTCGCGACGGTCGAGGATCACCGTCACGTTCGGGTTGTCCTTGTAGTACTCGACCATCTTGTCGAACAGCTCGTCCTCGAGCTCGCGCGGGATGACGCAATAGATCACGCGCTCAGTCTAAGACGGGAGGAGGCTAGTGGTGACGGGGCCACACTAAAGTCGCGCGATGTCGGGGACGATGCGCCCGTCCTCGGCCATGTGCGCGTTCCAGCCGGTGAACGACGCCTCGAGCCCGGCCGGGTCGTGGCCCCTGCTCTCGAGCCGCACCGGGTTCTCGGACTCGGGCGTCACGCGGTACTGGTACCAGGAGATGTCCCAGGCGACGGTGACGACGACCTCGGAGTTGACGCCGGACAGCACGACCACCGAGACGGTGGGGTTCCCGAGCGACTTCGCGATCCCGCCGACGGTGCGGCGGTACTGCGACGCGTTGAACAGGTCGGCCGCCTCGACCATCGCGAGCTCCTGGTCGGACAGGCGGCGGAGGATCGGCTCCGAGGCGACGGTCTGCTCGTCGGCGCGCGGCCGCGGCCGGATGAACGACGACAGCCAGCCGCCCGGCGCGCGCCGCCGGCGATCGGGTGAGACGGTCGGCGACGTCGGCGCGCCCTCGCGGATCCAGCCGTGGTCGAACGCGACCTCCTGGCAAAGCGGACAGACGTCGACGTAGTCGCCGCCGCCGTTCGGCGAGAAGCGCACAGCGCGCTCGCCCATCAGCAGCGTCCGCTCGCAGATCGCGCAGGAGCGATCGACGGTGACCCGTGTGACGCGCGTCATGGCCGTCCGAGAGTAGCGCGGTTACGGCCCGTCAGGCCGGAACGGCCTCTTTCTCCTTCTTCGCAGCCTCGATCAGCTTCTGCGCGATGTGGGCCGGAACCTCCTCGTAGCGCAGGAAGTGCATGCTGTAGTCGCCGCGTCCGCCGGTCATCGACGTGAGCGCCTGCGAGTAGGTCAGCACCTCCGCCATCGGCACCTCGGCCTTGATCGTCGTGAGCCCCGCTTTCGGCTCCATCCCGTGCAGGCGGCCGCGCCGCGAGTTGAGATCGCCGTTGATCGCACCCACCGAATCGTCGGGCACCGTCACCTCGAGCTCCATGATCGGCTCCAGCAGCGCCGGCTCCGCCTTCTCGTACGCGCTGCGGAACGCCATCGAGCCGGCGATCTTGAACGCCATCTCCGACGAGTCGACCGAGTGGTACGACCCGTCGACGAGCGAGACGCGCACGCCCTGAACGGGTGCGCCGGCGAGCTCGCCGTGTTGCATCGCCTCCTGGATGCCCTTGTCGACGGCGGGTCGGAAGCCCTGCGGGATCACCCCGCCGACGATCTTGTCGAGGAACTCGTAGCCGATGTGGCCGTCGATCGGCTCGAGCAGCACGTGGCAGTCGCCGAACTGGCCGCGCCCGCCGGTCTGCTTCTTGTAGCGCCCCTGCGCGCGCGCCGACCCCTTGATCGTCTCGACGTACGGGACGCGCGGCTGGTGCAGCTCCATCTCGACGCCGAAGCGCCGCTTCGACCGCTCGACCGCGACCTCGACGTGGATCTGGCTCATCCCGGAGAGCAGCTCCTCCCCGGTCTGCGGATCGCGGCGCAGCCGCAGGGTCGGATCCTCCTCCGCCAGACGCCTGATCGCCTGCGCGACCTTGTCCTCGTCGCCCTTCGTCTTCGCGGTGACGGCGAAGCTCATCACCGGCTCGGGGAAGCCGAGCTCCGGCGGGTCGAGGTCGTGCTCGGCGTCGACCAGCACGTCGCCGGTCTGGACGTCCTTCAGCTTCGCGACCGCACCGATGTCGCCGGGGCCGAAGCCGTCGGCCTTCTCGTGCTCCTTCCCCTGCAGCGTCATCAGGCTGCCGAGCCGCTCCTTCGAGTGGTCGCGGTGGTTGACGAGCGTCGTGTCGGCCCTGACCTCGCCGGCGTAGACGCGGAACACCGAGATGCGCCCCGCGAACGGGTCGGCGACGGTCTTGAACACGAACGCGGCCGTCGACGCGTCGGTCTCGATCGGCGAGGGCTTCTTCGCCGGGCTCGGCACGCCCTCGACGAGCAGGTCGAGCAGCGCGTGCGAGCCGAGGTTCTTCGTGGCGACGCCGCAGGCGACGGGATAGATCTCGTCGCGCGTGACGGCGTTCTTCAACGCCGCGGCAATGTCGTCGGGCGGGATCTCCTCGCCGCCGAGGTAGCGCTCCATCAGCGCCTCGTCCGTCTCGACGACGGCGTCGAGCAGCTTCGTGCGGTGCTCGGCGACCGTGTCGGCGAGCTCCGCGGGGATCTCGACCGGATCGCCCTCGCGCACGCCCGACGGGTCCATGTACGCGCAGTTGTGGAGCAGGTCGACAACGCCGCGCAGCTCGTGCTCCGCGCCGATCGGGAGCTGGATCGCGACGCAGCGGTCGGAGAGCTGCTCGCCGAGCGCGGCCAGGACCCGGAAGAAGTCGGCGCGCTCGCGGTCGAGCATGTTGACGAAGATCACGCGGGACAGCTCGAGATCCTCGGCGCGGTTCCACACGCGCGACGTGTTCACCTCGACGCCCATCACGCCCGAGACGACGACGAGCGCGCCCTCGACGACCCGAAGCGATGCGACCGTGTCGGCCTGGAAGCCGGAGTCGCCGGGCGTGTCGATCAGGTTGATCTTGCGTCCCTGCCAGCTGCAGTGGCTGAGCGTCGCCGACAGCGACATCTGCCGCCGCTGCTCGTCCTCCTCCCAGTCGGAGGTCGTCGTGCCCGCCTCGACCGACCCGAGCCGGTTCGTCGCCTCGGCCTGGAAGAGCAGGGCCTCGACCAGCGAGGTCTTGCCGGTCCCACGGTGGCCGACGACGGCGACGTTGCGAATCTTCCCGGCTTCGATGGGCATCCAGTCCTCCTGACGGCGTGGCGGGTTCTGCCGAAATCCTATGCCGTGCCCGCGGGCGCCGCGCCGACGCGCGCGACGCGCGGCGCGAGCGCCAGCAGCACCGCCGTCACGGCGGCCGCGCACAGGCCCAGGAGCCACGGGTCGGCGCGGTCGGTGCCGACGAGCAGCAGGTGCGCGGTCGTTCCCACCCAGACGGCGATCGTCAGCATGTGCACGCGGCGCCACACCGTGTGCGGGAGGCGGTCGCGGAGCAGGTTCGTGATCCCGATCGCCGCGAGCAACTCGGCCGAGACGACGCCGAGCGCGACGCCGAAGGGACGATACGACGAGGTGAACGGCACGAGCTCCTGCCGGAGCGAGAACGGGACGACGTCGTCGAGCAGGAGCGCCCCGCCGTGGATCACGATGAAGATGCCGGTGAGCCTCGCGGCGAAGCGGTGGACGTCCTCGACGGCGAAGCGCGGCCAGCCGAGGTCGGCGCGCGTCGACATCAGCAACCCGAGGACGACCGAGCTCGACAACAGGAGATAGGCGACGATGCCCGCCGACCGCGCTGCGTACCAGACGGCGCCGTTCACGCGGCGAGCGGCGCGGAGACGAGCCGCCGCCAGCTGCCGTTGAGGTGAACCTCGCCGCGGCGGTCGACGAAGCGCCCGGGCAGGCCGCGGCGGTCGAGCCACGCCGGCCCGGCGGCGCCGGAGAGCAGCGCCGCCTTGGCGGCGACGTCGGCCGCGAGGCAGCTGCCGGCGGCAACGGTGACGTCGCGCCACGGCACGCGCGCCGGGGCGCCGGTTCGCGGGTCGATCAGATGGTGCTGCTCGACTCCCCCGCGCTGCCAGCGGCGGTTCGCGACGCTGCTCGTGGCGAGGCCGCCCCCGTGCAGGGTGACGGCGCCGCCGCCGGGCAGTCCGACGACGATCGGCGCGGAGGTCGCCAGATCGCCGCCGGCCGCCACGAAGCCGCCGCCGATCAGCGCGAGCGCATCGTCAACGGTCGCTCCCTTGACGACACAGTTGAGGTCGAGCTCGAGCGGCTCGGCGCGCACGAGCAGCGTGCTGCGCAGCGAGAGCGCCTCGAGCGAGGGCACGGGCGTGGGCCTCGCCGGCGGTCCGTCGTCCGGAAGCTCGTCGAAGTCGGCGTCGTAGCCGGCCGCCACGATCGCGGCGCCGACGGCCGGGGTCACGAGGCCGCCGGTCGCGCGCGCGGCAGCGAGCGCGTGAGCGAGCATGCGCGACAGCTCCTCGCTCAACAGCGAGGCACCCGCGGAGATGCGGTTGAGCCGCGACAGCTCGGAGTCGGGGCGGAAGCGGGAGAAGATTCGCTCGCGCTGCTCGAACAGCGCGCGCACGCGCCCGGCGGGAGCGTCGCCGGACAGCTCGACCGTGCAGCCCATCGCGCGAAAGCTCGTCATGAGCCGGCGCTCTGCACCTGCGGCTGTGCCGAGCCCGAGTCGCCGAGCGAGGCGCCGCCGAAGCTGAACGACTCGTCGGCCTGGCCGTCGTCGGATGCCTGGACGGTGTGGTGCGTGGCGGGATGGGCGTCGCGTGCAGCCGCGCCGAAGACCGCGAAGCCCGCCACCGCGACCGCGCCGATTGCGTACCTGGCGGCGCGGGCGCGGCGACGGGCCGTCGCGATCCGAGAGGAGGGTTGCACGGATCAAGCCTGGCGACCGACCCTTAGCGCTTCCTGTGAATCGGGTGAGCGCGGTCTAAGTTCGGGCCGTCGCCCCGGCAAGCCGCGCCTTCAGCCGCAGCACCGCCTTCGTGTGCAGCTGGGAGACGCGCGACTCGGTCACGCCCAGCACCTCTCCGATCTCACGCAGGGTCAGCTCCTCGTAGTAGTAGAGCGTGACGACGAGCTTCTCGCGCTCGGGCAGCCGCGCGATCGCGTCGGCCAGCGCCTCGCGGAGCTCGGTCTCGTCGAGCGCCTCGGCCGGCCGCGGGCCGGTCGTGTCCTCGATCGTGTCGAGCAGCGAGACCTGGTCGCCCTCCCCACTCCCCGACCAGAGCTCGTCGAGCGCCGCGATCGACGAGCGCGAGATGTCGGTGAGCGAGTCCTCCAGCTCGTGCGTGGAGATCCCGATCTTCTTCGCGATCTCCTCGTCCGTCGGCGCCCGGCCCAGGCGCGACTCCAGCTCGCTGATCGCCCGCTCGATCTCGCGCGCCCGCGAGCGCACCGAACGCGGCACCCAGTCGAGCGCTCGGAGCTCGTCGATGATCGCGCCCTTGATGCGCGCCATGGCGTAGGTCTCGAACTTGATGTCCCGCTCGGGGTCGTAGCGCTCGATCGCGCTGATCAGCCCGAGCAGGCCGTAGGAGACGAGGTCGCTCTCGTCCACGTGGGCCGGCAGCCCGGAGCCCAGGCGCCCGGCCACGTACTTGACGAGCGGCGCGTAGGTCAGGATCAGGCGGTCACGGAGCCCCTTGTCCTTCGTCCGCACGAATTCGAGCCACAGCGACTGCGTATCGGCCCCCGTTGCCACCAGGGGAGAGAATACGACCTAGGAGCGCGTTCTCCTCAGTGCCTGCCAGGCAAAAGTGGCCATCCAGGCGGCGAGAGCGGCCGCGGCGACGGCGATCACCCAGCGGCCGGCCGTGGCGCTCCCGACCGCGATCCCCGCGAAGGCGACGGTGATCACCGTGAACAGCACCACCAGTGCCACGACGATGATGGTAGAGGGCAACGCGGGCTAGACTTCGCGCCCGAACCGAGGGGCGTAGCTCAATTGGTAGAGCACCGGTCTCCAAAACCGGGGGTTGCAGGTTCAAGTCCTGTCGCCCCTGTCGCAAGGACGGTGCCTGGCACCTAGGTGCCAGGCACCTGGTCGCCGTCCGCCAGCACCTCGAGCCAGACGACGTGCCGGCCCTGGAAGTGCTTGCGGTTGTCGACGTTGATCCAGCGGCCCTTCTCGATCGTGTCGAGGATCGTCTGGACGGTGTGCGGCGGGCTCAGCTCGAGCGTCTGCGTCTCGCCGTTCGAGAGATGGAGCGTGACCGCCGTCAGAGCGCGCCGCCGGCCGCGGGCGGCGCCGGCGCCGACGGCTCGTCCGCGGTGACGCTCCCGCGCGCGAGGTAGTCCTCGACCAGGAGCATGTTGTCGGTCCCGGCGCGGTCGATCACGGCGAGCAGCGAGCTCATGCTCGCGACCTCCTCGCGCTGCTCGTCGAGGAACCAGCCGAGGAAGCGCTCGCCGACCGGGTCGGCGTCCTCGCGCGCGATCTGCACCAGCCGCGCGATCTGCGCGGTCACCGTCTTCTCCTGCTCGAGCGCGAGGACCACGGGCTCGCGGTCGTCGGCGAACGCGACCTGCGGCACCGCGACCGCCGGCGTCGCGACGTCGGCGCCTGCATCGAGGAGGTACTGCACGATCATCATCGCGTGATTCCGCTCTTCCACCGCCTGGCGGTAGAAATGCGCTGCGAGCCCGGGCAGCGTCTCGGCGTCGTAGTGGACGGCGATCGCGACGTACTGCTGCGACGCCGCGAATTCGCTCGCGATCTGCTCATTCAGCGTCTCGGTGAAGCGATTCACGCGTCGCCGACCTTACAAGAGGAAGGGGCGGGGCCGCACCCGCTTGCGGCGCCGGGCACGGCCCCTGGTGCGCGGCCGGGGGGGAGGGCAGTGGCCGCGCTCCGATCCGTTCGTGCTTGAGGGAGGGAATTCCTCCGCGGTTTGCAAGAAAGTCAACGCTCGGCGGCGCAGTGAGCGTCGTGCCCGAGGATCTCGTCGAACTCCTGCGTCGCCTGCGCCTGCTGCGTCGCGTCGTACTGACCCAGCTTCTCGCCCACCCACTGGACGATCGGCGTCACGCCTGGGCCCATCACCGAGACGCGGTAGCTCGTGCCGAGCCCGTTGCCGTTCGGCTTCGTGCTCGGGTAGCCCGCCGGCGGCGCCTGCGGCACGAACGAGTAACAGAAGCCGCCGCTGCCTGGGTGCGTGGAGATGGCCGTGTCGTGCCTCCACCCCGGTCCGTAGTCGGAGTCGTAGACGTCGATGTAGATGTTGCGCGCGAAGGCGTCGGAGACGGTCGACGACGCCGAGTGCGAGCCGTAGACCGGCTCGCCGTCGTACGTCAGCCGGCCGAAGAATCCTTGCAGCTTGCCGCCGTAGGTGAAGTGCTGGTAGATCTCGAGCACCGGCAGGTCGCCGCTCCAGTGCGACAGGTGCAGTTCCCACGCCGACTGCGCAGCCGTCCACGGCGCGAAGCCGCGCATCGGCAGGTTGCGCTGCCAGGCCTGTAGCGCCCAGAAGCTGCCGTCGGGCGCGTCGCAGCCCGTGACGAAGAACGGCAGGGCGGGGCCCGTGTACGGGCCGCAGGTGTTCTTGATCTTCTTCCAGTAGCCCGCGTCGTGATGGCTCTTCCAGCCGCCGGAGTAGTCGAACTGAAACGCAGCCTGCACGTCCGTGGGGCCGGTCTGGTGCGCGAGTCCGTTGATCGCGCCCCAGGCGAGCACGTGGCGCGTCGCGCCCGCTGACGTCGTGTACGCGACCACTGCCAGCCCGTGCGTGTCGACCGCAATCGTCGCGTCGCGGACGTTGCGGTCGCCGAGCAACTGGCTTCCACGCGCGCTGCCGCTCGCCGACGCGATCAACGCGACGGCCAGGACCAGCGCCGCAACAAATCTCAGTTTCGTCGTTCCGCTCCGGTGTTGCCCTCGGAGCACGAATCGGCGCGAGCACGGCGCTCGCGACCCTCGTTCGAGGGATCGGCGGCGGGCTCAGTCCGGCTCGGTGAGCAGCCGCGCCGTGGAGAGCACGGCGACGAGCGCGATCACGACGTCGTTGCCGAGGCACCACTGGCAGATCGCGCCGATCGGGCCGAGCTGCGCCCACAGCAGATAGCCGCTGAACGCAGCGCCGCCGAGCGCGAGCGCCATGCCGATTCCGGCGGCGGCGAGGCCGCGTCGAAGCGTCGTCGCCGCGATGCCGCAGTACGCGACGAGCCCGAGCAGCGCCACCGGGACGCCGGCCACCTTCGCGTAGCTCGACCGCTGCACCTTCTCGCAGCCGCCCGTCGTGCAGATCGGCGCGATGTCGGCGTAGTGCACGTACGTCAGATACGCGGCGATCGCAGCGCCGACGACCGCCAGGGCGAGAATTGCCGCTCGCAGCGGGGTCACTGCAGGGCTGACTGCAGATCTGCCGTGAACTGATCCGGCTCGAGGCTGGTCACGCTCAGTTGCTGCGGCAGCGACGGCGGCTGCTCGATCACGAACGTCGGCGTGCCCTGCACCTGGTAGGTCTGCGCCTCGGTCGCCGCCAGGCGCAGCTGCGCGGTCACCGCCTTCGACGGCGACGCCGCGAGGATCGCCGCGCCGTTCGCGCCGGATGCCTTCGCGGCACCGAGAATCGCCTCGTTCGTGATCCAGCCGCTGTTCTCCTCGCCCTGCATCTGGTACATCGCGTCCGAGAAGTTCCACAGCTTGTCCTGTTGGCCGGCGGCGAAGACCGCACGGAGCCCCTTCACCGAGTTCGGCCCGATGACCGCGATGCCGCGGTAGACGAGCTTCAGCTTCCCGGTCCGCACGAACTGGTCGACGACCGCCGGGAGCGTGTCGTTGTTCCACTCCTGACAGTACGGGCATTGCGGATCCTCGAACACGAGCATGGACGCAGGCGCGTCCGCGCGACCGAGGGTGTCGCCGTGCTGCGGGATTCCCGCGAACAGCGCGGTGGGCCCGGACGGCCCGCCGCCGCCGCCACCGGTCGCGGCGGTCGTGGTCGCCGCCGGCTTCGGCTTCGACGAGCCGCTCGTCGCGACGACGATCAGCACGACGGCGACGACCGCCGCTGCGGCGATCGCCGCTCCGAGCACGAGGAGCCTGCGCGACTTCACCGTGCCCAGGATGCCCGATCGCGGGGTCGCCAGGCTCCGTAGCCACCCGCACCGTTAGGGTGCCCGCGATGGCGCTCCTGCAGAGCAGGGTCGAGCGGACGGACGACTTCGACCGCCGGCACGCGCGTCTCGAGGCGCTCGTCGCCGACCTCCGCGAGCGCACGGCGACCGTCGCAGCGGGCGGCGGCGAGCGGGCACGTGAGCGCCACCGGGCGCGCGGCAAGCTGCTCGCGCGCGACCGGGTCGACCGGCTCGTCGATCCGGGAACGGCGTTTCTCGAGTTGAACGCGCTCGCCGCGCTCGACGTCTACGACAACGATGCACCGAGCGCGGGCATCGTCACCGGCGTCGGCGTCGTCGAGGGCCGCGAGTGCGTGATCGTCGCGAACGACGCCACCGTGAAGGGC
>DATBIC010000008.1:0-2604 GCA_036557145.1 Gaiellaceae bacterium
CGAGGTCGATGACGAGCGTTGCGGCGTCGAGGCCGAACTCGACGTGGAAGTCGAGGTCGCCGTCGAGCTCGCCGCTCAGGCCGAGGGCGGCGTGGACCGTCGCGACCTCGAGGCGGCTCGAGTCTGCATCTCCGAAGGCGAACCACGGCGTCGCCGCCGGCGCGCGCGCGTCGACGCGCGCGCCCGCGTCGATGTGGGCGTCGCCCGAGGTCGCGCGCACGACGGACGAGCCTGGATGCAGCTCGGCGCGGACCGGGCGTGAGAGGAAGTCGCCGTTGAGCTCGAGGCTCACGCGGTCGGACAGCGCGACGGTGTCCACCGCGGCGCCGGTGATCACGGGCATCAGCGCAAGCCCGTCGGGAGGCGCGAGCGCCGCGGGCGTCGGCGGGACCGGCAGGCCGAGGAACGCGAGCTTCAGCGTCGAGCCATCGAGGGACGGTGCCGACAGGATCAGGTTCCTCGCGCCGGCCGCCCGCGGCGCCCCGCGCGCGTAGTACTCGTCGACGAGGTGCCGGTCGGCCGCCTGCATCCCGGCGTTGCCGCCGAACGCGCGCACGAGGATCCCGACGCTGCGGAGGAGCGCGTCGCCGTCGAAGTCGCCGCCCCAGCCGTAGCTGTCCCGGAAGGTCTCGGCCGGTCGATCGGCGAGCGACGCGAGCCTGTCCCAGTGCACCTGCCGCGCCGTGAACTCGGAGCGTCCGGTGGCGGCGTCGGCAGGTACGGCCCGCTCCGCGAGGACGCCGACGAAATGCAGGACGCCGAACAGCCCCGGCGAGCCCTGCGCGATCGCGGAGTAGGCCACGTCGTCGAGGAGCTCGCGCGGGAAAGTCGACGCGAAGGCCGCGGGAGCGCCGCTGCTCGCGACCTTGCGAACTGCCGCGGTCGCGGCGACCAGCTCGCCGGTCAGCTCCTCCAGGCTCTGCGACGACGTGTCGTCGGGCAGCGACGAGAGACCGCCGAGCGCACCGGTCACGTGCGCGAGATCGCCGGGCGCGAGCGTCCAGCCGAAGCGGCTCAGGAACGCGGCGAACGCATCGGGAGACGCGATCGCATCGCGCAACGGCCGCAGCGACGCGGCGAAGCCGGAGAGAAGCGACGTGAGGACGCTCTCGGAGCTCACGGCGGCGGCGGGGGTGGTGGGGGCGGGACGACGAGCTCGCCGAAGTCGACGAACTCGAAGACCATTCCGATTCGTTCGAGCTGGCCGAGCTCGACTGCGAGTGGATCGTTGAGGCTCCAGAGCCCGCCGTCGCCCCAGTCGGCGTCGGGGTCCGGCTGGTCGATGCCGCAGATGGGCGCGACGTTGCCCTGGTACTGCCAGCGGTTCGCGTGGAACCACGGCCAGCGGGGAGGCCGGCTGCCGTTGCGCCCCGACGAGCCCGCTTGCCAGAAGTGGCTCACGAAGCCCTGCTTGTAGAGCAGCTCGAGCGCCTTGCCCGGCGCGTAGACCCCGATCAGGTAGTAGCGGCCGGTCCTGTCGAAGTAGGCGTCGCGGGCGGTCTTGATGTTCGCGAAGTACGACTTGACCCAGGTCTCGCGGCGGTTGATCGGTGGCAGCGCCGGCCAGTCGTGCGGCCAGTCGGCCGGCTCCGGTCCGGGCCCCGGCCACGCCCCGGCCGTGCTCGCGTCGGGAAGGTCGTACGGGTCGAAGTCGATCGAGAAGAAGACCGGCGTGTTCGGCGGCTGCTTCAGGGTGTCGCCGACGTACTGGAACGCCTCGGTGCCGTCGAGAGTGCCGGCGTCGTCGTGCGTGGCCGCGTTCCCGTCGGGGTCCGGGTTGAAGTAGAAGATGTGCTTCTGGGTCTTGTTCCCGAAGCGGCCCCAGTGGCGGCACGGATGCCCGGGCGCCGGCGCGGTGTCCTGCTCGGTCGGGGCCGCACCGGCGGCGCCCATCCCCGCGAGCGGCCGCGTGCTCTCCCAGATCGTGAAGAGCTGGAAATTCGCGCTCGACAGCATCTGCGCCTCGGCGCTCGACACGGTGCCGCCGCCGAGGCCGTGCCTGAGGTAGCGGCCGATGAACTTGATCTCGCCGCTCGGTACGTGGAAGTGGCCGCGGTTCGCCTGGAAGTTGTTGTCGTCCATGTCCGGCATGTCCGTCTGCTGCAGACACCGCGACTGGGCGTTCGTGATCGCCACTTCCTTGATGAACCCGAGGTTCTTGAGCGTCGGGACGTTCGGCTGCCACGCTCTCGTCGCGAGCATGAACGCGAGCGGCTCCGCGGTCGGCGTCGCCGCGTCGATGTCGCAGTCGACGTGCGCGGCAGCCGTTCCGTCCGGCTTCTCGATTCCGTGCGCGAAGCGCCACAGGATCGGCGCGGTCGGCGGGTCGAACCGGTCCCAGTCGAGCCGGGGATCTCCGTCCGCGGCGAGGTCGTGCGGCGCGTTGTCCCAGAGCTTGAAGTCGGCCCAGAACCCGTGCTGGCCCGTGTTCATCCCCCGATGCCGGACCTTCAGCGCGTCGGTCACGTGCTGGTCGGGCCGGAGCTTCCCATCGTCCCCGGCGACATAGCTGCAGACGATCCCGGCCCTGAACGGCTGGACATCAGTCAGGTGGACGCCGTTCGACACGACCGGCAGGACGAAGCTGTTGACCCTGTCGGCCCA
>DATBIC010000009.1:0-3642 GCA_036557145.1 Gaiellaceae bacterium
CATGCCGCACTTCGGACACCTGTCGGCCGCCTCGCCGACCACTTCGGGATGCATCGGGCACGCGTAGATCACATCGCCCTCAGGCGCGCCCATGTCCATCTCCGCTACGAACGCGAGCGTCTTGTCCGGCGGCGCGTCGGCGTTGGCCGCGAGCCGTTTCCGTTCGGCCGCCCACTCCGGGTTCACGCGCAGAACCGCGAACTCGTCGGCGAGCGCCGGCGTGGCCGGCGCCGCGGCGACGTCGATTGCGGCGAGCGTGTACGTCCGCTCGGGCGTTCGGTGCTCGAGCGTCGTCCGTCCGGGCTCTCCGAACAGCGCGTCGACGACGACACGCTCCGACGGCGCCAGAACAACCGATTCGACGAGCTCTTCGCGCTCGACCCGGCCGCTGTCGCCCCCCACGAGCTTCATGCGCGCGTCCGGCAGCGCGACGTCGAAGACCCGGGTGTTAGCCGTGTTCGTCAGGAAGAGGCGGACGACCTCGCCCTGCTGCACGGCGAATGACGGCGCCGTCTCGCCCGCGACGACCATGACGTTGCCGTAGCGGCCCATGGCCGCGAATGTCGTCTCCTCGCGGCTGAACGGGGCGATCTCGCCGCCCTCGATGAAGATGTCGTCGAGGGTCAGGAGCAGTTCGCGATGCGCCGGCGGCCAGTAGTCGGGCTCGGCTGGGTCGACCAGGATGTTGCCGTACTGCCCGAGCTCCTGGCCGTAGTCCTCGCGGATGTGCGGGTGGTACCAGTAGGCGCCCGGGTCGGGAAACGAGATCCGGTAGGAGAAGCGGCCGCCGACCGGGATCGGAGCCTGCGTCTCGTGCGTACCGTCGTAGCGGTTCTCCAGTCGCAGCCCGTGCCAGTGCACGGTCGCCTCGAGGTCGCCGTCGTTGACGACGTCCACGACGAGCTCGGAGCCCTCCCGCACGCGCAGTGTCGGCCCGGGGATGGAGCCGTTGTAGGCGATCATGCGCACGGTGTCGTCGCCGATTCGTTTCGCGACCGGCGCGATCCGCAGCTCGAAGGTGTCGCCGTCGGCGAGCTCCACGACCTGGGTCGGCACGGCCTCGGGAAGGCCGGCGGTGTCGGTCGGAAACGTGGCAGTCGCCTCGGCGGCTTCGTGGTGGTGGCGATGCTCGTGGTGCTCCATGGCTAGAACGCTCCTTCGGTGGCGCTTGCTGTCTGCGGGGCGGGATGGGTGCTCCATTCGGCTGACGGTTCGCGGCCGGCGTCGAGCCGGCCCGCGATGAACGCCGCGTCCTCGGCGACGAAGCCGAGCAGCGCGGAGCCGCGCGTGTGCTGCCACGAGAGTCCGAGGAAGTAGAGGCCCGGAACGTCGCTGACGCCGCGGCGATGTCGCAGGCGACCGTCGTGGCCGTTGATCGGGAGGTCGATCCAGGAGTGGTCGGGCCGGTAGCCCGTCGCCCAGATCACCGCGTCGACCTCGAGCTCGGTGCCGTCGCCGAACCGGACGCTGCGACCGTCGGCGCCGACGGCACGCGGCCGCACCGTGACGCCGTGGCGCTTCAGATCACGCCGGCTCGACCCGATCAGGGTGTCGCGACCCCTCGCGCGCCGGCCGACACGGGACTCGACGGTCTTCGAGAGCAACCCGAGCTTGGTCAGCCACCAGAAGAGATCGCGGCCGAGCAGCCGCTGCGGCAAGGGCGTCTGGCGGGAGCCGATCGCGAGGTGAACCTCGCGGCTGCCCGCCAGCTCCTTCGCGATCTGGAAGCCGGTGTTGCCGCCGCCCACTACGAGCACGCGGCCTTCGGGCAGGTCCGCCGGCCGGCGATAGCCGACGCTGTGGGTCTGGAAGACATCGGCCGCGAGCAAACCAGCGAAGTCAGGCACGATCGGCGTCTGGAACGGCCCGGTCGCGACCACGACCGCGTCGGCTCGAATCGCCCTGCCGGCTGCGTCGAGCGCGAATCCGTCAGCGTCCTTGCTCAACGAGCGCACAGGCGTGGACAGCTCGACCGGTAGCTCGAAATGCTCCGCGTAACGCTCGAGGTAGGAGGCAACCTCGTCGCGGGTCGGGTGCCCGTCCGGGTCGCCGCGGAACGCGAGCCCAGGCAGCGCGTCGTACCGGCGCGGGGTGAACAGAACGAGCGAGTCCCAGCGATCCCTCCACGCCGACCCCACGGAGTCCGCCGCCTCGAGAATCACGAAGCGCTTCCCCTGCTCGGCCAGGGCATGCCCGATCGCAAGCCCCGCCTGCCCGGCGCCGACGACGGCGACGTCGTACCGCATGTCGTTCGTGGTCATGTCGACCTCCTTCGGTCGCGCGTGGATGGTGCGGAGCCGCGGAAGGCGCGGGCCGCCGCTTCGATGGTTTCGTCGAGGTCGTCGGTGCTCGTGGCGACGCAGACGTGGCAGGCGGCGCCGGGCGAAGTCGGGAGCAGGATTCCCGCCGCCAGCATCGCCGCCCTGAACCCATCAGCGGCCGACGTCCGTCGCCAGCTGACGCTCCACGTCGAGCCGAAGCCGGTGACGCGCGCGTCGGCTCCTGCCTCGTCTCTCGCACGCGTCAGCCCCTCCCGGAGACGGTTACCGAGCTGGAGCAAACGGTCGACGCCGCCGCTTTCGAGCAGCTCGAGCGTCTTGCCGGCTGCCGCCACCGCGGCGGGATGCGGGCCCTTCGTTTCACCCCCGACGGCGTCGCAGGCGATGCTGTCGATCAGGTCAGCGCGTCCGGCGAGCGCTGCGATCGGGTGTCCGTTTGCCATCGCTTCCCCGAGCACGGTGAGATCGGGGGCCACGCCGACGATCGACTGGTAGCCGCCGAGGTGATGACGGAACGCGGTCTTGCGCTCGTCGAACACAAGGAGCGATCCGTACCGCGTCGCGAGCTCGCGCACCGACTCGAGGCAGCTGTCCGGGTGCGGCGCGACGACGACTGCCGCAACGTCGTGTCTGTGCCCGAGGAACACGGTGCGCGTCGCGGCGTCGCCGCTCCAGGTGAGGATCCTGCGCCTGCCGGTGGCCGCGCGGGCAATTTCGAGGGCGCACCTGAGGGCATCGCCCCCGCTGGTGACGAAGGCGACCTTTTCGGCAGAGGGCAGCGAGGCGACGATCCGTTCCGCGAGCTCCACCTCGCCCGGTTGCAGGCCGACGCAGGTGCGGTCGCAACGCGCGGCGGCGAGCGCGGCCGCTTCGTCGACAGCCGGATCGCTGTGACCGATCACGGTCGCGCCATCGGACAGGAAGTGGTCGATGAAACGCCCGCCGTCGGCGTTCCAGAGGTATGCGCCCTGTCCACGGACGATCGCGAGGTCGGCGCTCGCCGAAGGGGGCAGCACCCTCGCGGCCCGTATGCGTAGCTCCGCCGCCGCGAGCTCGGGGTGAGCGCTGACCTTCGTCATTCCGCGTACACAGTCGCGCGCCGGGTGGCCGGGGCGCGCCGGTGAAATCGCCGGGTTTCTCGCCTGGTTAAGCCCCGACGGGCGACGCGGGTTGCTCGCGCGCGACGTCCGGGTCGAGCCGGAGCGTCGCGAGCTCGGTGCGTGAGGCGATGCCGAGCTTCGCGTAGACGTTGCGCAGGTGGAAATCGACGGTTCGCGGGCTGAGGAAGAGCTGTGCGCCGACTTCCCGATTCGACAGCCCCTGCGCGACGAACTTCGCGACCTGGAGCTCCTGCGGGGTCAGC
>DATBIC010000010.1:0-34526 GCA_036557145.1 Gaiellaceae bacterium
GGTAGCGGCAGCCCGCGCGCGCCTGCCGCCGGGACGACGGTGAGCGCAGCGCTCGCCGCAAGCGCAAGACCGAGACCGAAGATTCGCCGCATGGATCAGTCCTCCCGAAGTTCGCCGCAGTACAGACTGATCGTGGCGCTCGACGGCCGCGGCGCATCACCACAAGGGGTGAACCAAGCGCAAACTGATCCCCCGGCCGAGGGACTCTGGGCGGTTCGCGCGGATCGATGATTCGAACATGACCTCGAGCGCGCTTGCCGCGACCGCCGACGCACGCGTTCACGCGGTCGACTCCGACGCCGAAGCAGTTCGCGACGCACGCGCACGCTACGGGCAGGCGCGCCTCGGTGCGTTCGCCCGCCGTCTGCTCACGGCGTGGGGGCTCGTCGTCGGCGCAGGCATCCTCGCGACGCTCGCGTTCGTCCACGGCGGGCCGTCGTTCTCCGTCCTCTGGACCGCGCTGTACGTGGTGCTCTACGCCGTCGCGTCGCGGGTCGAGTTCGAGATCGGCAGCGGCTCGGCGATCCCGACGCAGCTCGTCTTCGTGCCGATGCTGTTTGCGCTCCCGCTGCGGGTCGTCCCCGCCGTCGTCGCAGCCGGGCTCGTGCTGCGGACGGTCGGCGACCGGCCCTGGCCGCTTCGCGATCCGGCACGGGTGTTCCCGCAGCTCGGGAGCGCGGCGCACGCGCTCGGACCGGTGCTCGTCATCGCACTCGCGGGAGGCCTGCCGCTGCGTTGGAGCGCCTGGCCGGTCTACCTCGCCGCGCTCGGCGCCGAGTTCGCGTTCGACTACGCGAACGCAGCGGCCAACGCGGTCGCCAACCGGATTCCGCTGCGCGAGTTGCCGCACTTCGTCTGGCTGGCGTACGCCGTGGACGCGGCGCTCGCTCCCGTCGGGCTCGCGATTGCGTTCGCCGCCGTCGCTCAGCCGGCAGTCGTCGTCGTGGTGCTGCCGCTGATCGGCCTGCTTCGCTACTTCAGCCTCGAGCGCCGGCGGCGCATCGACAACGCGCTCGAGCTCAGTGACGCCTACCGCGGCACGGCATTCCTGCTCGGCGACGTCGTCGAGGCCGACGACGAATACACCGGCAGCCACAGCCGTCACGTCGTCGAGCTCGTGCTCGACGTCTGCGACGAGCTGGGGCTCGATGCCTCCGACCGGCGAGACGCCGAGTTCGTCGCGCTGCTGCACGACGTCGGCAAGATCAGGATCCCTGCGGAGATCATCAACAAGCCGGGACCGCTCGACGATCGCGAGCGTGCGGTGATCGAGACGCACACGATCCTCGGCGAGGAGATGCTCGAGCGCGTCGGCGGCCTGCTCGGGCACGTCGGGCGCCTCGTCCGCTCCTGCCACGAGCGGCACGACGGCAACGGCTACCCGGACGGGCTGGCGGGCGGCGCGATCCCGATCGTCTCGCGCATCGTCTGCGCGTGCGACGCGTTCAGCGCGATGACCACCGACCGCCCGTACCGGAAGGCCCGGTCGGAGGTCGAGGCGCTGGCAGAGCTCGAGCGCTGCTCGGGAACGCACTTCGATCCGCAGGTCGTGCGCGCGCTCGCGACGGTGCGGTCAGCGCGTCACGTCTCCAGCTCTTCGTAGAGCCGCTCGCCGCGCTGCAGGCGCCGGGCGATCTCGAACGTCTGCCGCTGGGAGCGCGTCGTCGTCGCGTGCGCCGCCAGGTAGCGCGCAGCAGCCAGCAGCGGGAGCACCGCGTCGTCGCCGTCGAGTAGGTCGTGTTGGCGCACGGCCGCCTCGACGCACTGAATCGTGTGGAAGTTGCGGTCCTCGCGGACGAGCGCGCTGCCGAGCGCGGCGACGAGCCGCTCCCGGTCGCCGCCCGCGGCCGCGAACGAGCTGACCAGCCGTCCGGCCTCGTCGACCTGCTGCTGCCGGTCGAACAGCCCGGGCAGCCCGGCGAGCAGCTCGTCCGGATCGGCGCCGGGCACCGGCTTCGGCACGCGTGCGGCGGGCACGTTGAGGAAACGGTCGAGGTGGACGCTCGCCGCTGCGTCGAAGACGCCGCGCACGAGCGCGGGCGACGGCGAGCGCCGCAGCCCCTGCTCGACCGCGTTGGCGAACGTGAACGTGTGCAGTGCGGTGTCCCAGTCTCCGAACTCGTTGCTCGTCGGAAAGCGGGCGATGCGGCTCACCGCCGCGAAGGTGACTGCCGATGCGAGCTCGACCGGCGCTGCTCCGGCGCGGAGCGCGTCCAGCAGCGCGGCGACGATCTGCGGCGCCTCGCCGTCGAGCAGCGTCGCGACGAGCGCCGTCCGTCCGTCCCAGCCGCCGTCGGCGTTCGCGCCCACCGCGAGCGCCTCGGGCAGTTCGGCGAACGCGCGCTCGACAAGCGCGACGAGGTCGACCGGGCTGCGCCAGGCGTTCGCCTCCTCCATGCGCTCGGCGCCGGCGAGCTGCGCGGGGAGCGACGCCAGGACCTCCTCGGCGCGATCCCAACCGGCGACGTCGAGCGCCTCGAGTGCCTTGTTGACGAAGTCGAGCGTGTGGCCGCCGTCCAGGTAGCGGTGGTCGGTCGCCGCCGCGAACAGCATGTCGGCGAGCTCCGTGCGCGACGCGCCCGAGCGCACCGCGGAGACGAGCGCACGCTCCGCGCCCTCCGCATCGCGGACGTCGACGAACCGCCTGAACCAGCCCGCGAGCCGCTGTGGCTCGGGCGCGTCCCCCGGCAGCGGATCGAGTGCGAAGTGCGGCGGCGTCCCGGCGGAGTCGCTCGCCACGTCGGCGAGGCCGTGATAGAGCGCAGCCGCCCGGTCGGCCTGATCGAGACGCGGCGCGAGGTTCATCAGGCAGGTGAGCGTCGTCAGCCCGCGGAACCAGCCGCCGCCGCGGCGCGCGACGCCGAAGTCGATCCCGGCGCGGAAGACGTCGACGGCGCTCGGGTCGCGCTCGAGGAGCGAGATCGTCGCCTTCGCGAGCACGAGCGGGATGTCGCGCTCGAGCCCGTCGTGCAGCCGCGCACGCTGGTGCGCGACCGGGTCGTCGTGCGGCGAGAGGTCGACGAGCACGTCGTCGCCGTCGATCGTCACCGGGAAGCGGCGCAGCTCGTCGGCGAACTGGTCGAACGTGCCGCCGGTGCGCAGGTCGAAGCGGGCGTGGTGCCAGTGGCACGTGAGGATCCCGTCGCACACCGTGCCGCGGTGCAGCGGGAAGCCCATGTGCGGGCAGCGGTTGTCGACGGCGTGCACCTCGCCGTCGTCCGCGAAGAGGCAGATCGCGTGCCGGTCGACGTGGACGACGAGCCGTCCCGCCGCTTCCAGTTCGGCCAGCGACGCAGCGCGGGCGAGTTTCGTAGTCACAGTCATCTCTCCACCGTAGAACCTCAACTAAAGTTCAAGTCAAGTGGACGACCGGCTGACGATCGGCGAGCTCTCCGCCCGCAGCGGCGTCGCGCCGTCGGCGCTCCGCTTCTACGAGCGGCGGGGGCTGGTCGCGTCGGTCCGCACGAGCGGCAATCAGCGCCGTTACGACCGCTCGACGCTCCGGCGCGTCGCGCTGATCCAGGCCGGGCGCGCGGCGGGAATCCCGCTCACGCGGATCGGCCAGGTGCTCGCCACCCTGCCTGTGAACCGGATCCCGACTCGCCGCGACTGGGAGCGCCTCTCGCGCGGCTGGCGGGACGACCTCGATCGCCGGATCGCGACGCTCGAGGCGCTCCGCGGCCGGCTGACGACGTGCATCGGCTGCGGTTGCCTCTCGATCGACCGGTGCTCGCTCCTGAACCCCGACGACGAGGCAGCCGAGCGGGGCGCCGGCGCGCACTATCTCGAGCGCGATGCCGGAGGGTGACGCGATCCACCGCGCTGCGCGGCGTCTGCAGCCGCTCGTCGGGCAGCGGATCGCCGCCGAGTCGCCGAACCCGCGCGGCCGGGCGACGCGCGTCGCCGAGCGAATCGACGGGAGGCGTCTCGAGTCGGTCGAGGCGGTGGGCAAGAACCTCGTGCTCCGGTTCGAGGGCGGGATCGCGGTGCGCTCGCACCTGCGCATGTCGGGGCGGTGGACGGTGCGGCCGAGGGGCGGCGCGCGGAGGGGCAGCCCGTGGCTCGTGCTTGCCGGCGACACGGTCGAGGCTGCGCTCTGGAACGGGCCCGTGCTCGAGCTCCACCTGCGCGCGCTCGCCCGGCTCGGTCCCGACATCCTCGCGCGGCCGCCGCGCCTCGACGCGATCGTCGCGCGGCTTCGCTCCGCCGACCAGACCCGGACGCTCGGCGAGTCGCTGCTCGACCAGTCGCTGGTCGCCGGCATCGGGAACATGTGGCTGGCAGAGACGCTGTGGGCGGTCGGGCTCTCGCCGTGGCGGCGGCTCGGGGACACGGCCGAGGCCGAGCGTCGCGCCGTACTCGTGGAGGCGGCGCGGTCGATGAGCCTTGCGCTCGAGCGCGGCCGCGGACCGCGGCGAAGCGTCTACCGGCGGGTCGGGCGGCCGTGCCCGCGCTGCGGGACCACGGTCGCGTCGCGCGGGCAGGGCGACGCCAACCGCATCGCTTACTGGTGCCCCGGCTGCCAGCATTAACGGGGGAAACTCCGTTTCCCCCGTTGAACCCCGTTTCGCCCGACAAGGCGACGGTTCGCCGGGCCTCCCGCCGGGCCAAGCCCGGCTCCGGCCGCCACAGGCGACGGACCCTCGGGGTCCGAGCCCTAGCTGCGCGGCGCCGTGTTCGCCGCGAGCTCTTCGGCCAAGAGCTCGACGAGATCTCCCGCCGGGAGCGCGCGTGCGCGGTCGAAGCTCTCCCCGGCCCAGAGGTTGAAGCCGTCCGCGTCACCGGCGGCTCGCGCCGCGGCGCGGAGCGGCGCGGTCAGGTGATGCACGTGCGGATAGGCGGACGGCGCGTCGGGGTGCCGGCGCATGAACGCGTTGACGATGCCGCGTGCGCGACGACCGGTGAACGCGCGCGTGACGGCGGTCGGGCCGCCGGCGCGAAGCGCACGGCGGTGCGCCTCGTACGTCCCGGCCTCGGGGCAGAGCAAGAAGGCCGTTCCGAGTTGCGCTGCGCGCGCTCCGGATTCGAGCGCGGCGGCGATGCCGGCGCCGTCGGCGATGCCGCCGGTCGCGACGAGCGGCAGCTCGATCTCCGCGGCCGCAGCTCGTAGGAGCTCGAGCGACGGGACGTCTGCGCCGTCGGCGTCGTCCCAGCTCGCGCGGTGCCCGCCGGCCTCCGCTCCCTGCAGCACGATCGCGTCGGCACCGGCCGTGCGCGCAGCACGCGCCTCGGAGAGCGAGCCGACGGTGATCCAGACGGACGCGCCGCCTTCCTGCAGCCGGCGGACGACACCGACCGGCGGGCAGCCGAACGTGGTCGAGACGACGTCGACGCGAGCGTCGAGCACGGCGGCGAGCTTCGCCTCCCAGCCGTCGTCGTCGAACGCGGGCTCGCCGAGGACGACGCCCCGCTCGCGCGCCTCGGGCTCGAGGTCGGCCGCGTACGCGGCGATCACCGCCTCGTCGACCGGCGCTGGGCGGAGGTGGAAGAGGTTCACGCCGATCAGGCCATCGGTGAGCGCACGCGTCTCGTGGATGCGCTCGTCGAGCCCCTTCGCGCTCAGGTAGCCGCCGGCGACGAAGCCGAGGCCGCCCGCGTTCGTCACCGCGGCCGCGAGCGCCGGCGTCGACGGCCCGCCCGCGAGCGGCGCCAGCACGATCGGATGCCGGAGGGCCGGGAATCCCATCGCGCTCGATTCTGCCCGTGGTAGGAGAGCGGCGGCCGGGCGCGTAGTAAGCCCGCGTGGCGCTGCGCGCACCGCACCTCTACGAGTCGCTGCGCGGCTTCTGCCTCGGCGCCTTTGCCGCCGAACGGGGCGCGCAGATCCCCTTCGCCTTCGAGGAGCACGCGTCGCCGACCGGCCCGTCGTTGTACGAGTACCGCCCGCTCGTGCGCGGCTTCGTCGACGAGCAGGCGCCGACGCTCCGCCGGCTGCCGGACGCCCGCAACGCGATCGAGGACCTGAGGCGCGAGCCTGCGGCGGCGATCTTCGCGCGCTCGCACTCTGGGCTCGCGCAGTCGTCCGACGACGCGCTCTTCCGTTCGATCCTGCTGCCGATGCTCACGTTGACCGCCGAGCGCTGCGGCGGCTTCGATTGGAGCGACGAGGCGTTCGACGCCGCGTACGCCGAGTTCGAGGTGACGCTGTTCGGCACCGCGCGCACCTACCTCGCGCTGGCGCCGGTCGTCGGCGTCTCGGCGGGATCCGACGCCGACCTCGGCGGCGGGATCGTCCTGCGCAAGACGGTCACCGGCGAGCTCGCCCAGCTGTGGCCGGAAGCGCAGGGACTGCTGCCGCCCGAGTTCGGCCGCGACGTCGACCGGCTGCTCGTGCTCACGCTCGGCCGCGAGCTGCAGGCCGACGAGGACGCGCCGGACGCGGCTGCGGAGCTGGCGGACGCCGTCACGGCGTTGCGCCTCGCGACCGGCGGCGCGATCGCCGCCGGCCCGGTCGTCTTCGAGCGGCTCGACTACCGGCCGCTCCGCATCACGCCGATCCTCCCGATCGCGGGGACACAGCCGCCGGGCGAGCCGGTCCGCCTCGACCAGCTCCGCGCGCGTCTCGCCGCCGAGCTACGCGACCGGCTGACGCTTGCCGATGCCGACCGACGGCTGGGCGAGGCCCTCGACCGCTTCGAGCTGTCGCTGTTCGCCGAGGAGCCGTTCCGCTCGGCGCAGGTGCGGGAGAGCCTCGAGTGCCTGCTCGGCGAAGATGGAGGAGCCTGGGCATCGTCGATGCGCGTCGCGGTGCTGCTCGCCGACAAGACGCGCGAGCGGAGCGAGCTCGTCGCATCGCTCCAGGCCGAACGGCTCCGGCGCGACGCGCGCGACGCCGTCCGCCGCGCGCTCGTCGAGACGCTGCTGCACGGCGACCGTGCAGAGCTCGTGGCCGCACTCGACGAGACCTTGCTCGGGCTGCGGCCGCGGCCCGCATCGGCGCTGCGCGTCGCCTGAGCGCAGTACGAAATCGTTGCGAAGTCGGCTCGGAGGCGTCACAGCTTCGAGGCTACGGTCGCCGGGATGGAGGCTGCCGCCCGCGTGCTCGCCCGGCTCGACCGTCTCGAGCGGCTCGACCGTGCGGGAGCGGTCCCGCACGAGCTGCTCGCCGAGCTCTCCGCCCTCGCCGGCGAGGCCGAGACGTGGGCGCGCGAGGAGGGCGGAGGGCGGGCGCTCGAGGCCGCCCGGGAACTTCGTCGGAGGACGGAAGGAATGTCCAGGGGAGGCCCGAACCGATGAGCAGATGGGTCTCGCCCGCCTGCTCCCGCGTCCGAACGTTCGTCCCGCGACCGCGGGCGCGCCCGCCGCCACGCGCGTGATCGCGCTCGCCAACCAGAAGGGCGGCGTCGCCAAGACGACGACGACGCTCAACCTCGCCGTCGCGTTCGCGGAGCACGGCTACCGCGTGCTCGTCGTCGATCTCGACCCGCAGGGAAACCTGACGATGTCGCAGGGCCTGAACCCGGACACGATCGAGCACTCGATGTTCGACGCGCTCGTGCACCGCCTGCCGATCGATCAGGTGATCGAGCAGCGCGAGGTGGACATCGCCGTCTCTTCGATCGACCTTGCCGGCGCCGACATGGCACTGGCGAGCGTGATCGGCCGCGAGCGCGCGCTCGAGAAGGCGCTCGCGCCGATCAAGGATCGCTACGACTTCATCCTGATCGACACGCCGCCCTCGCTCGGGCTCCTCACCATCAACGCGTTCGTCGCGGCCGACGGCGTCATCGTCCCGGTGCAGACCGAGTACCTGTCGTTGCGCGGGCTCGTGCAGCTGGAGAACACGCTCGCGATGGTGCGCGAGAACCTCAACCCCGAGGTGCGGATCATCGGCATCGTGCCGACGATGTACGACCGGCGCCTCACGCACTCGCGTGAGGCGGATGAGATCCTGCGCGAGAACTTCGGCGATCTGGTCTACGCGACGCGCATACGCAAGACCGTCCGTTTCGCCGAGGCGCCGGTCAAGGGCTCCTCGGTGCTGGCCTACGAGCCGAACGGCGAGGCCGCCGCCATGTACCGTGACCTCGCGAAGGAGGTGCTCGATGGCCAGAAATCGCGCCAGTATGCGTGAGGGCCCGCTCGCCGATCTCTTCCGCGCGACGGAGGCCGCCAAGCGCGGGTCGAAGGAGGAACCGGACGGGCAGCAGCAGCTGCCGACCGAGCCGGCTGCCGAGGAGCTCGACCCCGAGCCGGCGCCGCTCCGCGTGGCCGCGCCCGCAGTCGTCGAGGAACAGGCACCCGAGCCCGTCGTCGAGCGGGTCATCCCGCCGCGCTGGCTCGAGCCGCTTCCAGACCCGCCGGCGCGCCTCGAGCGCGCCCGCGACGCCAACTCGTACCTGGCGGTGATCCGCGTCGTCGGCGTCGGCGGCGCCGGCCTCAACGCCGTCGACCGGATGATCGACGCCGGCATCACGCAGGTCGACTTCGTCGCGGTGAACACCGACATCCAGCAGCTGCAGATGTGCGATGCGCAGACGAAGATCCACATCGGCAGCGAGCTGACCGAGGGGCTCGGCTCCGGCGCCGATCCCGAGATCGGCCGTCACGCGGCCGAGGACGGCTACGACTCGATCAAGCGCGCGCTGCGCGGCTCCGACATGGTGTTCGTCACGGCCGGCGAAGGCGGCGGCACCGGGTCCGGCGCCGCGCCGATCGTCGCGCGGATCGCCCGCGAGCTGGGCGCGCTCACCGTCGGGATCGTCACGATGCCGTTCAAGTTCGAGGGGACGCGCCGCCGCAAGCAGGCCGACGAGGGCGTGCAGGCGCTGCGCGAGGCGTGCGACACGCTGATCGTCATCCCCAACGACCGGCTGCTCGAGGTGCTCGACCGCTCGACGTCGATGCTCGAGGCGTTCCGCATCGCCGACGACGTCCTGCGCCACGGCGTCCAGGGGATCTGCGACCTGATCACCAACCCCGGGCTGATCAACCTCGACTTCGCGGACGTGCGCACGGTGATGAAGGACTCCGGAACCGCGCTGATGGGCATCGGCTATGCGACCGGCGAGAGCCGCGCGAAAGAGGCTGCCGAGCGCGCGCTGCGCAGCCCGCTGATCGAGACCGAGATCAGCGGCGCCCGTGGGATCCTGCTCTCGATCGCCGGCGGCGACGACCTCACGCTCTACGAAGTGAACGAGGCCGCCGAGGCCGTCCGGGAGGCGGCGACCGACGACACGAACATCATCTTCGGCGCGACGATCGACGACCGCCTGACCGGCCAGATGTGGATTACGGTGGTGGCGACCGGCTTCGGCAGCGCGAAGTCGCGCCGCGCGACGTTCGTCACGGCCGCATCGGGCGAGAGCGGCGAGGTGCTGGAGCCGCCGTCGTTCCTGCGCGAGTCGTAGCCCGAGCTACGTCAGGTCGAAGACGTGGATGCTGAGGACGGCCGCGAAGGCGACCGACGCTCCTGCCGTCGCGATGCGCAACGTCCAGCGGCGGTACGCCGGCCGGGCCTGGGCGAGGTAGAGGATCCCGAGCGAGCCGGCGGTGATCGAGACGACCGACTCGATCGCCTGCATCGCGATCCCGGTGCCGAGCGCGTCGGGCATGCCGATGCCGCGGCCGGCGAGCGCGACCGCCACCGCGCCGCTGCCGACGCCGATCGCACCCGGCGTGATCGGGAATGCCGCGGCTACATCGAGCGCGGGCAGGATCACGAGCGCGGCGAGCAACGGGTGGGGGAGGCCGAGCGAGGCCGCCACGGCGACGGTGGCGCCGACGCGCGCCGCCGCCATCGCGAACGTCCATCCGAGCAGCGTCGCCATCGCGCGAGGCGACCGCTCGAGCGCAGCCAGCCCCTCGACGAGCTGTGCGATTCGCGGGTGGTGCAAGCGGCCGGACAGCGCGCCTGCAGCGGCCAGCGCGCCGACGAACGCGCAGAGCACGAGCACTGGCCACCAGGGCAGCGCGCCGGCCGCGGCCGCGACGACGACGAGCGCCGCGAGTGCCAGGCAGCGGGCGGCGCTGATCGCCGCGTAGACACCGCCCGCCGTCCAGAGCCGGCCGGGCGCGTCGATCGCCTGCGAGCACAGCGCGACCTTGACCGCGTCGCCGAGCTTCGCCGGCGCGAAGCAGTTCACGAGTGAGCCGATGCCGAGCCGCGAGGCGGCCTGGCGTGGGCAGATGCGGCCGCCGGCGGCGCGGAACGCGGCCGTCCACGCCCCGACCGTGCACCCGAACGCCGCGGCGAAGCCGAGGGCGGCCACTCCGAGCCAGCGCGCGTCGGCCCCGCGCAGCGCCCCGACCGCTCCGGTCAGGTGCTCACGCGCGGGGCCGGGATAGACGACTGCGAGCAGGATGACGAGGAACGCTGCGGCGCAGAGGAGCAGCTGTGGGCGGGTGGGCTTCATCGGTTGGGGCGTTCGCCACGTTGTATGCGTGGCATCGCATCGAGAACGTTGCGAAAGCGTGAAGATTCAGCGTCGATGGATCAGGCTTTCCGCAACGTAGACGCAAGGGAGATGAACCAGGTATGAACGGGGCCGTCGCCGCCGGTCACCCGTCGAGCGCCGCGGCCGGCGCGCGGCTCCTCGCGGAGGGCGGCAACGCCGTCGACGCCTGCGTCGCCGCCGCCTTCGCCGCCTGGGTGGCCGAGAGCCCTTTGACCGGCCCCGGCGCCGGCGGCTTCGCGCTCGTCCGCCCCGCCGGGGGCAGGCCGCCGCGGGTCGCCGACTTCTTCGTCGCCGAGCCGGGCCTCGGCCGCCGGCCCGCCGGCGGCGGCGAGATGGAGGCGATCGACATCGGTTTCGGCGGCGGCGAGGAGACGACGCAGGTGTTCCGGATCGGCGGCGCCTCCTGCGCGGTGCCGGGCGCGGCGGCGGGGCTCGAGGCCGTCCATCGCGCCTACGGCCGGCTTCCGTGGCCGGAGGTGGTCGCGCCGGCCCTCGAGCTCGCCTCGAGCGGCGTCGAGCTGAACCAGGCGCAGGCGCACCTGCACGCGATCCTCGATCTGATCCTGCGCCACACGGACGAGGGGCGCCGCCTCTACAGCAGGGCCGACGGCGGGCGGCTGCAGCCGCGCGACACGCTCCGCCTTCCGGATCTCGCGGAGACCCTCGGGCAGATCGCGGCCGAGGGCGCGCGCTGCGTTTACCGCGGCGAGCTCGCCCGGCGGATCGTCGAGACGGTCGCGGCCCAGGGCGGGACGATCGGCGCCGAAGACCTAACCGGTTACCGGGTCGTCTGGCGGCGGCCGGTGGCAGCGCGCTTCCGCGGCCACGACGTGCTCTCGAACCCGCCGCCGTCCTCCGGCGGCATCCTGATCGCGTACGGGCTCGCATTGCTCGAGCGGCTTCCCGACGAGCCCGCGGGCAGCGCCGAGGCGATTGCCGAGCTCGTCGAGGTGATGCGCGAGCAGACACGTGCGCGGTCGGGCGGGTTCGAACGCGGCCTGCGACACGGCGGGCTCGCGCAGCGGCTGCTCGCGGCGGGCACGGTGGAGGCGGCGGTCGACCGCATCCGCCTGGGCGAGCCGGGTCTCGTCGAGCCGGCGCCGGCATCAGGGACGACGCACGTCTCGGTCGTCGACGCCGAGGGCAACGCCGCGTCGCTGTCGGCCTCGACGGGCTCCGGTTCGGGCGTGATCGTGCCGGGCACCGGCGTGCAGCTGAACAACATGCTCGGCGAGTACGACCTCGCCGGCGCCGGCGCGCCGGCGCCGGGGCGCCGGTTGACGAGCATGATGGCGCCGACGATCGTCGTCGGCCCGCGCGGGCCGCGCCTGGTCGTCGGGAGCGCCGGTTCCGTGCGCCTGCGCGGCGCGATCATGCAGGTGATCGTCAACGTGCTCGCGCACACACTCGGCGTTGCGGAGGCAATCGACCGTCCGCGCATGCACGTCGACGAGCCCCACGTCCACTGTGAGGGAGGATTCGACGCCGCCGAGCTCGACCGCCTGCAGCGCCTCGGCTACGACCTCGTCCGCTGGCGCCGCCGCAACCTCTTCTTCGGCGGCACGAACGCGGTCGAGGTGCTCCCCGACGGCACGGTCGCGGCCGCGGGCGATGCCCGTCGCGGCGGCGGCGGCATCGTCGTCACATGATCGCCCGGCGAAACCGTGTCGAAAGCGTGTCCTTGTAACAGTCTGTTACTTGGGGTGTGGTTCGGCTCCCACCCGTTCGCGCTACGAGGTCGAGACCTTGCCGTTGCGGCCGGCGAGCTCGCGGAGCTTGCGTTCGCGGCGCATCGCCTCGATCGACAGCTCGAGCAGCTCGGCGAGCCGTGACATTCGCTCGCGCGGCGAGGTCGATGCAAGCAGCTCCTGCTTCGCATCGACGCCGAAGTCGACGCGCGCTGCGAGCTCGAAGTCGAGCTGGTCGGAATCTGCCGCGGGGACGTCCACGTCGCTCTCGGCGACCTCGGCCAACCGCCGAAAGAGGCCGAGCGCGCGGTCCGCCGCGGCGCGATCCGACGGATCGGGCTCGTCGTCCACCGGTTCGACGACCCCCGTCTTGTACGAGCGGCCGTCGGTCAGCTCGAGCAGCCGGAATCGCTCGCGCCCCTCGACGACGATGTTCATGCGGCCGTCGTCGAGCACTTCGAGCACCTCGATCACGGCAGCGCGCGTTCCGACCTCGTGCACGGCCCCGTCTCCGGTTGCGAGCACGAGCCCGAACTCGCTGTCCGACTCGACGCACTCGTTGATCAGCTCGAGATAACGGTCCTCGAAGATGTGCAGCGGGATGCGTTCGGTGGGCACGAGCACGACCGGCAGCGGGAAGAGCCCGATCTCCGTCACGCCCCACAGCCTACGAGCTAGGGTGCTGCCCGTGAGCAGCGAGCCCGGGGGCGCCACCGAGCCGTTCTTCCGCTCGGCCGTGGAGCGGCTGCGCCCCTACCAGCCGGGCACGCCGATCGAGGAGGTGCAGCGCGAGCTCGGGATCGACCGCGTGATCAAGCTCGCGTCGAACGAAGGGCCGTACGGGCCGTTCCCCGAGGCGCTCGAGGCGATGCAGCGCGCAGCCGCAGAGCTCAACCGCTATCCCGACGGCGGCTCGTACGGGCTGCACCATGCGCTCGCCGCCCGGCACGGGCTCGGCGCCGACCACATCTGCGTCGGCGCCGGAGCCGACGGCTGCATCGACCTGCTCAGCCAGGCGATCCTCGACGCCGGCGACGAGGTCGTGTGCGGCTGGCCGTCGTTCCCGAGCTACGTGATCTACGCGAGCAAACAGGGGGCGGAGGCGCGCACCGTGCCGCTGGTCGACAACCGCTACGACCTGCCGGCGCTGCTCGACGCGGTCACCGCGCGGACGAAGCTCGTCTACATCTGCAACCCGAACAACCCGACCGGGACGATGAGCACCACCGCGGAGCTCGACGACTACTTCGCGAGCGTTCCGGAGCACGTGCTCACCGTCGTCGACCAGGCGTACTTCGAGTACATCGACCGTCCCGACTACCCCGATGCGGTCGAGCGGTATCTGCGACAGGGCGCGCGCGTCGCGGTCCTGCGCACGTTCTCGAAGATCTACGGCCTCGCGGGACTGAGGATCGGCTATGCGGTCGCCCCGCCCGACGTCTGCGGGTCGCTCGCGAAGGTGCGGCGGCCGTTCGACATCGTTTCGCCCGCGCAGGCGGCGGCACTCGTCAGCATCGACGCGGCCGACGAGCTCGCACGGCGGCGGGCGGTGAACGCGGAAGGGCTCGCGCGGCTCGTGTCCGTCCTGCGGGCGCGCGGCCTCGATCCGGCTCCGTCCGTCGGTAACTTCGTGTTCGCCGAGACGGGCGCCGGCGGCACCGAGCTCTACGAACGGCTTCTGCGGGAAGGGATCGTCGTGCGGCCCCTTGCCGGCTTCGGTGCGCCGACTGCGGTGCGCATCAGCGTCGGCACCCCGGACGAGATCGACGCGCTCGCGCGAGCGCTCGACCGCGTGCTCGCGCCCGCGTGAGCTCGGTCGCGTGAGCTCGGCCGCGCACGCGGCGTCCATGCGGCACAACCGCCTCGCGGTGCTGCACGGCGTCGAGTTCCGCCGCCTGTTCTCCGCCAACCTCGCCTCGGGGATCGGCACCTGGCTCGCGCTGATCGCCCTGCAGGTCGACGTCTACGACCGCACGCATTCGGGGTGGTGGGTCGGCGCCCTGCTCGCCGCGAACATCGTCCCCGCGATCGGGATCGGGCTGATGCTCGGTCCGCTGGTCGACCGGCTGTCGCGCAAGGGGCTGATGATCGCCTCCGACCTCGGCCGGCTGGCGGTGTTCGCGGCGCTCCCGTTCGTGCACACGACCGCCGCGATCGTCGTGCTCGCGCTCGTCGCGGGGATCGGCAACGCCTTCTTTCGGCCCGCCGTGCTCGCCGGCGTCCCGAACCTCGTCAGCGACGACGACCTGCCGGTGGCGAACGCGCTGCTGCAGTTCGTGGAGTGGGGGACGACGGTGGTCGGCTCGCTCGCCGGCGGCGCGATCGTCGCGCTGTCCGGCCCGCATCTCGCCTACTGGGTGAACGCGGTCACGTTCGGGATCTCCGCCGCCTTCGTCGCCCGGATCCCGTCACGCCTCCTGCAGAGCGAGCGGTCGATCGGCCGCGGGCACTGGAAGGACGTCCGGGAGGGGTTCGACGCCGTGCTCCAGTCGCGCGAGCTGACGACGGTGCTCGTCTCCTGGACGATCGCGCAGATCGGGATCGGCGGGATCAACCTCGCGGAGATCTTCCTCGCGCGGAACGACTACGGGACGGGGAACTTCGGCTTCGGCCTGATGATCGGCGCCGCCGGGGTCGGGTTGATCGCCGGCGGCCTCTGGGCGCGGTCGGCTGCGGAGCTCGTCGGCATGCGCTCCGCCTACCCGCGGGCGCTGCTCGTGTTCGCGGTCGGGACGCTCGGCGCCGCCCTCGCCCCCAACCTCTGGGTCGGCGCGATCGCGCTGTTCGTCTACGGCCTCGGCAACGGTGTCGCGGTCGTCCTCAACATCACGCTCGTGCAGCGCGGCGCGCCCGATCGCATCCGCGGCCGTGCGCTGACCTCGATCATCGCGATCAACTACGGGATGCTGCTCGTCGTCTTCGTGGCTGCGGGCCCGCTGACCAACGCCGTCGGCGCACGCGTCGTGTACGGGATCGCCGCCGCATCGCTGGCCGTCGCCGCGCTCGCCGCGGCGTTGCTGCTGCCGCACGACCGAGGCCCACGGTGACCGCGCGCCGCGACTGGACGCGCGGACAGCTCGCCGAAGCCGTTCGCGCCGGCGACCGCCGCGCGCTCGCGCGGACGATCACCCTCGTCGAGAACGGCGACCCGCTCGCCTACGACGTCGTCGCCGACCTCTACCCGTACACGGGACGCGCGTACTCGATCGGGATGACGGGCCCCCCCGGCGTGGGCAAGTCGAGCCTCGTGTCCGCGCTCGTCCGGCTCGTCCGCGGCGCGGGGGACACCGTGGGCGTGATCTCGGTCGACCCGTCCAGCCCGTTCACGCAGGGCGCACTGCTCGGCGACCGCATTCGGCTCGCCGACCACTTCCTCGACCCGGCCGTGTTCATCCGCTCGATGGGGACGCGTGGGCATCTCGGCGGGCTGGCGGAGACGACGCTGCAGGCACTGCTCGTCCTCGATGCCGCCGGCAAGGACGTCGTGTTCCTGGAGACGGTCGGCGCCGGGCAGAGCGAGGTGGGCGTGCTCTCGATCGCCGACATCGTCGTGCTCGCGCTGATGCCGGGCTCGGGCGACTCGATCCAGGCGCTGAAGGCCGGGATCATGGAGATCCCGGACGTGATCGCGATCAACAAGATGCACCACCCGCTCGCGAAGACGATGCTGAGCGAGGTGCGGCAGGCACTGTCGCTCGGCCCGAAGGACGTTCCACGGCCGCCGGTCGTCCTCACCGAGGCGGTGACCGGCGAGGGGATCGAGACGCTCTGGGAGAAGATCGCCGAGCACCGGACGCGGCTCGAGTCGGACGGCGAGCTCGAGCGCCGCCGGCGCCGGAACCTCGCCCGCGAGGTGTTCCAGGTCGCGTCGATCCGCGCGCGGCGGCATCTCGAGGACGCCGTCCGCGACGATCCCGCGCTGCGTCGCCTGCTCGCCGAGGTGCAGGAGCGCCGCCTCGACCCGCTCACCGCCGTTCGTGAGATCCTCGAGCAGGTGTTCGAGATTGGGTGATGCGTTCGCGCTTCCGACGCTCGCCGACATCGAGGCGGCGCGCGCGCGGATCTCGGAGCGGATCCGCGCGACTCCGGTCTACAGCTCCGATGCGCTGACCGCGCGCACCGGACAGCAGGTGTGGCTGAAGGCGGAGAACCTCCAGCGCACCGGATCGTTCAAGATCCGCGGCGCGTCGAACAAGCTCGCGATGCTCGACGAGGCCGAGCGCGCGGCCGGAGTCGTCGCCGCGAGCGCCGGCAACCACGGACAGGCGGTCGCGCGCGCCGCGCGGGAGCTCGGCATCAGCGCCACCGTCTACATGCCGCAGGACGCGCCGATGGCGAAGGTCGACGCGACGCGCTCGTACGGCGCCGACACCGTCCTCGCAGGCGCCGGCTTCGACGAGGCGCTGGCCGAGTCGCTCGAGCGGGCGCGCGAGACCGGTGCGACGTTCGTGCACGCGTTCGAGGACCCGGCGGTGATCGCCGGGCAGGGGACGATCGGGCTCGAGCTCGCCGAGCAGCTTCCCGACGCGCGCACCTTCGTCGTCCCGATCGGCGGCGGCGGGCTTGCCTCGGGGGTCGCGATCGCCTTGCGCGCGCTGCGCCCCGATGTCCGTATCGTCGGCGTGCAGGCGGGCAAGCGCGGGCCGACGATCGCCGACGGCATCGCCGTGAAGTACCCGAGCGAGCAGCTGCTGCGCCTCCTCGACGACCTGCTCGACGAGCGCATCGACGTCAGCGACGACGAGATCGCCGACGCGATCACGCTGCTGCTCGAGCGCGCGAAGCTCGTCGTCGAGGGCGCCGGTGCCGCGGCCGTCGCCGCGCTGCTCGCCGGCAAGGCAGGAGGCGACGGCGGCGTGTGCGCGCTGCTGTCGGGCGGCAACATCGACCCGACGCTGCTGATCGCGGTCATGCGCCACGGCCTCGCGCTCGGCGGCAGGTACCTGGTCGTCCGCACGCTGATCGACGATCGTCCCGGGGCGCTGGTCGAGCTCCTCCAGCTCGTCGCGACCGAGCGCGGAAACGTCCTCTCCGTCGAGCATCACCGCGAGGGGACCGACGTCCACGTCGCGCAGACGGGTGT
The DNA here is from genome assembly GCA_036557145.1 of Gaiellaceae bacterium. Taxonomy (GTDB): domain Bacteria; phylum Actinomycetota; class Thermoleophilia; order Gaiellales; family Gaiellaceae; genus PALSA-600. Next base: position 17,169 of record DATBIC010000010.1, read on the forward strand.
CGAGCTGACCGTGATCACGCGCAACGAAGAGCACTGCGGCCGCCTGTGCGGCGCGCTCGAGAGCCGCGGCTACGTGCTCGACCGCTTGTCCTGACGGCGTTACCCTCGGTCGATGATCACCTGTCCGAGCTGCGGTCGGGAGAGCGCCGCCGAAGCGCGCTTCTGCGCTGCCTGCGGCACCGCGCTGACCGTGTTGCCGGCGGCGCGCGAGGAGCGCAAGGTCGTGAGCGTCGTCTTCGTCGATCTCGTCGGGCACACGAGCAGGTCGGAGTCGGCCGACCCGGAGGACGTCCGGGCGACGCTCGCCCCCTACCACGCCCGCGCGCGCGGCGAGCTCGAGCGCTACGGCGGCACGGTCGAGAAGTTCATCGGCGACGCGGTGATGGCTGTCTTCGGCGCGCCCACGTCGCACGAGGACGACCCCGAGCGCGCCGTGCGCGCGGCGCTCGCGGTACGCGACGCGATGGTCGAGGACGGGCTCGACGTGCGCGTGGCCGTCAACACCGGTGAAGCGCTGGTCGCGCTCGACGCGCGGGCGGCCGAGGGCGAGGCGCTCGTCGCGGGCGACGTCGTCAACACCGCATCGCGCATCCAGTCCGCCGCGCCCGTCAACGGCATTCTCGTCGGCGCTGCGACGCATCGCGCCACCGAGCGAACGATCGCCTACGAGCAGGCGGAGCCGGTCGTGGCGAAGGGCAAGGTCGATCCCGTCCCCGTCTGGCGTGCGCTCGGGCCGCGGGCGCGCTTCGGCGTCGACGTGGCGCAGCACGGCGGAGCGGCGCTCGTCGGGCGCGACGTCGAGCTGCGGCTGCTCCGCGACGCGTTCGAGCGTGCGCGAAACGAGCGCTCGACGCAGCTCGTCACCCTCGTCGGCGTCCCGGGCCTCGGGAAGAGCCGCCTCGTCTGGGAGCTCCTTCGGGTCATCGACGCCGAGCCGGAGCTGATTGCCTGGCGGCAGGGCCGCGCGCTCGCGTACGGCGGCGGCCCGTTCGGTGCCGTCGCGGAGGCGCTCCGTGCGCACGTCGGCGTGCTCGAGGCGGACACGCCGGCGGAGATCGAGGCGAAGGTGACGGCCGCGGTCGAGGAGCTCTTCGACGATCCGCGCGACCGGCAGTGGCTCGCCGGCCGCCTCGGCCCGATCGTCGGCATGGGAACGGCGGTGGGTGGCGGCGGTCGCGAGGAGTCGTTCGGCGCCTGGCAACGCGTGTTCGAGGCGATCGCCGACCGGTCGCCGCTGATCCTCGTGCTCGAGGATCTCCACTGGGCCGACGACGGCACGCTCGACTTCGTCACGCACCTGGTCGACTGGACGACCGACGTCCCATTGCTCGTGCTCTGCACGGCGCGGCCGGAGCTGCTCGAACGGCGGCCGGCGTGGGGCGGGGGGCGGCTCAACTCGCACACGCTCGCGCTGGCGGCGCTCTCCGACGACGACACGACGCAGCTGCTCGGCGCGCTGATCGGCCGCACCGTGCTCGACGCGGAGGCGCAGGCCCGGCTCGTCCAGCAGGCGGGTGGCAACCCGCTCTACGCGGAGGAGTACGCGCGGATGCTCGGCACGGCCGGGGGCGGCGAGCTGCCCGATTCGGTGCAGGGCATCATCGCCGCGCGGCTCGACCTGCTCGACACCGCCGAGAAGACGCTGCTCCAGGATGCGTCCGTGCTCGGCAGGGTGTTCTGGCGCGGCGGCCTCGAGGCGCTCGGCGCGACGGACGCGGACGACCTGCTGCAGCGGCTCGTGCGCAAGGAGTTCGTTCGCCGCCGCCGGACGTCGACGATGGCCGACGACCCCGAGTACGCGTTCCGGCACGCCCTCGTCCGCGACGTCGCCTACGCGCAGCTCCCGCGCTCGGCGCGTGCCGAGAAGCACCGGCTCGCCGCCGAGTGGATCGCACGCTCCGCGTCACGCCCCGACCTGGTCGCCCATCACTACAGCGAGGCGCTGAGCCTGGTGCGGGCGGCGCGCGGCGATACGGGACCGCTCGAGGAGCCGGCGCGGAACGCGCTCCGGGCCGCGGGCGACCGGGCGCGGTCGCTCGGCGCGTTCAACGAGGCGATGGAGCTGTATCGCCGCGCGCTGGACCTCCGGCCGGCCGGTCGCGAGCGCCGAGAGCTGCTCCTCGACGTGGTCGCGGTCTCCGCGGGCACGCTCGATCCCGACGCCGCGCCGCTCGTGGAGGCGGCCGCCCGCGAATGCGAGGCGGCCGGCGACTTCTCCGGTGCCGCCGACGCGGAGACGTCGCTGTCGCTGTACGCCCTCTACGGCGGCGACCGCGAGCTCGGGCTTCGCCACGGTGCACGGTCGGTCGAGCTCGCCGAGCGGAGCGGCTCGGCCGACAGCCTCGCCCAGGCACTCGCCGCGCGCGGGCGCTTCGTCATGCTCGCAGGCGACGACGAGGCCGCGATCCCGCTGAGCCTGCGCGCGCTCGAGCTCGCCGAGCAGGCGGGCCTCGAGCAGACCGCGGTGCACGCGCTGATCACGGTCGGAACGGCGCGCGCCCGCCTCGGCTCCGCGGAGGGGCTCGCGCTGCTCGAGCAGGCCGTCGATCGCGCACAGGCGATCAACGACCCGAGCGTCGTCTTCCGCGCGCTGAACAACCAGGCCGATCTGATCCGCGCGACCGAGGGCCTCGCCGCCTCCGTCCCCGTCTGGCGCCGCATCGAGGAGCTCGTCGACCGGTTCGGCATGTACGTGACCCGGCGCTGGTTCGACTCGCTGTCGGCCTGGGACCACTACCAGGGCGGGCAGTGGGACGAGTCACTCCGGTATGCGGACGCGTTCTTTCGCACTGCAGGCGGCGCTCACTACCTCGACGGCCAGGTGCGGCTGGTGCGAGCCTGGATCGCGCTCTCGCGGGCCGACGAACGATCGGGGGCGCATGAGCTGGAGCTCGCCGCGGAGCGCCTGCGCGGTGCGACCGACCCCCAGGTCTGCGGGCCGAGCCTCGTCTATCAGGCGAGCCTGCAGCTCCTGCTCGGTCGTCCCGACGCGGCGGCGCCGCTGGTCGACGAGCTGGCAGCGTTCGGCTCACGCACGATCGTCTACGCAGCCGACTGCACGACACACCTCGCATGGCTCGCCCTCGACACGGGGCGCACACTCGACGTCGAGCCGAGGCGATCGGTGTGGGTGGACGCGAACACGGCGATTCTCGAAGGCCGGCTCGGCGATGCGATCGACGTGCTCGATGCGACCGGCGTGCGCACCGAGGCTGCCTACGCGCGCCTGCGCCGCGCGCGGATCGAGCCCGGCCCGTGGCTCGACGAGGCGGAGGCGTTCTACCGTGAGGTGCGCGCGGCGCGCTTCCTCGACGAGATCGACGAGCTGCGCGCCGGCGCTATGCCCCGCAGCGCCTGAACGCGACGACGTCGCCGTCGAACGTCGCGACGCCGCCGTCGGTGACGGCACGCACGTCGAAACCGTCGCGCTGCAGCAGCGACGCGGCGATCGACGCGCGCGCACCCGACTCGCACACGGTGACGACCGGCTTCGACCGCTCGAGCGCGCCGGGGCCGAGCTTTCGCAGCAGGCGATAGGGGATGTTCCTGGAGCCGGGGATGTAGCCGTCGTCGCGCTCGGTCGATTCGCGCACGTCGACGAGCTGCACGTCGGCCGTCGCGAGCAGGCGCTTCAGCTCGGTGACGTCGATCACCGGGAGCGTCTCCGGCGCGTTCGCCTCGGTGACGTAACCGTCGATCGCGAAGATCCCGACCGCCCAGAGCTTCTGTGCCGCGTAGAGCGCCTCCTCACGCGTTCGTGCGTGCAGGACGACACGCTCGTCGGGCCCGAGCACGAATCCCGCCCGCGTCCCGACCGCGCCGCCGTCCTCGGGCACGCTGATCGCGCCCGGAAGATGGCCGGACGCGTGCAGGGCGAACGGGCGCACGTCGAGCACCGTCGCGGTTCCCGGATCGTCGAGCTCGCGCGGCGGCTCCGGCGCCGGCAGCCACGGGCCGCGGTTGATCGCGACCACGCGCTCGGTCGTCGGCGGCCGCGGAGTCGCAATCGACGCCGACTCGAGGACGAACTCCTGGACGTCGCGGATGTGCAGCGCCGGGTTCGTCGAGCGCTCGTGCGCGATCGTCGAGGAGCGTTCCGAGCTCATGTTGCCGCCGCACAGCGAGCCGGCGACGTGGCCGGGGTAGACCTCGACCGCGTCGCCGAGCGCGGCGAGGCGCTCGAGCGACGTATACAGATCACGTGCTCCGTCGCGAGCCGCGATCGCGAGGTCGGGGCGCGCAGCATCGCCGACGAACAGCGAGTCTCCGGTGAGCGCGATCCGCTCGTCGACCAGGAACGCGCAGTGCTCGGGTCGGTGGCCCGGTGTGTGGAGGACGCGCACGCGCGTCTCGCCGACCGTCAGCTCGTCGCCGTCCGCAAGCGGCTCGAACGGATACTCGGGCTCGGCGAGCGCGTGAATCGCGACCGGGAGCTCGTGCTCGAGGGCGAAGCGGCCGTGCCCGGAGACGTGGTCGGCGTGCGTGTGCGTCTCGAGCACGCGCTCGATTTGCACGCTCTCCGCGCCCGCCGCCTCGACGTACCGGTCGATCTGGAGCGAAGGGTCGACGACGACGGCGACGCCGGCGTCGCGGTCGCCGACGAGGTACGAGGCGCAGCCCAGATCCTCGTCCACGAATTGGCGGAAGAGGAGCACCGGAGGCGAGCGTAACAGGCGCGCTGGCGGGCCTACAGCCCGAGGTGCTTGGCGATCACCATCCGCTGCACCTCGTTCGTCCCCTCGCCGATCTCGAGGATCTTCTGGTCGCGGTAGAGGCGCGAGATCGGGTACTCGTCCATGAACCCGTAGCCGCCGTGGATCTGCAGGGCGACGTTGGCCACCCGATGCGAGAGCTCCCCCGAGTAGAGCTTCGCCATCGCCGCGGTGCGCGCGAACGGCCGTCCCTGATCCTTCTCCCAGGCGGCCTTGTAGACGAGGAGCCGGGCAGCCTCGAGCTCGGTTGCCATGTCGACGAGCTTCTCCTGGATCGTCTGGAACTGCGCGATCGGCTTGCCGAACTGCTCGCGCTCCTGCGCATAGCGGAACGCGAGGTCGAAGCAGCCCTGCGCCAGGCCGACGCCCATCGCGGCGACGGAGATGCGGCCGCCGTCGAGGATCTGCAGGAACTGCCTGAAGCCTTCGCCGCGCGGCCCGAGCAGGTTTTCCGCGGGCACACGGACGCCGTCGAACGCGAGCTCGCGCGTATCGGACGCGCGCCACCCGAGCTTCTGCATCGGCGCCGAGATCGTGTAGCCGGGCGTCCCGTTCGGGACGATCAGGTTCGAGATCTCGTCGTCACCGGTGACGGCGGTGATCGTGACGCAGGCGGTGATGTCCGTGCCCGCGTTGGTGATGAAGATCTTCGAGCCGTCGATCACCCACGCGTCGCCCTCGAGTCGCGCGGTCGTGTGCGTCGCGCCCGCGTCCGAGCCGGCGTTCGCCTCCGTGAGGCCGAACGCGGCGAGCTTCCTGCCCGACGCGAGGTCGGGAAGCCAGTGCCGCTTCTGCTCCTCGTCGCCGAACTGGTAGATCGGCAACGTGCCCAGCGAATGGTGCGCGGCGACCGTGATCGCCACCGACGAGTCGATGCGCGTCAGCTCCTCGATGCAGATCGCGTACGAGAGCGTGTCGGTGCCCGCACCGCCGTGCTCCTCCGGGATCGTCATCCCCATCAACCCGATCTCGGCGAGCTCGGCGACGAGCTCGTAGGGGAAGCGCTTCTCGCGGTCGAGCTCCTCGGCGACGGGCGCGATCCGGTCGAGCGCGAATTGGCGGACGGTGTCCCGGAGGAGCTCGTGCTCCGAGTCGAGCTCGAAGTTCACGCCGCGGCGAGAGCCTGAGCGAGCTCCACGATCAGCCGCACGCCGTAACCCGTCCCGCCCTCGTCGAGGATGTAGTCGGGGCGCTTTCGCTGCACGAAGCCGGGGCCGGCCATGTCGACGTGCGCCCAGGGGCCGTCGCCGGCGAACTCCTGCAGGAACATCGCCGCGAGCACGGGGCCGCCTTCGCGCAGCTCGGTCGCGTTCTTCATGTCGGCGAACGTCGAGTCGATGTAGCGGCGGTAGCGCCGGTGCAGCGGGAAGCGGCACCCGAGGTCGCCGCTCGTCACCGTCGCGTTCTCGATCTGCGCGGCGAACGCCTCGTCGTTGCAGAACCAGCCGGCGAACAGGTCGCCGAGCGCGGACGACATCGCACCGGTCAGCGTCGCGAAGTCGATGATGTGCGTCGCGCCGTTCGACCGGGCGTGGTGGAGGGCGTCGGCGAGCACGAGCCGGCCTTCGGCGTCGGTGTTGATCACCTCGATCGTCTTGCCGTTCGAGGCGCGGAGCACGTCGCTGGGGCGGTAGGCCGAGCCCGAGGGCATGTTCTCCGTGGCGGCGATGACGGCGATCGTGCGCAGCGGCAGGCCGAGGTCGGCGATCGCAGCCGCTCCCTCGATCACGGCGGCACCCCCGGCCATGTCGCCCTTCATGTCCTGCATACGCAGTCCGGGCTTCAGGGAGATTCCGCCCGAGTCGAACGTGATCGCCTTGCCGACGACGCCGAGCACGACGTCGTCCGGCGCGCCAGGGGGGTCGTAGCGCAGGACGATCAGCTGCGGCTCCTCGGCGCTGCCCGAGGCGACGGCGGCGAATGCGCCCATCCCCTGCGCGACGATCCAGTCCCGGCCGTGCCGCTCCACGGTGACGTGGTCGAAGGCGATCTCCTCGGCGTGCGCCCCGAGCGCGGTCGGCGTCAGGTCGTTGGCGGGCCGGTTCGCGAGGTTGCGGGCGTTCTCGACGTGGCGCGCGACGGTCGCGCTGCGGATCGCCGGCTCCTGGAGCTCCTCCGGACCCTCGAGCGCGAGAGAGACCTCGGCGCGGCCGGCATACCCCTGCTTCGCGAGGCCGGGGTCGTAGGCGCCGAACGCGGTGCCCTCGACGTACGCCCGCACCTGCTCCTCCGGGGAGACCGGGAGGGACGCATCGACCTTCCAGGCGACCGTGCCGCCGTCGCGCCGGATTGCGCGCGCAGCGAGCGATGCCGCGGCGCGCAGCGCGTCGGCGTCGACCACGTCGCCCGGCCCGACGCGGATCTCGCCGTCGCCGTGGCGAACCTCGCCTGAGGCAAGATCGGGGGCGAGGCGCACGGCGTGGTCGCCGTCCTGCGCCCCTCTGAGCTCGACGCGCATCGGGGTGCGATCGTACCCAGTCGGCGAGGAAGCGGGCCGGTGGTGTCGAATCGGAGGGCGCGATGCCTGAGCAGGGCGACGACAGCCCGTTCCGTGAGACGGTCGAGAGCCTCGGCGAGGAGATCGGCCGCATCGTCGCCGAGCGCCAGGCCCTCCGCGAGTCGGGGGCGGGCCCGGCCGCGCTGGAGGACAACCGGCGCAAGCTCGCCGCCGCCCAGAACAAGCTCTCGCTGCTCCTGATCGAGCGGCATTTGCCGGAGCGCGGCGCCGCTTGAGTTGGGAAGGGCACCTACGGTTCCCTTCCCAAACCCATCCCTCCCTCTTCGCGTGCCATCGCGATGCGCGTTTCGCCTCCCGGCCGGCCAAGCCGGCCTCCGGCGGCTACCGCGAGCGTGCTGACCTCCGGTTTCTCGCATGACCAGAATTGGTCATGCGAGGCGCGGGCTGGTGGAAATCCAGCGGTGCAAGAAGGACACCGGCTTCGCCGGTGGCCTTCCAGCACGAGCGAAAGATGTCGGAGGGTGGGGCCTCGGGGAGGGAACCGAAGGTGCCCTCCCCGAACGAGGTAGCGTCCCACGCGTCAGGTCCTCGACGCTAGGAGCATTCGATGGCAGCCAAGGAGTTCTTCGACAGCCTGCCCGCGCGCGCGGATGCGGACAAGCTCGCCGGTGTCAGCAACTCGTACTACTTCGACATCGAAGGTGAGGGCCAGTGGCACGTCGACGTCCGCGACGGCGGCCTGACGGTCACCGAGGGCGGCGCCGACGACGCGGACGTGACGATCACGACGTCGAGCGACACGTTCGCCGACATCGTCGCCGGCCAGCAGAACCCGACGACCGCGTACATGACGGGGAAGCTGAAGATCAAGGGCGACATGGGAGCCGCGCTCAAGCTGCAGAAGCTGTTCTAGTGGTCACGTCCACGAGTTGGTTCGTGGTTGGCCGAGCGAAAAGCGAGCAGGCCAAGGACGCAGGGAGCCTTCGTACCTGAAAGGTACGGGGGCGACCGAGGACGCGGGCATGCGCTGCTTTGCAGCCGGCCAGGCGCACAACCAACTTGTGGACGGGGCCACTCACGTCGAAGACAGCTCGATCAGCGTCGCGCCCGCCTCGACGCGGTCGCCCGGGCGCACGTGCACCGCGTCGACGACTGCCGCGTACGGCGCCGTGAGCGGCGTCTCCATCTTCATCGCCTCGAGGATCACGAGCGGCTCGCCCGCGCCGACCGAGGCGCGCTCTTCGACGAGCACGCGGATCACCGTGCCCGGCATCGGAGCGGTGACCGTCGAGACGCCGCCGTCGACGGGCGCGTGTGCGGCCGCCGCCTCGTCGAGGTCGGGGGGCGGTGCGGGCGCGGGGGACGGCAGGTTGAGCCGGAAGGAGCCGCGCCAGACCGCGGCCGGCAGCGCCGCCGGCGGCGGCGAGAGGGGAGGGTGCTCGGCGAGGAAGGCGGTGGTCGTCTCACCGGCGCGCAGCACGGGGTGCGCGACGAGCCAGCGCAGGAAGGGGAGGTTGGTCGTGACGCCGCCCACCTCGACCTCGGCGAGCGCGGCGGCCAACCGGTCGAGCGCCTCGCCGCGGGTGGCGCCTGCGGAGATCAGCTTGGCGATCATCGGGTCGTAGCTCGTCGGGATCCGGTCGCCCTCGGCGACGCCGGCGTCGACCCGCACCGACGCGGGCAGCCGGAGACGCTCGACCCTCCCCGCCTGCGGCAGGAACGTGCGCGGGTTTTCCGCGTAGAGGCGGACCTCGACCGCGTGGCCGCGCTGCTGCGGCTGCACGTCGAGGCGCTCGCCGTCGGCGATGCGCAGCTGCCAGTCGACGAGGTCGATGCCGGTCGCGAGCTCGGTCACGGGATGCTCGACCTGGATGCGCGCGTTCAGCTCGAGGAAGTAGAAGTCGCGGCCGTCGAGCACGAACTCGGCGGTGCCTGCTCCGACGTAGCCGATCGCGCGCGCAAAGCGAACGGCGGCATCGCTCAGCTGCGCCCGCAGCTCCGCGTCGAGCGCCACGGACGGCGTCTCCTCGAGCACCTTCTGGTGCCGGCGCTGCACCGAGCACTCCCGCTCGCCGAGCGACACGACGTTGCCGTGTTTGTCGGCGAGGAGCTGGATCTCGATGTGCCTCGGCCGCTCGAGGTAGCGCTCGAGGTACACGCGGTCGTCGCCGAACGCAGCGGCGGCCTCGCGCCTCGCCGCCGAAAGCGCCTCTTCCAGCTCGGCCGGATCGCGCACGATCCGCATCCCGCGGCCGCCGCCGCCCGCGGCTGCCTTGACGATCAGCGGTGGCGCATCGGCCGCCGGTACGGTCGGAACGCCTGCTTCCTCGGCGATGCGCTTGGCGCTGATCTTGTCGCCGCCGGCCTCGAGCGCCGACGCCGGCGGGCCGATCCACGTCAGCCCGGCGCCGTCGACCGCGGCCGCGAAGCCGGCGTTCTCCGCGAGGAAGCCGTAGCCGGGGTGAATCGCATCGACGCCGGTCTCAGCGGCGGCGCGGAGGTGCTCGGCGGCGTCGAGGTAAGACGCGATCTCGACGACGCGGTCGGCGGAGCGTGCGTGCAGTGAGCCTGCGTCGTCGGGTGCGGCCACGGCAACCGTTCCGAGGCCGCGCGCCCGCGCCGCGCGAAACACGCGCAGCGCGATCTCGCCCCGGTTCGCCACGAGCACGGCCTTCATGCGCGGGACGCTAACGGTCGTACGAGCAGGAACAGCGTCGCGACGCACGTCGCGGCGAGCAGCAGGTACGGCACCGCGTCGGCGCTCGCGTGCGCGAGCGCGCCGCCACCGGCCGCGCCGAGCGTCTGCCCGGGAGCCCAGGCGAGGTTGATGAGCGCGAAGGTGTAGCCGTAGCCGAGCCCGCGCGCCTCGGAGCGATTGGTCAGCAGCGTCATCGCGGGCGTGAAGAGCGTCCCGAAGGCGAGTCCGCCGAGCACGACGAGCACGGCGAGCACCAGCCGCTGATCGGGCCACGGGAGCAGCGCGGCGACGACCGCCGAGGCGAGGAGCCCGCCTGCGATCGGCCGCAATGGGCCGATGCGATCGGAGAGCCGGCCGAGCAGCACGTTGTTCGCGGCCTCGAGCGCCGCGGAGCAGAGGAAGGTCGCACCGATCGCGACGGCGCCGAAGCCGAGCACCGACAGCCGGAGCGGCGCGAGCACCGAGAGCGTCCCGAAGAGCAGCGACGGCAGGACGACCAGCCAGCAGCCGGCGAGCATTCGGCGATCGGCGAGCGCTCCCGCGAGCACGTCCAGTCCCTGCACCTCGTCCGGCGTCTGGCCCGGGGTGACGGCCGCCCAGGCCACGAGGCCGAGCGACAGCACGCCGACCGTGGTGAACGTCACGGCGATGCCTGCGATCGACGCGATGCCGCCGAGCACCGGCCCGAACAGCGCACCCGCGACAGCCGTTCCGAACGCGGTGCCGATGAGCGTGCCGCGGCGTCCCGGTGGCGCGGCGCCGACGAGCCATGCCATCGCACCGGTCCATGAGAAGGCGCTCGCGATGCCCTGTGCGAAGCGCGCCGCGTCGAGCTGCCACGCGTGGTCGGCGATGCCGAAGAGCACCGTGCACCCGGCCACGATCGTCAACCCGATCATCACGGTCGCCTTCGGGCCCGCACGCGCGGTGACGATCCCGCTCGGGATCGCACCGACGAGCGCTCCCGCCGGAAACGCGGCCGCGAGGACGCCCGCACCCGTCTTGCCGAAGTCGAACGTCTCGGTGTAGTGCGGGAGCAGCGGCGTGAGCGCCGCGAAGAAGAGCGTGTCGAAGAACACGATCGCGCTCGTCAGTAGCAGTAGCTTGCGCAAGCGTTCGAGTCTACGATCCGTCAATGCACCTGCCGGCAGGCCGCCCCCCTGCCGCGTTCGTCCTCCGGGTCTGCGTCGCCGCGCTGATCGTCGCCGCTGCGCTGCCGGCCGTCGCGAGCGCGGGCACGGTCTTTCTCCTCGACGGCCGCGGCTGGGGGCACGGAGTCGGTCTGAGCCAGTGGGGCGCCGAGGGGTACGCGCGGCACGGCTACGCGTACCCGCGCATCCTCGCGCACTACTACCCGCAGACGACGCTGACGAAGGTGCATCCGAGGCCGGTGCGGGTGCTGCTCGTGCGCGGAAAGACGTCGATCCGCGTCGGCTCGACCTCGCCGTTCCTGCTCGTCGACGAGCGCGGCAGCAAGGTGCATCTTCGCTCCGGCTCGGTCGTCGTCGGCCGGCCATTCCTGCGCGCACACCCGCATCTGAAGCAGCCGCTCCGCTTCGAGCCGGGCGCACAGCCGCTGCAGGTCGACCGTCTGCCGTATCGCGGCGACGTGGTGGTCAAGCGGCGGAGCGGCGGCCTGATGGCCGTGAACGTGCTCCCGCTCGACCGCTACCTGCGCGGTGTCGTGCCCTGGGAGGCGCCGACCGGCTGGCACGTGGCGACCTACGAGGCTCAAGCCGTCGCGGCGCGCTCGTACACGCTGGCCACGCTCCATCCCGGCCAGGACTTCGACCTGTACCCCGATCAGCGCTCGCAGATGTACGGCGGCATTCGCGCCGAGCGGCCCGAGACGAACCTCGCAATCGGGGCGACCGCGGGGCAGGTGCTCACGTACGACGGCCGGATCATCACCGCCTACTACTTCTCGAGCTCGGGGGGCCGGACCTCGGCGGTCCAGGACGCGTGGCCCGGGATGGCGCCCGAGCCGTACCTCGTCTCCGTGCCCGACCCGTACGACTACATCTCGCCGCATCACGTCTGGCCGACGCGTGTGCTCAGCGCGGCGGACGTCGGAAGGACGCTCGGCGTCGCGGACGTGCGCGACGTACGGGTCGTCCTCAACTCGTCGGAGCGCGCCGAGTCGGTGCGCGTGCTCGGCGCGAACGGCTGGCGAGCGTTCCCCGCGTCGATCGTGATCGACAAGTTCGACCTCGGTTCGAACGACTTCGACCTCAGCGCGCTCACACTCGACTCTGCGACGGCGCCGACGCCGTTCGGGTCGCGCTTCCACGTGAGCGGTTGGGTGCGTGGGCTCGGGAAGGCGCGGCTGCAGGAGCTGACCGCGTCCGGCTGGGAAACGGTTGCGCACGTGCGCGCGGCGCCGAGCGGTCGCTTCGCGCTCGGGTTGCATGCGACCCACACGGTCGAGCTTCGCCTCGCCTACAACGGCGTTGCCGGCGACGCCGTGTCGTTCAGCGTCCAGCCGCGCGTGTTGCTGCGAGCGGAGGGGACGAAGCTGCGCGTCTCCGTTGCGCCGCGCCTGCCGTTGCAGGTCGAGCGGCTGACGCGCGCCGAGTGGCGGCCGGTCGCCCGCGCGAACGGGATGTTCGAGCGCACGCTCCGGCCGGGAAGCTATCGCGTCTCGGTCGTCGGCGACGGCGGCTACGCGGCGACGATCTCCGCGCCGGTCGGTCTCCACGGCTGACGCGCGGCCGGACGCGACGTCACCCGGCTGCACGAGCGAGCTCGGCCGGTCCGCGTCGAACCGAGCTAGTAACAGACTGTTACTAGGGCTCGGATCCGTTGCGGAATCGGCACGCTCCGGTTGCACCTCTCCGCCGACACTTCCGAGATGGCCGTCGCCGCTCCACGCATCGACCCGCGGCTCCAGCGCCTCATCGAGCGGCGCGCGCACGACTCGGCCGCAGCGGTGACGCGGGACGTCGGTGACGCCGCCTGGTCGCTCGGTCTGACGCGGCCGAGCTACCAGCAGGTCCGAACGCTGCTGCGCGTCGCCGAGGCCGAGAGCGGGCGCGTGACCGATGCCCGCGTTCTTCTCGACGTCGCACTGAGGACACGACCGGCGTGGGACCTGGCCAACCGCTGGTACGGCGATCCACTGCCGCGGCGACCCGGTGCGAAGAACGAACCGCAAGGACCGAGCAAGTAACAGTCTGTTACTTGCTCGGGTAGCGGCACGACGCTGCGACGGCCGTTCGGCACGGCGGGCGATGGGCCACATTTACGCGTTCAGCACGAACTGCACACAACTCCGCACGATCCTTTGTCGCGTGCCAGTTCGTCTCGTGAGCGTGGTCGCGCTCGCCGGCCTCTTTGCCCTCGTCGCCGCTGTCGCCGGCAGCGGATCGCCGCCCGGCGACAATGGGCGCATCGTGTTCGGTGCGACGGTTCGCGGCGCGGGGCTCCCGGCGCACGTCTACTCCGTCGAGCCCGACGGCACCGGCCTCACGCAGCTCACGAGCGGCACCGGTGACGACAGCCAGGTGGCCGCCGCACCCGATGGCGGCCGCCTGCTGGTCGAGCGCGACACGCACGAGCAGTGCGGGCACGTCTACTGGGCACAGGGCTACGACCTCTTCCTGATGGGGACGGATGGAAGGAGGCAGACGCGATTGACCGACGACTGCCCGCACGGCGAGTTCAACCCCGCGTGGTCGCCGAGCGGGGCGCACGTGCTGTTCTCGAGAGACGGGACGATCTGGTCGATGCGCAGCGACGGCAGCGACGAAGCGCAGCTGACCTGCCAGGGCAACGGCGACTACTTCCCGGCGTGGTCCCCCGACGGCCGGACGATCGCCTTCACGCGGAACGGGGACGAGATCGAGCTGATGAACGCCGACGGCAGCGATGTCCGGCGCTTCGCGGCCGGGACGATGCCGGCATTCTCGCCCGACGGCTCGCAGATCTCCTTTGCGGGCGTCGGGCCCGGCGAGGCGCAGGGGATCTACGCCGCGAACGTCGACGGCGGCGACGCCCGGCAGCTGACGACCGGAGACGACGATCGGCCCGTCTGGGCGCCGGACGGCACGCGCATCGTGTTCATCGCCGGCTCGAACGCGCCGTCGCGCACCTACGACATCGACACGATCGCCGCGTCCGGCGGAGACGAGCGCACGGTGATGAGCTCGCTCGACGCGACCTGGGTCGATTGGGCTGCGCGACCGGGCGCTCCGGCCACGGCAACCGAGCCCGACGTCACGCCCGGGGCGACCGCGTGCTCCGAGACCCCACAGGCCGCAGGGCCGCAGGCGCCGACCTCGTCCCAGGCTCCGGTCGCGGCGCCGGCCGTCGGTTCGACCGTCCCGGCCGCAGCGGTTGCCGCTCCGGACCGCCTCGTCGTCGCCTCGGTCTCGTTCGCGCCTCGGATCCTCCGCGTGCGGAGGGCGTTCGAGGTCGGCATCCGGGTCCGCGACCAGCGCGGTCGCGCGGTCTCGGGTGCCGTCGTCCGCATCACGCCGCTCGACGGGCGCGCTCGGGCGAGCGCCGCGCTGCGGACCGGCCCGAGCGGGGCCGTCTCGGTCAAGGTCGTGCCGACGCGGCTCCTCGAGCTGCGTCCCGGGCGCCGCCTGACCCTCGAGGTACGCGTCCGGCGGCCCGGAGATCCATGGGCGGCGGCCGTGTCGGGGTCGAGGCTCGTTTCGATCCGGATCGCCTCGCCGAGCCACCGCTGAGCATCGCTCAACCGCCGCGCGGTGCGAAGACGCCCCAGTCCGAGCCGTCGGCGTGCGTCGCCGGCCGCTTCTCGAGGAACGCGCGCAATCCTTCCTGGCCCTCGGGGCTCGTGCGCTGCTCGGCGATGCGCTGCGCCGTCTCCTCGGCGGCGAGCGGGGCGCGCGCGAGCTCCTTTGCGCCGCGGGCTGCTTCCGGGCCGGCCGAGAGCAGCTCACGCACGACGGTGTCGACTGCGGCGTCGAGGTCGTCCGCGACCTCGTGCACGAGCCCGATCCGCAGTGCGACCTCCGCCGAGAAGCGCTCGCCCGTGACGAAGTAGCGCCGTGCCGCCGACGTTCCGATCTTTGCGAGTGCGAACGGCGAGATCACAGCGGGCACGATCCCGAGCTTCACCTCGCTGAACGCGAACTGCGCGGCCGGCTCGGCGACCGCGACGTCGCAGCAGGCGACGAGCCCGCAGCCGCCGCCGAGTGCGTGGCCCTGCACCCGCGCGACCACCGGAGCGGGGCACCCGTCGATCGCGTCGAGCATCGCGCGCAGCCGCATCGCGTCCGCCACGTTCTGGTCGTACGAGAGCTCCACCGACGAGCGCATCCACTCGACGTCCGCGCCCGCGGAGAACGACGGCCCGTCGCCGCTCAGCACGACGACGCGCGCGTCGGCGACGCCGCCGAATGCTCCCGTGAGCTCCTCGATCAGCGCCGCGTCGAACGCGTTGCGCCGGTCCGGCCTTGCCATCGCGACACGCAGGAGCGGGCCGTCGCGCTCGACTCGCAGCGCGCTCATGCGTCGAATGCGAGCCCGAGGCGCGCGAGGTCGGGCGCGGTGGAGACCGTCGCCTCGAGGTCGAACACCTCGGCGATGTCCGGCTCCTTGCCGATCAGCTCGCGCGCCCGGGACGGCAGCTCCTGCTGCGACGCCTCGTAGGACTCCCACACGTAGACGGCGCCCCAGCGCTCCGTCGTCTCGTCGGAGACCCACGCCTTGAACAACAGCCCGGGAACCTGCTCGAACTCCGGGACCGACTCGTCGCGCACGTACCGGCGCAGCTCACCGACGTTCGTCAGCGAGTCGGCGAGGTTCCAGAGGACGAGCCGGACGATCACTAGAACGGGCCGCGTGGCTCGTAGCTGCCGCGTGGCGCGCCGACGGCGATCATCGTGACGCCGTCCGGCCCCGCGACGATCTGGCGCGTGACGTTCGGATCGAAGCGGATGCACGTCCCCGGGTGAACCGGGATCCGTTCGCCGTCGACGATGTAGATGCCGCCGCCGCGGACGATCACGTTCACCTCTTCCTGGCCGGTGTCGACCTCGTCGTGCTCGATCCCTTCCGCGCCCGGCGGCAGCTCGAACCAGTTGATCCCGAACGCCTCGCAGCCGAGCTCGCGCCGGACGAAATGCACTGCGCCGCCCGGCCCTGCACCCTCGATCGCGGCGACGTCGACGATCGAATAGCCCACGTCGAGACCCTAACCGCTACATGCGGAAGACGCCGAAGCGCGTCTCTGCGATCGGCGCGTTCAACGCGGCCGAGATGCCGAGTGCGAGCACGCGTCGCGTGTCGAGCGGGTCGATGATCCCGTCGTCCCACAAGCGCGCGGTCGAGTAGTAGGGGTTGCCTTCCGCCTCGTACTTCGCGCGGATCTCGTCGCCGTCGGCGTCGCCGACCATCGTCAGCACCGTCGCGGCCTGCTCCCCGCCCATCACCGAGATGCGCGCGTTCGGCCACATCCACAACTGGCGCGGCGAGTAGGCGCGCCCGCACATCCCGTAGTTGCCCGCGCCGAAGGAGCCGCCGACGACGACGGTGAACTTCGGCACCTCGGCGCACGCGACGGCCATCACGAGCTTGGCGCCGTCGCGCGCGATCCCGCCGGCCTCGTACTCCTTCCCGACCATGAACCCGGTGATGTTCTGCAGGAACACGAGCGGCACACGGCGCGCGCACGCGAGCTCGATGAAGTGCGCGCCCTTCTGCGACGACTCCGCGAACAGCACGCCGTTGTTCGCGAGGATGCCGACCGGGTGGCCCTCGATCCGCGCCCAGCCGCAGACGAGCGTCTCGCCGTAGAGCGCCTTGAACTCGTCGAAGCGCGAGCCGTCGACGAGGCGGGCGATCACCTCGCGGGCCTCGAGTTGCGTGCGGTGGTCATCGGGCACGAGGCCGTAGAGCTCTCCCGGATCGGCGGCCGGAGGCTCGGGCTCCGCGACCTCCCACGCCTCGGCGCTGCGCAGGTGCAGGTTGGCGACGAGGCGCCGCGCGATCGCGAGCGCGTGCTCGTCCGACGTGGCGTAGTGGTCGGCGACGCCCGAGTGCCGTGTGTGCACGTCCGCCCCGCCGAGCTCTTCCGCCGTCACGTCCTGCCCGGTCGCCGCCTTCACGAGCGGCGGGCCGCCGATGAAGATCGTCCCGGTCCCGCGCACGATCACCGTCTCGTCGCTCATCGCCGGCACGTACGCGCCGCCGGCGGTGCACGAGCCCATCACGACCGCGAGCTGCGGGATGCCCAGCGCCGACATGCGCGCCTGGTTGAAGAAGATGCGGCCGAAGTGCTCGCGGTCCGGGAAGACCTCGGCCTGCAGCGGCAGGTACGCGCCGCCGGCCGTGCACGAGCCCATCACCGCGGCGATCTGCGGAATGCGCTCCGCCGACATCCTCGCCTGATTGAAGAAAATCCTGCCGAAATGATCGCGATCGGGGAAGACGTCCGCCTGCAGCGGCAGGAACGCGCCCCCCGAGTCGACCAGGTACACGCACGGCAGGCGGTTGTCGAGGGCAACCTGCTGCGCTCGCAC
>DATBIC010000011.1:0-6699 GCA_036557145.1 Gaiellaceae bacterium
TGCACGGTCGCGAACTCGAGCTCGATCACCTCGTGCAGCGTCAGCTTCCGGCCGAGGTCGTCCTCGGCGCGCTCGTAGACGCCGGTGTCGCCGAACCGGCCCAGCACCATGTGGAGGCTGTCCACCTCCGTCACGGTCCCGTCCCAGTCGAGAACGAGCCGGCCGCTCAGAGGTGCGATGTCACTCCGGCGGGATCTTCGTCTGCGGTCGCGGCGCCGGGCTCCTCGTACCAGGAGAAGGCGTAGGTGCCGTCGTCGAGGCCGCGGGCGAACGTGGTCAGCCGCAGCGGGTGGAACGTGTCGCACATCACGGCGAGCTCGTGTGTCTCCGTCAGGCCGATCGACTTCTCCGCCAGGCCCGGGTGTGGCCCGTGCGGGATCCCCGACGGGTGCAGCGTGATCGAGCCGACGTCGACCGCCTTCCGCGAGGAGAAGTTGCCGGAGACGTAATAGATCATCTCCTCGGAGTTCACGTTCGAGTGCACGTACGGGATCGGGACCGCGAGCGGGTCGAAGTCGAGCTTGCGCGGGCAGAAGGAGCAGATCACGAAGTTCCGGCCCTCGAACGTCTGGTGGGAGGGCGGCGGCATGTGGATCCGCCCGGTGATCGGCTCGAAGTCGTCGATGTTGAACGTCCACGGGTACACGTAGCCGTCCCAGCCGACGACGTCGAACGGGTGGTAGTCGAGGACGTAGGTCTGATAGCCGTCGCGGACACGCACCTTGACGCGGTGCTCGCCGCGGTCGCGGTGGGTGCGCAGCTCGGTCGGCGGGTGGATGTCGCGGTGGTAGAACGGCGCGTGCTCCATCAGCTGCCCGTACTCGTTGCGGTAGCGGCGTGGGATCTCGATCAGGCCCGGCGACTCGAAGACGAGGTGCCGCTCGGGCCCTGCGTTCGAGAACCGGTAGGTCGTCCCGCGCGGGATGACGACGTAGTCGCCCTCCCGGTACGGCAGGTCGCCGAAGATCGTCTCCAGCGTGCCGGAGCCTTCGTGGACGAAGACCACCTCGTCGCCCTCGCCGTTCCGGTAGAAGAAGTCCATCCCCTCCGTCGGCCGGGCGATCGAGATCTCGACGTCCTGGTTCCACATCAGCAGGTTCCGCGACGCGATCGGGTCGCCACCCTCGGGCGTCTCGTCGTAGGTCGTCAGGTGCCGGTGCGCGTGCGCGTCGGGCACCCACTCGTCGCGGACGATCGGCTCGAAGTCGCCCAGCTCGCGGATCCGCACCGGCGACTGGAGGTGGTAGAGGATCGACTCGTTCCCGGAGAACCCCTCGAGCCCGAAGACCTCCTCGTTCAGCAGCGTCCCGTTGTCGCGGAACTGGATGTGCCGCTTGCGCGGGACGTCGCCGAGCCGCTGATACATGGGCATGCCCGAAGGTTAGTCAGCCGAGGGCCTCGACCGCGAGCGCGGCCAGCCGCTTGCCCGTTGCCGGGCCGAACTTGAAGCCGTGGCCGGAGCAGGCGGAGCCGACGACGATCCGGCCGTGCCGTTCGAGCAGGAACCGCTCGTCGTCGGTCGTCGTGTAGAAGCAGCTGTCGGCGTCGACGGGCTCGGGGTCGGCGTTCGGGAAGCGCTCGCGCGTCCAGTCGGCGATCTCACGGACGAGGGCCTCGTCGGGTCCTCGCTCCTCGTCCGGGTCGGACGGCCGGCCGCGCATGTGGCTCCCGACCTTCAGCCCGTGGACCGGGTCGTAGAGCGAGTAGAAGCCGTGACCGCGCGTGACCACCTCGGCGACGACGGACGGCACCGGGCCGTCGAGCCGGAAGTAGGCGACCGTCTCCCGCGTCTCGACGACCGGCAGCTCGATCCCCGCGGGCTCGAGCAACCGCCTGGCCCACGGTCCCGCCGCGACCACGACGACCGGCTCGTCGAGCTCGTCGAGCGCCTCGACCCGCCGGCCGGTCTCGATTCGCAGCCCACGCGCGAACGCGCTCAGCGCCCGGTCGGCATGGACGACGCCGGCGTCGGGCTGGAAGAGCACGAACGCGTCGGCATCCGGCACGACGCCGAACCGCGCCTCCGTCTCCTCGCGCGTCAGCAGCTCGCAGGCCGCGTCGCACGCCTCGAGCGCCTCCCGGGAGCTGACGACGCCCTCGCGGTAGAGCTCGAGCAGGCCGTTCAGCAGCAAGAGCTCCTCCCCGCTCTCGCGCTCGAGCTCGCGCCAGCCCTCGAGCGCATCCTGCGCGTAGCGCACCCAGGTCTCCTCGGGGTAGGCGAGCCGGAAGATCCGCGTGCGGCCGTGGCTCGAGCCGCGCGTGTGGCCGGGCTCGAACTGCTCGTAGACGACGACGTCGACGCCTTGGCGGTTCAGCGCCCAGGCGGTCGCCAGCCCGTTCAGCCCGGCGCCGACCACCGCGACCTCAGCCACGCGGCCCGACCGTGTTGCGCAGCACGCCGATCCCCTCGACCTCGAGCTCGACCACGTCGCCCGGCTGCAGCCAGCGCCCGTCGCCGAGCTCGAGGATGCAGCCGGTCCCGACCGTTCCCGACCCGAGGACGTCGCCCGGAAAGAGGCGCGTGTTCCGCGCCGCCTGCTCGACCAGCCGCTCCCACGAGAAGTGCATGTCGGCCAGTTGGCCACGCGAGCGCTCCTCGCCGTTCACGCGCGCGACCATCGCCGCGCTCGACCCGTCGAGCTCGTCCGGGGTGACGACCACGGGCCCGAGCGACGTGGCGAAGTCCTTGCCCTTCGCCGGGCCGAGGCCGACCCGCATCTCGGCGCGCTGGAGGTCGCGGGCGGACCAGTCGTTCATCACCGTGAAACCGCCGATCTCGCCGTCCGCGCCGACGACCGCGGCCACCTCGAGCTCGTAGTCGAGCTCCTCGCTCGGCTCGGGGTAGGGGATCTCGTCCTCCGGCCCGAAGATCGCCGCCGGGTTGGAGAAGTAGAACACCGGCTGCTCGTACCACTCGGCCGGCACCTCGGCGCCTCGCTGCGCGCGCGCCGTCTTCACGTGCTGCTCGAAGGCGTAGAAGTCGCGGACTGCCGGCGGGTGCAGGACGGGCGCGCGCAGGACGACATCGGCGAGCCGGTACTCGGCGTGCTCGCGCGCCTGGCCGCCGCCCGTGAAGAACGACTGCAACGTCTGCGCCGCGAGCTGGACGACGCGGTCACCCTCGATCCGGCCCGGCCACCCGCGCTCGAGCGCCATCTCCCTCGGGCTGAACATGCAGAGCTTCATCTCGCGCTTCTCCCGGCCATCGGGGCCATGTTAAGAATCGGACGTCCGTGAAGACCAGCCCTGCCGCCACGGTCGACGAGTACCTCGCGACGATGCCCGGCGCGACCAGGGCGAAACTGGAGCGCATCAGGGAGACGATCCACGACGCCGCGCCCGGGGCCACGGAGAAGATGGCATACGGGATACCCACCTTCGTCTTCCACGGGAACCTCGTGCACTTCGCAGGGTACGAGCACCACATCGGGTTCTACCCGGGGTCGTCCGGAGTCCGTCGGTTCGAGGACGAGCTGGAGGGCTACGAGACGAGCAAGGGAACGATCCGGTTCCCGCTGGATGCGGAGGTGCCGCTCGACCTCGTGCGCAGGATCGTCGAGTTCCGCGTCCGCGAGAACACTCCCGGGTAGAGCGGACCGCCGGTCCCGACAGGGCCCGGCACCGTCAGGGCTCCGTGTGGACGATGATCTCGGCGACGGCGGGGAGCTCGCGGCGGATGCCCTCCTCTACCTCGCTCGCCCGGGCGTGCGCCTCCGCAAGCGGGACGGTCGCGTCGAGGCCGAGCGTGAGGAACACGAGCAGGCCGTCGTCGGTCTCGAGGAACCGGAGCTCGCGCGGCGGCCGGCCGAGCCGGCTCTGCACGATGCGGGCGACCGCCTCGGCGTCGGCCGCGACCTCGCTGCGGCCCGGCGTCCGCCCTTCGGTCTCCTCGCCGAGCGGCTCGAGGTGCGTCCGCACCGCGTCCACGTCGGGCAGCGCGTCGGCGATCGCCTGCTCGACCTCGCTCGCCGTGCGATGGGCCTCCTCCAGCGAGGACTCGCCGGGCAGCTTCAGGTGGAGCGAGACCTCGGTCCGCCCGTCGATGTGGAGCACCGCGATGTTGTGGATCTCGCGCACGCGCCGGACCTTCAGCGCGGCCGCGTAGGCGAGCTCGCGGGTGACGGCGTCCTCGTCGGTCGGCTCCACGTGGACGACCACGTCCGTCTCGGGCAGCGCGCGCTCGAGCGCCGCCTCGACGGCGTCGGCCGCCGCATGCCCCTGCCCGACCGCAGCGGACGGGGAGACCGCGATCACGACGTCGGCGAAGTGCCGGCCGGCCGCCGAGCGCATCCGCAGCCGCCGCAGCCGGATCGGCGGCCGGATGGCGGCGATCGCCTGCCGCGCGGCCTCCTCGGCGTCAGCAGGAGCGCGATCCATCAGCACGTCGACGTTGCGCCGCATCAGCCGCAGCGCCGCCGTCAGCACCAGCGCGGCGACGAACAGCGCGGCGATCGAGTCGGCCTCGGGACGGCCGGCGCGGACGCCGATCAGCCCGATCAGCACCGCCAGCGACCCCGCGAAGTCGCTGCCGAAGTGGAGCGCGTTGGAGAAGAGCGCCGCGCTGTGGAACCGCCGTGCGGTCCGCAGCGAGATCAGCGTCCGCGTGACGTCGATCAGCAGCACGACGACGATCACCAGGAACGCCCACCAGGCGGCGTCGACGTGGATATGGATCCAGCCGGCGAGCCGCGCGACCGCGAGCCCGGCGACGCCGACGCTGACGAGGGCGAGCACGGACGCCTCGAACAGCGCCGCCAGGTGCTCGGCCTTGCCGTGGCCGTACTGGTGCTGCTCGTCCGCCGGCCGGACGGCGACGCCGACGGCGAAGAACGTCAGCAGCGCCGCGACCAGGTCGGTGCCCGAGTGCAGCGCCTCGGAGACCAGGCCGAGAGAGCCGCTCGCGACGCCGGCGGCGAGCTTGAGGGCGAGCAGCGCGCAGGCGGCCGCGACCGAGACGAGCGCGGTGCGCCGCTGCGGAGTCACCCGGTGAAGGCTAGAGCTACCGGGAGAGGTACTTCACGCCACGCCACGCCGCCGGCAGCAGCGCGGCCGCGCAGTAGACCTTGAACAGGTCCCCGGGGACGAACGGGTAGAGCCCGTCCTCGAGCGTCTGCTCGAGGTTCGTGTTCAGGACGACCGCGAGCCACGGAAGGCCGACGAGGTAGATGATGACGTTGCCGGTCAGCATCGCGCCCACCGCCGAGGAGAAGCGCCGGTCCCAGCGGTGCTCGGCCAGCGCGCCGGTGACCGCCGCCGCCGCGACGAAGCCGACGATGTAGCCCCCGCTCGCGCTCGTGATCACGTCCCAGCCGTGGTCGTGGTGTGCGTAGACGGGCACGCCGAGGACGCCGACCAGGAGGTAGAGCCCGAGCGACGCCGCTCCCCGGGCGGCGCCAAGCGAGGCGCCGACGAGGCAGACCGCGAACGTCTGGCCGGTGATCGGCACCGGCGTGAACGGCAGCTTCACGGAGATCTGCGCGCAGAGCGCGACGAGCGCCGTCCCGGAGACGACCAGCAGCGCGTCGGTGAGGAAGGTCGGCCGCGGGAAGACCGCGAGCCGGAGCGTGGCGGCGTCGGTCCTCACAGGTTGCCGCGCAGAGCCTGCTCGCGCTCGATCGCCTCGAACAGCGCCTTGAAGTTCCCCTCGCCGAACGTCCGCGCGCCGTGGCGCTGGATCACCTCGAAGAACAGCGTCGGCCGGTCCTGCGTGGGCTTCGTGAAGATCTGGAGCAGGTAGCCGTCCTCGTCGCGGTCGACCAGGATCCGCAGCCGCCGCAGGTCGCCCCACGACTCCTCGATCTCGCCGACACGGTCGAACGCGTCCTCGTAGTAGGCCTCGGGCGTCGCGAGGAAGGCGACGCCGCGCTCCTGCATCGTCTCGACCGTCTGCACGATGTCGTCGGTCTGGATCGCCACGTGCTGCACGCCCGGGCCGGCGTTGTACTCGAGGTACTCGGCGATCTGGCTCTTGCGGCGGCCCTCGGCGGGCTCGTTGATCGGGAACTTGATCTTCCCCTCGCCGTCCGCCATCACCTTCGACATCAGCGCCGAGTACTCCGTGTGGATCTGCTCGTCGTCGTAGTGGATGATGTTCTCGAAGCCGAGCACCCGCTCGTAGAAGCCGACCCACTCGTCCATCTTCCCGAGCTCGACGTTGCCGACGCAGTGGTCGAGGAGCGTGAAGCCGACCGGCTCGGAGCCGTTCGCGTCCGCCGCGACGTAGCCCGGCAGGTGCGGCCCGGCGTAGTCCGCGCGGGCGACGAACGTGTGCACGACCTCGCCGTAGGTTGCGATCGACGCGACCTGCACGCGGCCGTAGTCGTCCTCGAGCCACTCGGGCTCACGCACGCTGCGCGCCCCGCGCTCGACCGCGACCGCGTATGCCTGCTCGGCGTTCGGGACGCGCAACGCGATGTCGCGGACGCCGTCCCCGTGCCGCGCGGCGAAGTGTCCGATCTCATGGTCATCGGCCAGCGCGCTCGTCAGGACGAGGCCGATCTCGCCCTGGCGCAGGACGTACGACGCCCGGTCGCGGACGCCCGTCTCCGGGCCGGCGTACGCGTGCCGCGCGAAGCCGAACGCGTGCTCGAAGTAGTACGCGGCCTGCTTCGCGTTCCCGACCCAGAGCTCGACGTGGTCCCAGCCCTCGAGGGGCATCGCGTCCTGCGTCATCACGCCGCGATCTTAGCTCCCTCGGGC
>DATBIC010000012.1:0-12700 GCA_036557145.1 Gaiellaceae bacterium
CGCCCCCCGTGAGACGTTCTACGACGGCTATGTCGTGAACGCGGTGATGGACGCCTGCTATGCCTCGGCCGCGTCGCGTCAGTGGGAGCCCGTGCGGCTCGACGACTGGCGCGGCGGCACGGCGGAGCCGATCTCCCGCACGAGGCGCAAGCACGACGGTCGCACGGTGATCAAGGAAGAGCAGATGCCCGACGGCCGCCGCAAGCTGATCCTCAAGGACGAGGCGACCGGCGCGTTCTCCGACGTGGTGGCGTAGGCCGAAGACCTGGTGCCAGGCACTGAAGTGCCTGGCACCCGACTCATGCCCGCCGCACGGCCGCGAGCGCGGCAGCCGGATCGTCGCCGAGCGCCGAGCCGATGCCGACGGCGACCGCGCCCGCGTCGAGGAACGCACGCGCGTTGCCCGCGTCGACGCCGCCGCTGACGAGCAGCGGCACGTCGGCGAGCGGCGCGAGCAAGTCGCGCACGTAGTGCGGGCCGCCGAGCGACGCCGGGAACAGCTTCACGAGTGCGGCGCCGGCCGACCATGCACGCTCCACCTCGCTCGGCGTGAACGCTCCGGGGATCGCCGGCAGCTCGAGCGCGTCCGCACGCTCGAGCACGTCGAGCGACAGTGCAGGGCCGACGATCGCCTCCGCACCGGCCGCCGCCGCTGCATCGGCCTGCGCGGCGGTCCGAACCGTGCCCGCGAGCACAGTCACGTCCCCGCGTGCACGCGCACGCTCGATCGCACCGAGCGCACCGGGATCGTCGAGCGTGATCTCGACGATCCCCAGGCCGGCCCCGGCGAGCGCCGCAACGCGTGCGTCGACGTCCTCGACGCGCCGCAGGATCGCGACGAGCCGCTCGGCGCGGATCCGCTCAATCGCCGAGATCGGCGCCGTCCTCTCTGAGTCTTGTACGCAGCCGTTCGGGATCGAGGCGCTTCGGCTCGTCGGCGAGAGCAGCCGCCGTTCCGGCCGCCTGGCCCATCGCCATGCACGTCGCCATCGAGCGCGCCGACGCGTGCGCCTCGTGTGTCGCGGAGAAGCAGCGTCCTGCGACGACCACGTTGTCGAGGTCGCGCGGCTGGAGCGCGCGATAGGGGATGCCGTAGGTGGCTCCCTCCTCGAGGTAGACCCAGCGCGTGTCGTCCCCCGCGTGGTGCTCCTCGATCGGTGCGCCGCAGCGCGCGATCTGATCGTCGAACTGCGTCGCCGAGAGGATCTCGTCGGCCGTGAGCACGTGCTCCCCGACGATCCGCCTGCTCTCGCGCACGCCGATCGCAGGGCTCGTCGAGAGCAGCACGGCGCGTTCGTAGCCGGGCACCTCGTCACGGAGAAAGCGAAAATACTCGTGCGCCTGCCGCCGCCCCTCCCGTTCGGCGGCGGACAGCTGGTCGGCGTCGGTCGCGTCGACTCGCCGCACGCGCGTCATCAGCGCCATCATCACGCCGTCGTGCGGCGTGCGGTGGATCGAGCCCTCGATCCGCGTGAGCGAATAGCGGCCTGAGTCGCGTGCAGCGCGCATCAGCGACCAGAGCTCCTGCTTCGGGACGCTCTCCGCACGGGCGACGTCCACGTTCGCGATGCGAAAGACGGTCGACAGGCTCTGCACGTCGTCGCCGGGCGCCTCGAAGGGCGCGCCGGCGAGCGCGCAGACGTCCGCGTCTCCCGAGGCGTCGACGAGGACGCGTGGACGGATGCGCCGCACGCCGCCCTTCGCCGCCACGTCGACAGACACGACACGCCCGTCGGCCGCTTCAGCGGCGAAGGCGAACGCGTGCAGGAGCGTGCGTGCCCCCGCGTCCGCAACCAGCTCGTCCCACACGCGCTTCAGCGACTCGGGGTCGTACGTCACGCCGGTCCCGGCACCGTAGGTGTTCGGCCGCTCGAACGCCATGCCGCGCTCGACGAGGCGGCCGACGACCTCGTCGGGGATGCCGGCGACGACCTTCTTCGGAGCGGAGCCTGGGGTGTAGAAGGCGTAGAACGTGTCGAGGACGGCGGTGGACGTGCCGCCGAGGAACCCGAACCGATCGACGAGCAGGGTCGACGCCCCCGTCCGCGCAGCCGCGACCGCCGCCGTGCTCCCGGCCGAGCCGGCGCCGACGACGAGCACGTCGACAGCATCGCTCATCTGTGCGAGAGTATGCACGAATGAGCAGGTCGGCCATGGCGGAGGTCGCACGTCTCTACTACATCCGCGACCTGACCCAGCAGGAGATCGCGGAGCGGCTCGGCGTTTCGCGCTTCAAGGTCCTGCGCCTGCTCGAGCAGGCGCGCGCCGAAGGCGTCGTGCGGTTCGAGATCGACGAGCCGGTCCCGGTGCACGACGATCTGTCGCGGCGGCTCGAGAGTCGGTACGACATCACCGCGGTCGTGGTCGAGCGCGACGTCGCGCGCGCGGCCGCCGAGCTCCTTCCTCGGTTGCTCGGTCGCGGCGACGTCCTCGGCGTCGCTTGGGGGCAGACGCTCGCCGCGATCGAGCAGGCGCTGCCGGAGCTCGACCTCGGCGTTCCGGTAGTGCAGATCTGCGGAGCGATCGACGGGCTCGTGCCCGGCGCGGGACCGACCGAGCTCGCAGCCCGGTTCGCCGTCAAGATCGGCGGCCGCTTCCACCCACTCGACGCACCTGCGGTCGCCGACGCGAAAGCGCTCCGCCGCTCGGTGCGCCCGACGACCGCGATCTTCGACGACGTCTCGATCGCGTTGCTCGGAATCGGCGCGTACCCCGACGCCGCTGGGCACCTGCTCGTGCACGTCTTCGACGACGAGGGCCACATCGTGTCGGCGGAGCACGCGATCGCGCTGTCCGTCCCTCAGCTGCGCCGGGCGCGGGTCGTGGCGGCCGCCGGGGGCCGCGGCAAGCAGCGCGCCGTCGCCGGCGCGCTCCGAACCGGGCTGCTCGACGTGGTCGTCACCGATGCTGCCTGCGCACGGCACGCGCTGCGATGACGGTCGCCGTCGTAACCGGCTCCGGCGGCGGCATCGGCGGCGCAACCGCGCGCGCGCTCGACGAAGCGGGGTTCACCGTGCACGGCGTCGACCGCGGCGACGCGTTCCCGCGCCTCGAGCGCCTCGACGTCCTGGTCTGCGCGCACGGCCTGAGCGGTCGCAGCGCCGGCGACGGTCCTGTCGACGCCTGCACCGAGGAAGGCTGGGACGTCGTCCTCGACGGAAACCTGAAGAGCGTCTTCCTCTACGCGAAGTCGGCGATCCCGCTGCTCCGGGCGAACGGCGGCGGTGCGATCGTCACGGTGTCGTCCGTCCTCGGCCTCGTCGGGGGCGACGCCGACTTCGCGACCCATGCCTATGCTGCCTCGAAGGCGGGGCTGATCGGTCTGACCCGCGCGATGGCCGTCACCTACGCGCCGGACCGGATCCGCTGCAACGTCGTCGCCCCGGGCCTGATCGCGACGCCGATGAGCGCGCGCGCACAGGGCAACGCACGGATCGCAAACCGGCTCGACGAGCTGCAGCCGCTCACCGGCGCCTTCGGATCGGCGGCGGACGTCGCGGCAGCCTGCGTGTACCTGGCAACCGCGCCGTTCGTCACCGGCGCCGTGCTCACGGTCGACGGCGGCTGGACGGCGAAATGAGGAAGCTCGGCCTCGACCTCGGCGGCACGAACATCAAGCTCGCGCTGCTCGAAGACGGAGAGGTCGTGCACGAGCACGCGGTTCCCACACGCTCGGAGGACGGCGGGCCCGACGCCGTGCTCGAGCGCATTGCAGAGCTCGCGGGATCGGCGGGTGCCGTCGGCTCGGTCGGCGTCGCGGTGCCGGGCATCTTCGACGAGCGCGGCGTGGCCGCCCTGTTCCCGAATCTCCACGGCAGCTGGACGGGCGTGCCGGTGCGTGCGCGGCTCGAGGAGTCGCTGGGCCGGCCCGTCGCGCTGATCAACGACGGCCACGCGTTTGCACTCGCCGAGTCGACGCTCGGCGCGGGACGCCAATCGCCGGACGTGATGTGCATCGTCTGCGGCACCGGGATCGGCGGCGGGCTCGTGCTCGGAGGCCGGCTGCACCTCGGCGTCGCCGACCGCGCCGGCGAGTTCGGCCACCACACCGTCGCGCTCGACGGCCCGCGCTGCGAGTGCGGCAACACCGGCTGTCTCGAGCTCTTCGCAGGCGCCCGCGCGATCGCACGCGCGGCGGGCGCCGACTCGTTCGACGACGCCGTGCGGCGTGCGCGGCAAGGGGATGCGGGCGCCGTCGATGCCCTCGCGGCGGCAGGTCGCCTGATCGGCGTCGCCGTCGCGAACGTGCTGATCTTTATCGCACCGCGCCGCGTCGTGCTCGGCGGCGGGGTCACCGAGGCGGGCGAGCTGCTGCTCGGGCCGTTGCGAGCATCGATCGCCGAGCGCGCGCGCGTCGCGCCGCTCGAGAAGATCGGCATCGTCACCGCCGCGCTCGGCCCCCGCGCCGGTGCGATCGGCGCCGCCCTGTGGGGCGCTGCGGAGGCAGCGTGAGCAACCGCGTCGCCGTCCACTTCTCGCCGCATCCCGACGACGAGCTGCTCGGCGCTCCCGCGGCGCTCTTCGCGCTCCGCGACGCGGGCTGGCGCATCGTCAACGTCGCGTGCTCGCTCGGTCGCGCCGAGCAGGAGCCACGCCGGCTCGCCGAGCTCGAAGAGGCGTGTCGCCGCGCCCGGTTCGAGCTCCGCCGCCGACACCCCGATCCGGCGACGGTTCTCCACGAGCTGCAGCCCGACCTCGTGATCGCGCCGAATCCGCACGATCGGCACCCGTTCCACGAGCAGGTCGGAAGGGCCGTGCTCGCGGCGGTCTCCGGCGCCGAGGCACCCGAGACGGTCTGGCTGTGGAGCGTGTGGGGTGAGCTCGAGCTGCCGTCGCTCGTGCTCGAGGTGAGCGAGCAGCGGTTCGCCGAGATCGTCCACGCGCTCTCGGCGCACGTCGGCGAGCTCGGTCGGAACGACCATCGTCGGCTCCTGCGCGCGCGCACGTCGGCGAACGCCGTACTCGGCGCCGAGCGGGTGTTCGGCTTCGGTGCACTCGCGCTGCCGTTCGCGAGAGCCGAGCTGTTGACCGAGCTCCGGCTGGTGGACGGCCGCTTCATGCTCTGCGACCCGCGCGTCGTCAGGGAACTGGACGACCCCTCCGAGACACCGGCCGTCCCGAGCTCCACCGACCTGACCGCGTGGCTCGCGGAGCCGAGCCTGACCACGAGGTTCGGCGCGCGCCACGCGAACGTCCGGAATACTTGAGGGATCAACAACGTTGAACGAATGGTGACGCACCCCAAGCGCATCGGTTTCCTCTCGTTCGGCGCCTGGCATCCGGGCGGCGGGCTGACCCACACCGCCGGCGACGCGCTGCGCCAGACCGTCGAGCTGGCGATCGCGGCCGAGGAGCTCGGCATCGACGGCGCGTTCGTCCGTGTCCACCACTTCGCGCGCCAGCTCTCGTCGCCGTTCCCGCTGCTCACGGCGATCGGCGTCAAGACGAGCAGGATCGAGATCGGCACAGGCGTGATCGACATGCGCTACGAGAACCCGCTCTCCATGGCCGAGGACGCTGCAGCAGCCGACCTGCTCGCGGGCGGACGCCTCCAGCTCGGCGTCAGCCGCGGCTCGCCCGAGCCCGCCTGGCGCGGCGCCGAGGCGTTCGGCTACGGCGTCGACGCCGAGGAGACGCGCGCGAAGACGGCGCTCTTCCGCGCTGCGATCGCGGGCGCCGGCGTCGTCCGCGCCGATGCCGGCGGCCGGCCCGGAGACGGGCTGCTCGCGATCCAACCGCAGTCGCCGGGCCTCGCCGACCGGATCTGGTGGGGCTCCGGCTCCCGCGACACCGCCGTCTGGGCGGGAGAGCAGGGCATGAACCTGATGAGCTCGACGCTCCTGCTCGAGGACACGCAGGTGCCGTTCGACCGGCTCCAGGCGGAGCAGATCGAGCTCTTCCGGAACGCGTGGGCGACGGCCGGACACGCCCGCGAGGCGCGCGTCTCGGTGAGCCGGAGCGTGATCCCGATCACCTCCGACCTCGACCGCCGGCTCTTCGGCGACGACGCCAACGAGGACCAGGTCGGCTGGCTCGACGGCGCGATCAGCCGCTTCGGCCGCAGCTACACCGGCGAGCCGGACCGGATCGCGGGCGAGCTCGCAGCGGACGCCGCCGTGCAGGCGGCCGACACGCTCCTCCTCACCGTTCCCAGCCAGCTCGGCGTCGACTACAACGCCGCGATGCTCGAGACGATCGCCCGCGAGATCGCTCCCGCAATCGGCTGGGCGCCCAAGCACGCCACCGAACCGGTCGGCTAGCCGGGGCGCGGCCTCCTTCGGAGGCCGGCGCCGCCTGCCGTAGGGTGAGGCCAGTCAGGGCAGCCGGATGTCGTGATGGTCCGCGGCGAAGCGCCGTTCGTCGTCGCTCAACGACGCGTCGTGCACGGGCGTCACCACCGACCAGTGCCTGCCGACGGGGCAGTACTGGATCCGCCACCAGAGGAACCGCAGCGACTTGACCGACGCTCCGGCGATCCAGATCGTCGTGAACAGATGGCCTCTACGGCAGCGGACGACCCGGTTGCCCGCGACCGGGAAGCCACGGAGCTTCATCGCGACCGGCTCGGCGAGCAGCGCGCCGGCGATCAGGAGACGACGGCGCCGCGTCACGTTCGCACCCTACCGGCGCACTCGCCGAAGGCGGAGGGTGAGGGCGGCGGTCGCCGCCCTCACACGTCGCGCCGGTGACTAGGCGAGCGCCTTCTGCTTGATCTGGTCGAACTCGGCCTGCGTGATCGTGCCGTCGGTGAGCAGCGCCTTCGCCTTGGCGATCTGCTCGGCGGGATCGCCGCCGGAGACCGACTTGACGTACTGGTCGAACTGCTGCTGCTGCGCCTGCACCTGCTTCACGTTCCGCTCGGTCATTCCCCGGTGCTCGACGAGCAGATAGATCAGGACGCCGAAGTACGGAAGGATGATCACGAAGATGACCCACATCACCTTCGCGAAGCCGGAGGTGTCGTGCCGACGGAAGAGATCGGCGAACACCGTGATCAGCAGCCAGAACCAGACGATCCAGGCCATGAAGAGCAAGATGTCCCAGAAGAAGCTCCAGAACGTGTAGTCGGCGAGCACGGGGACCTCCCTTCGGTCGGTTGACTCCGCCGATGCTACGGCTCACGAGCCGCGCGTGCCACCCGCAGGACTGCAGGCTCAGCGCAGGGCCGAGATTCGACGCGGCGATCGCGGGCGCGGCGGAACCGGTTCGGCCGCCGCCTCCTCCGCGATCTCGAGCGCCGCACCGAAACGCAGGAGCCGCCCGCCGAAGGCGATGCCGCACACGGCGAACCAGGCCCAGCCGAGGGCGAGGCCGGCGACCACGTCGCTGAGCCAGTGGTCGTCGAGCAGCACGCGGCTCGCGGCAACCGCGACGGCGATCCCGGCCGCCAACCCCGCGAGCAGCGCACGCCGCGCCCGCGGGCTCGACCGCCCGAGGAGCAGAGCCGCCGCCGCATAGAACGCAGCCGCCGTGGCCGAATGCCCGCTCGGAAACGACGGACCGAGCGTCGCTGCCGCGGGATTGAACGTCGGTCGCGTGCGGTCGACGAGCGACTTGACGACGCTCGTGATCAGCTCCTCCCCACCGACGACGGCCAGCGCGAACGCGAACACCCACGCCGTCCGCTCTCTCAGCGTGACGAGCACGACGAGGAGCAGACAGAGCACGAGCACGACGCGGATGTTGCCGAGCTGGGTGACGGCCCTCAGAACGTCCTCGGACACTCCCGTCGCATGACGTTCACCCCACTTCGCCGCACCGTCGTCGATGCCGACGAGCACCGAGCTCGCGCGAACGAGATACGCGAGGACGCCCAGCACGACGCCGCCGGCGATTGCAAGAAGCAGGGCGGCGGTGAGCACGAGCCCGGTCCCGACGTTCGGGTCGAGCCTCGCACGCGCGAGCGAGCGCAGGCGTGGATGCCGGCCGGCCTCGACGCCCACGCGGGCGGCCTCCTCCGCAACGGTGTGCTGCGGGTAGCGGCGGAACAGCGCCCAGACGAGCGCGCCTGCGGCGATCGCAACGAGGAGGAGAACGACGATCGGCACGTGCGCGAAAACCTCACGATTGGAGACTGCGGAAACGGGCATATGCCCCCATCGCCACTGTGGAAACCCTCCCACGACCGACGCAATCGGGCCGTCCCGAAGCGGCCCGTGAGCAGCCACGCGCCGCGTCCCTGCTCGACGCCCGGCCCGGCGGGATCGCGGAGCGGCTCGCCCGATCGGCACGCCTGCGGAGCCTGCATCCGGCGGCCGTGTTCTTCGTCGTGATGCTCGCGGGGCTCGTCGTGATCGCCCTCGTCTCGACGCTCTGCGGTCTCGCGGTGCGCGAGCTGGAGCATGTCTCCGCCATCGGCGCGCCCGACGAGCGGGTGGACGTCTGGCTCGCGGCCCACCGCACCGCCGATCGCACCCGTGCGTCGCTCGTCGGTTCGACGATCGGCGGCGGCGTGGTGCTCCCGATCGTCGCCGGCTCGATCGCGCTCGTCTGCTGTTGCCTCCGCAAGTGGCGCATCGCTGCGTTCGTCGTCTTCGTGCTCGCAGTCGAGTCGGCGACGTACCGCATCACCACGCTGCTCGTTCACTCGCATCGACCGCGGGTCGTTCGGCTCGAGCACCTGCCGGTGAACGCGAGCTATCCGTCGGGGCACACCGCGGCGTCGCTGGCGGTGTACGGCGGGCTCGCACTGCTGCTGACCTACCGGTTCACGAGCCGCACCGTCCAGGTCCTCGCGTGGACGCTCGCCCTGGGCCTCGTCTCGTTCGTCGCCGTCTCGCGCATGTACCGCGGGATGCACCATCCGCTCGACGTCGCCGGCGGCCTCGTCGTCGGCGTGCTCGCCATCGTGGTCGTCACGTTCGCGTGCCGGACTGCGGGCGCGGTCGCGGAGGCTCGGCGATGAAGGTGGCCGTCGTCGCCCACTCCGGCAAGGTGCTCGGCGGCGGGCTGCTCGAGCTGCGCCGCGTGCTCGCGGCGCACGAGATCGACGATCTCTTCTGGAGCGAGGTGCCCAAGAGCCGCCACGCGCCGCAGCAGGTCGAGCGTGCGCTCGAGGCCGGCGCCGAGCTCGTCTTCGTCTGGGGCGGCGACGGCATGGTGCGTCGCTGCGCCGAGGTGCTCGCCGGCACGCCGGTGAGCATGGCGATCGTCCCTGCCGGCACGGCGAACCTGCTCGCCTCCAACCTCGGCATCCCGAAGGACATCGCGAAGGCCGTGGAGATCGGCCTGCGCGGAGAGCGGCGCAGGCTCGACGTAGGCCGGCTGAACGGCGAGCGGTTCGTCGTGATGGCCGGCGCGGGCTTCGACGCCGCGATGATCCGGGGCGCGGGGAACGGGAAGCTGAAGGAACGGTTCGGGCGCTTCGCCTACGTGTGGAGCGGCGCCGGCAGCCTGCGCGCGAAGCCGTTCCGGGCCAAGGTCGCGGTCGACGGCACCCGTTGGTTCAAGGGCAAGGCGAGCTGCATCCTCCTCGGCAACGTCGGCACGCTGTTCGGCGGCATCGAGGTTTTCGAGCACGCCAGCCCCGAGGACGGCCGGCTCGAGCTCGGTGTCGCGACCGCCGACGGCCTCCTCGAATGGACCCGGCTGCTCGCGCGGACGGCGCTCGGTTCGCCGAGCGCGTCGCCCTTCGTCAAGACCACGAGCGCCCGCTCGATCGAGGTCAAGCTCGACCGCAAGGTGCGATACGAGCTCGACGGCGGTGACCGGCGCAAGCTCAAGTCGTTCAAGGTCGAGGTGGAGCCGGCCGCACTGCGCGTGTGCGTCTCGGCGGACGGATGACGCGCCAGGCCGGCATCTCCGACGCCGCCGGCTCGACGGGCGAGGCATTCGTTCAGTCGCGTGCCTTCGAGTCGTTGTCGCGGGCCGGCTTCGTCGCCCGCGCGCTCATCTACGGGATCATCGGTGTGCTCGCGCTCAAGCTCGCGCTCGGGCACGGCGGCAAGCTCACGAACCAGCACGGCGCACTGGCGACGGTCGCACACCAGCCGTTCGGCGGCTTCCTGCTCGCGCTCGTCGCGGTCGGGCTCGGCGGCTACTGCGTGTGGCGGCTCGTCCGCGCGGCAATCGGACGCGGCCCCGAGGGATCGGACTCGGCATTCGACCGCGTTGCGGCACTCGGGAGCGGGATCGCTTACGGCGCGCTGTGCGTGATCGCGATCGAGATCCTCGCCGGGTCGTCGTCGAGCAGCTCGAGCAACGCGAAGAACGACGCCGCCGGGATTCTCGGCTGGCCCGCCGGGGCATGGATCGTCGGCATCGCCGGCGTGGTGATGATCGGAGTTGCCGCGTACCAGGGCTACCGCGCGATCACGCGCCGGTTCCTCGAGGATTCGAAGACGGAGGAGATGAGCCCGGGGACGAAGACCGCGATCACCTGGCTGGGGACCGTCGGGCACCTCGCACGCATGGTCGTCTTCGCTCTCGTCGGCGTCTTCCTCGTCAAGGCGGCGGTCGACTTCGATCCACACGCGGCCGTCGGCGTCGACGGCGCGCTCGCGAAGGTCGCGCACGCGTCGTACGGCGGCGTCGCGCTCGGGGTCGTGTCGGCCGGCCTGATCGCCTTCGCCCTGTACTCGCTGAGCGACGCCCGCTACCGCCGGATTTGAGCCGTCCTCGCCCGCGGGAGCGGTTGCTCGATGCCGAGTGCTGGCTCGGCACACAGATCTCCGGGCAGATCTGCAGCCACCATCGCCGCCGGCTGCGCAAGCTCGGCCGGCACTCGGCGCTCGTGCCTCCGCCGGGGGGCTGGGCGGAGGGCGACCTGCCGGTCCGCCAGGGCAACGCCGTCGAGATCCTGATCGACGGCGCGAGCGCGCTGCCGACGATCGCCGACCAGCTGCGGCGCGCCGAATCGCATGTGCACGTGACCGGGTGGTACTTCTCGCCGGACTTCGACCTCGCGCGCGACGGGACCGGGGCGATCCTGCGCAACCTGCTCGCAGACCTCGCGGAGCGGCTGCCGGTCCGCGTGCTGATGTGGGCGGGAGCGCCCCTGCCGTTCTTCCGTCCGTCGCGGAGCGACGTGCGCGCCGTACGCGACCGCCTCGGCGATCGCACGAGCATCCGCTGCGCCGTCGATGCCAAGGAGCGGCCGATGCACTGTCATCACGAGAAGACGATCGTGATCGACGACCGAGTCGCCTTCGTCGGCGGCATCGACCTCACGTCCGAGTCCGGCGACCGCTACGACACGACGGAGCATCCGTCGCGCGCGACGGTCGGCTGGCACGATGCCTGCGCGCGCATCGAAGGGCCTGCCGTCCGCGACGTGGCCGAGCACTTTCGGACGCGCTGGCACGAGGTCGCCGAAGAGCGTCTTCCGCCGGTTGCTGCAGCGCAGCCGGCAGGCGACGTCGACCTCCAGATCGTCCGCACGATCCCCGAGCGCATCTACGACAGCGTGCCGCGCGGCGTCTTCACCATTCTCGAGTCGTACATCCGCGCCTTTCGCGCGGCGAGGCGCCTGATCTACGCAGAGAACCAGTTCCTCTGGTCGCCGGAGATCGCCGGGGTCCTCGCCGACAAACTGCGAACGCATCCCGATCCCGACTTCAGGCTCGTCCTGCTCCTCCCGGCGAGGCCGAACAACGGCGCCGACGACACGCGCGGCGTCCTCGGCGAGCTGATCGACGCCGATGCCGACCGAGGACGCCTGCTCGCCTGCACCCTCTACGCCCGCTCGGGCCTGCTCGCGGACCCGATCTACGTCCATGCGAAGATCGCGATCGTCGACGACGCGTGGTTGACGATCGGCTCCGCGAACCTGAACGAGCACTCGCTGTTCAACGACACCGAGATGAACGTCGTCTGCCACGACCCGGAGCTGGCGAGGAGCACCCGCCTTCGGCTCTGGTCGGAGCACCTCGAGCTCGAGCCCGGCGAGATCCCGGCCGACCCCACCGTCGCCGTCGACGAGCTCTGGAAGCCGATCAGCCAGGAGCAGCTCGACCGCCGGAATGCCGGCGTCGGCTTGACGCACCGGCTCGTCCGCCTGCCGAGCGTCTCGAGGCGCTCAAGACGGATTTTCGGCCCCTTCAGCGGCCTCTTCGTCGACGGCTGATGGCGCCGGAGGAGCGCACCCGCGCGGCCAACGACGTGCTCGAGGCATGCGAGGCGGCGTTGCTCGACCTCGACGGGACCCTGATCGACTCGAACTACCAGCACGCCATCGCGTGGTTCCGCGCGTTTCGTGCCGAGGGCGTCATCGTCCCGCTCTGGCGCGTTCACCGCCACGTCGGCATGGGCGGCGACCAGCTGGTCGAGGCGGTCGCCGGCGCGGAGGTGGAAGAGCGCCTCGGCGAGCGTCTGCGCACGACCGAGCCGGAGCAGTTCGCGCAGCTGCGGGACGAGTGCGAGCCGCTCGAGGGAGTGCGGGAGCTCGTCGAGGCCCTCCGGCGCCGCGGGCTGCGCGTCGTGCTCGCCTCCTCGGCGCCGCAGGACGACCTCGACCACTTCCTCGACCTGCTCGGGCTACGGCGCTTGGTCGACGGATGGACGAGCGCGACCGACGTCGATCGCTCGAAGCCGAGCCCCGACATCGTCCACGCGGCCCTCGAGCGCGCAGGCACGCGCGCCGGCGTGATGATCGGCGACTCGCGCTGGGACGTCGAAGCCGCGGCGGCGGCCGGTCTCGGGTCGATCTGCGTGATCACGGGCGGCTGGGCCGAGCAGGAGCTTCTCGACGCGGGCGCCGCCG
>DATBIC010000013.1:0-7852 GCA_036557145.1 Gaiellaceae bacterium
TCTTCGCGCAGGGCGTACCCGACGCCGCGCACGGTCTGCAGCAGGCGCGGCTCGCCGCCTTCCTCGA
The DNA here is from genome assembly GCA_036557145.1 of Gaiellaceae bacterium. Classification (GTDB taxonomy): domain Bacteria; phylum Actinomycetota; class Thermoleophilia; order Gaiellales; family Gaiellaceae; genus PALSA-600. The sequence continues at coordinate 68 of DATBIC010000013.1, forward strand.
GCTTGCGGCGCAGGTAGCCGACGTACACCCACAGCGCGTTCGACGTCGCGCCGAAGTCGTAGCCCCAGACGCGCTCGTAGATCTGCGAACGCGTGAGGACCTGCCTCGGGTTGCGGAGGAACAGCTCGAGCAGGTTGAACTCGGTGCGCGTCAGCTGCAGGCGCCGTTCACCGCGGAACGCCTCGCGCGTCGACGGGTCGAGGCGGACGTCCGCGAAGGCGAGCTCGTCTCCGCCCGCGCCGGCGCGCCGCAGCAGCGCCCGCACGCGGGCGCGCAGCTCCTCGACCGCGAAGGGCTTGACGAGGTAGTCGTCGGCGCCGGCGTCGAGGCCCTCGACGCGGTCCGAGACCGCGTCGCGCGCGGTGACCACGAGCACGGGCACCGCGTCGCCGCGGCGCCGCAGCGAGCGGCACACGTCGAGCCCGCCGATCTCCGGCATCAGCAGGTCGAGGACGATCGCATCGGCCGCGGCCTCGGCATGGCGCGTCAGCGCCTCCGAGCCGTCGGCGGCCTCGTCGACCTCGTAGTCGACGCGCAGAGCTCGGGCAATCGCCGCGCGAACGGCGGGGTCGTCGTCGACGACGAGAACGCGGGACGTCATGTCCCGCTCCGGCGCCGGCGAAGCCGGTGCCTCCGCTCGTTGACGAGCTCCGTCGAGCCTCCGCTCATGTGGGGATTGTCACCCGGCCGCCTAAGAGTCTGCTGAGATGATCGGCCGCGATGGAGCTCCTGCGCGTGAGCAGCGACGACGAACGCGACGCCGTGCGCCGCCTCTACCCGCTGTACCTGCACGACCTCTCTCAGTGGTCGACCCACTACCGGCTCGACGCCGGCGGGCGCTGGCAGCCGAGCTACATCGACGACTTCCTCTCCCGCGAGCAGTGCACGGCCTTCCTCGTCCGCGAGGCGGGATCGGCGGCCGGGTTCGCGTGGGTGGGCGGCGGCGACTTCCCGCGCAAGCGGCCCGACCGCGACTGGCGGCTGGCGGAGTTCTTCGTCGCGGCGCCGTTCCGGCGGCGCGGGATCGGGGGCGAGGCCGCCCACTGCGTCCTCGACGCCTTCGCGGGCGCCTGGCAGCTGGAGGTGATCGACGGCAACGAGCCGGCGCTCGCCTTCTGGCGCCGGGTGCTCGCCGCGCGCGGTCCGTTCGCCGAGGAGCCGGGCGAGGGAGACACCGTCTTCCTCTTCCGTCAGTAGTCTGGGGAGCGATGTCGCTGATCTCGTTCGCCCGCGGAGTCCCGGCGCCGGAATGCCTTCCAGTCGCGGAGCTCGCCGACTGCGCCCGCACTGTGCTCGAGCGCGACGGCGCGACCGTGCTGTCGTACGGCCCCTCGCCCGGCTACCGCCCGCTGATCGAGTGGCTGGCCGCGCGTCACGGCGTCGAGCCGCAGCGCGTCTTCGTCACCAACGGCTCGTTGCAGGGGTTCGTCTTCCTGGCGCAGCGGCTCGCCGCGGGGAAGCGTGTCCTCGTCGAGCGGCCGACGTACGACCGCCCGCTGAAGATCCTGCGCGAGCTCGGAGCGGAGATCGTCCCGGTCGCCTGCGACGACGACGGCCTCGACCCCGACGCGCTCGAACAGGAGCTCGCGCGCGGCGACGCCGCGTTCCTCTATCTCATTCCCACGTTCCAGAACCCGACCGGTCGCACGCTGCCGCTCGAGCGCAGGCGCCGCGTCGTCGAGCTCGCCGAGCAGCACGGGCTGCTCGTGCTCGAGGACGACCCCTACGGGCTCGTGCGCTTCGACGGCGAGCCGCTGCCGTCGCTGTTCGAGCTCTCCGGCGGCACCATCGCCTACAGCTCGTCGTTCTCGAAGACGATCGCGCCCGGGTTGCGCGTCGGCTGGTTCGTGCTGCCGGAGCCGCTCGCCGCGGAGATCGCAGCCACCGCGACGGGCACCTACATCACGCCGGTGCTGCTCGGCCAGGCAACCGTGCACGAGTTCATCGCGCGCGGTCTCTTCGAGCCGAACCTCGAGCGCGTGCGCGGGCTGCTCGGTGCGCGGCGCGACGCGATGCTCGCAGCGCTCGACGCGAAGCTGCCGGAGCTCGAGTCGTCGCATCCCGACGGGGGCTACTTCGTCTGGCTCTCGGGCGAGGGCGTGGACAGCGGCGAGCTGCTGCCGCGCGCGGAGGACGCCGGGGTGACCTACGTCAAGGGCACGGACTTCGGCGCCGGCCCCGACTCGCTGCGCCTTGCGTACAGCTTCGTCTCGCTGGGCGAGATCGACGAGGGCGTCGACCGCCTCGCGTCAGCCCTTGCGGCTTCGCCGGCGCCGGCGCAGCTGCGGTAGCAGCGTCCCGAGCGCGAACCCGAGCGCGATCGAGAGCACGATCACCCAGATCACGGAGACGTGCGCCGTGCCGAACACGAAGTCGATCTTCGCGTCGTGCGTGTTCAGGACGATGAAGAGGATCGCGAAGAGCGCGACGAGGCCGATCACGACGAGCTTCACCGTCGCGCCGCGGCTCCGGCCTGCTGCGGCCCGCTCGGGTGACCTGGTCGGTGCGTCCGGCGGCTCGCTCACGTCGCCGCGAGCCTACGCGACGGCGGCGGCCGCCAGGGGGGCGAGTGGGACGAGCCGCGGCGAGCTGGGCGGCGCGAGCCGCGCGGACGCGGCGCGGAACGTCGGGCAGATCCGCTCGGGCTTCATCGCACAAAGCCCGCCCCGGCGGAAGTAGCAGTCGTCGCAGCTGGGGGCGTCCTTGGGGGTCACTGGGCTTCCTCCGGGGCGGGTCGGGGGAGGGTGGGGGCCGACCTTCGAGGCGGGGATGCTACGCCGCCGCAGCGGCCCCGGAAAGGGCTTGCCCAGACGGAAAACGTGCACTTTCCGGCGAGTTCGCCGGAGCGTTTCCGAGGGCCTTACTGGCCGGTGACGGGTAGTGTTGCCAGTGCGTGCAACGCCTGTGGAAAGCTCTTCACAGGGACGATCCGCAGCCCGTCCGCTTCCTTCTCGGCATCGCGCGCGTTCTCCCCAGCCGGGACGAGGAAGACGTCCACACCCGCTTCTTCCGCGCCGATCGTCTTCTGCTTGATCCCGCCGATCGGCCCGACCGACCCATCCGGGAAGATCTCCCCGGTCGCGGCCACGCGGTGGCCGTGGAGCACGCCGGCCTTCAGCTTCGCGAGCACGTCGAGCGCGAAGGCGAGGCCGGCCGACGGACCGCCGACGCCGCCCGCGTCGATCTTCACCGGGATCGGAAGGTGCACGTCGACCGCCGGCTCGAGCAGGACGCCGACGACCGCGCGCTTCGGCGGCGTCGGCGAGGCGACCGTCTTCAGCGGCACGAGGAGCGTCTGCTTGCCGCGGCGGATCGTGAAGCGCGCGACGTCGCCGGGCGAGTGCTTGCTCATCGCGTCGAAGACACCGGTCGGGTTCTTCACCGGCTTGCCGTCGACCGCCGTGATCACGTCGTCGGGCTCGAGCTTTCCGTCGGCTGGCAGCCCCGGCTCGACGGCGTCGATCAGCGCGCCGGTCGACTGCAGCACGACCTTCTTGCCGGCGGCCTTCAGCGCAACCGCGGCTGCGATCTGCTGCGAGCGGTGCATGTCCTCGAGGTCGATCCGCTCGCGGCCGCTGTCGGAGACGCCGGGCGGGTCGACGGCAGAAGCGGGATAGAGATCGGCGCCGTGGTGCAGGCCGCCGAAGAGGCGCTCGAGCAGCGTCGCCTTGCGCACGACGACGTCGACGAAGTAGACGCCGCCCTTCTTCGGGTTGTGCCCGCCGGGCACGCTGACGAGCGGGCCGACCGGATGCGCCTTGTCGGGCAGGAAGATGTACTGGCTCGACGGGAGGACGACAAGGGCGAGCGTGACGGCCAGGAGGACGAGGCCGAGCGCGAGCAGCCTTCCGGGTGTGAGTCGCAGCCTCCTCATAAGAGCGTCCGCGCTGCGCCGCCGTCGACCGCGACCGTCGCGCCGCTGACGTACGCCGCGCGGTCGGACGCGAGGAAGCAGACGACGTCGCCGAACTCCCGCGGGGTGCCGATGCGCCCGAGCGGGATGCGCGCGATCTCCGCGGCCGGTGGGCCGTCGTCGCCGTAGAGCTCCTGCATGCGCGGCGTGTCGATGCGCCCCGGGGCGACGCAGTTGACCGTGATCCCCTTCGCACCGAGCTCGTTGGCGAGGGTCTTCGCAAAGCCGGTGACTCCGGGCCGGACGCTGTTCGTCAGCGCGAGGTGCTCGGTCGGCTCCTTCACGGCGCCGGAGGTGACGAAGACGATTCGCCCGGCGTCGCTCTTCTCGAGCCACGGGAGCGTGAGCCTCACGAGGCGCACGGCCGGGAGGAGCAGCAGCTCGAACGCCGCCTCGAGCCGCTCGTCGGTGATCGTCGCGGCGGTGCCGGGCGGCGGGCCGCCCGAGTTCCACACGAGGACGTCGACGCCGCCGAAAGCCTGAACCGTTCGCTCGACGAGGCGCTCGAGGTCCGCGTGATTGGTCACGTCACCGCGTACGGCCAGCGCGCCGAGTCGGTTCGCCTGGAGCTCGAGCTCCTCGCGCCGCCGGGCGAACATCGCGACGTTCGCTCCTTCGCGCGCGAGCGCCTCGGCCGACGCCAAGCCGAGTCCCGAAGAGGCTCCGCAGACGATCGCCGTCCTGCCGCCCAGACCGAGATCCATCGGCGCCAAGGTACAACGCCGGCCGGAGCCAGGCTCCGGTCAATCCGGGTCATTCTGCCGAAGAATCACCTAATGACTGGTGCCTGGCACCTTGGTGCCGGGCACCGGGGCCTTACGTCGTCAGGACCCCCACGACCTCGCGGACGGCCTCGGCCGAGGCGGCGAGCGCCTTTCGCTCCGGCTCGTCGAGGTCGACGACCAGGATCTGCTCGACCCCGGACCGGCCGAGCTTCACGGGGACGCCCATGTAGAGGCCGTCGATCCCGTACTCGCCCTCGAGGTAGGCGGTGCACGGGAGGACGCGCTTGGCGTCGAGCATGATCGAGTCGACCATCTGCGCCGCCGCCGCACCCGGGGCGTACCACGCCGAGGTGCCGAGCAGCTGGACGACCTCGCCGCCTCCCTTGGCGGTGCGCTCGACCATCGCGGCGATCTTGTCGTCGGCCACGAGCGTGCGGAGCGGGACGCCGCCGACCGTCGTCGCCGAGATCACCGACACCATCTGGTCGCCGTGGCCGCCGAGCACGACCGCGGTGACGTCCTGCACCGACGCGCCGGTCTCCCAGGCGATGAACGTCTTCAGGCGGGCGGTGTCGAGGATCCCCGCCTGTCCGAAGACGCGCTCCTTCGGCAGGCCGGAGACGTTCTTGGCGACGTGGCACATGGCGTCGAGCGGGTTCGAGACGACGATCAGGATCGCGTCGGGGCTCTGTGCGACGACGCGCTCGGTGACCTCCTTGACGATCTTCTCGTTCGTCTGCACGAGGTCGTCGCGGCTCATGCCGGGCGAGCGGGGGAGGCCCGCCGTGATCACGACGACGTCGGAGCCCGCGGTCGGCTCGTAGTCATTCGTGCCGACGACGTTCGGCTCGTAGCCGAGCACGGCTCCCATCTGGTTGATGTCGAGCGCCTTGCCCTGCGGCAGGCCCTCCTTGATGTCCACCAGCACGACGTCCGCGTAGTCGTGGACGGCGAGCGCCTGCGCGCACGTCGCGCCCACGTTCCCGGCGCCGACGACGGTGACCTTCCGCCTCTCGCTCACGTCTCCGTTCCTTTCAGCTCAGCTTCTCGATGATCGCATCGGCGACCCGGCTCGTCCCGACCGCGGTCGGGTCGTCGCGGGTCGGCTTCATGTCGTAGGTGAGGCTCCCGCCGTCGGCGATCACCGCGGCGATCGCATCCTCCAGGCGGCTCGCCGCGTCGTGCTCGTCGAGGTGGCGCAGCATCAGCATCCCCGAGAGCAGCTCCGCGATCGGGTTGACCTTGTTCTGCCCGGCGTACTTCGGAGCCGAGCCGTGTGTCGGCTCGAAGACGGCGACGGACTCGCCGTAGTTCGCGCCCGGCGCGACCCCGAGCCCGCCGATCATCCCGGCGCAGAGGTCGGAGAGCACGTCGCCGTAGAGGTTCGGGAGCACGAGCACGTCGTACTCCTCGGGGCGCTGAACGAGCTGCATGCACATGTTGTCGACGATCCGGTCGTTGAACTCGATGTCGGGGTTCTCCGCGGCGACGTCGCGCGCAACGTGCAGCCAGAGTCCGTCCGAGAACTTCATGATGTTCGCCTTGTGCACGGCCGTGATCTGCTTGCGGCCGTTGCGCCTCGCCCAGTCGAAGGCGAACTCGAAGATCCGCCGCGTGCCGGTCACCGAGATCGGCTTGACCGAGATTCCGGCGTCGCGCCAGCGCAGCGTGCCGCCTTTCGACTCGATCCACGCGATCAGCTCGTCGGCGTCCGGCGTGCCCTGCTCGTACTCGATCCCGGCGTACAGATCCTCCGTGTTCTCGCGGATGATCACGAGGTCGACGTCCTCGAACCGCGTGCGCACACCGGGGTAGGTCTTGCATGGGCGCACCTGCGCGTACATGTCGAGCGCCTTGCGGAGCCCGACGTTGACCGAGCGGAAGCCGCCGCCCACGGGCGTCGTGATCGGCCCCTTCAGCGCGACGCCGTTGCGGCGGATCGACTCGAGCGTCCGCTCCGGCAGCGGGTTGCCATCGTGCTCCGGCATCGCGTCCTCGCCCGCCGGCTGCTCGTCCCACTCGAAGGCGACGCCGGTCGCCTCGAGAACGCGCCGTGTCGCCTCCGTGAGCTCCGGGCCGGTGCCGTCTCCGTGGATCAGCGTCACGCGGTGGGCCATGCCAGCGCCCGAGCCTACCTATCCGACGAACGAGCACTCTTCGGTACTGTCAACTCGGCGTGAGCACCACGAGCGATTTCAAGCCCGGGCTCGAAGGCGTCGTCGCCGTCGAGACGGAGATCGCCGAGCCCGACCGCGAGGGCGGCCAGCTCCGTTACCGCGGCGTCGACATCGTCGAGCTCGTCGGCCACTTCCCGTACGAGCGCGTGTGGGGGCTGCTCGTCGACGAGGACCTCGACTCGGCGATGCCGGAGCCCGAGCCGTACGAGCCCGCGCGGCTGTCCGGCAACGCACCGTCCGACCTCCAGGCGGAGACCGCCCGTCTCTCGGGCGTGTGGAAGCTCGGGAAGCTGAACGAGATCTCGGACGCGCAGGCGCGCGAGGATCTCGGCCGCATCTCCGCGCAGATGATGGGCATCGTCGCGCGGTCGGCGCGCGTCGCCGACGGCCACACCGACCCGGTTCCCGACGACGTCGTCGCGAAGGGGAAGACTGCCGCCGAGAAGTTCCTGCTGCAGTGGCGCGGCGAGGCCGACCCGAAGGCCGTCCGCGCGATCGACACCTACTGGATCTGCACCGCCGAGCACGGCCTCAACGCCTCGACCTTCACCGCGCGCATCGCCGCTTCCACCGGCGCCGACTGCGGCGCGGCGCTGTCGGCGGCGGTAGGCTCGCTCTCCGGCCCGCTGCACGGCGGCGCTCCCGCCTACGTGAAGCCGATGCTGGCGGAGGTCTCGGAGATGGGCGACCCGGAGAAGTGGGTCCGGGACACGCTCGACTCGGGCAAGCGGATCATGGGCTTCGGCCACCGCGTCTACCGCGCCGAGGATCCGCGTTCGCGCATCCTCAAGGAGACCGCGCGCGAGCTCGACTCGCCGCAGATCGAGATCGCCGAGCGGCTCGAGGAGGCCGCGCTCGCCGAGCTCGAGCGGCGCCATCCCGAGCGTCCGCTCAAGACGAACGTCGAGTACTACTCGGCGCTCGTCCTCGACGTCGCCGAGATCCCGCCGCCGCTCGCGCCCGCGATGTT
>DATBIC010000014.1:0-6625 GCA_036557145.1 Gaiellaceae bacterium
ACGTGCTCTCCCGTGAACAGCTCTGGCGCTGCGAGCTCGGGAGGGAACGTGCGCGCCGCCGACCAGGCAGTGACACCCCCGTCGGCGTAGCACGCTTCGTGCACGATCGCGTACAGCGGGTTGCGCGCGAAGTCGCTGCCCTCCGTCACGTCGTGCGCGAACGCCGGCGAATCGAGGTCGAGCTCGACGATCGCATGCAGGCGCTCGGCGCCGTCGCTCATCCCGAGCGTCGACCCGAGCTGGCGGAACCGGCGCGATGTCAGCTCTTCGCCGGTCGGAAGGACGATCCCGCCGTTCGCAATCCGGTCATGGATCGCGAGGACGCGGTCGCGGTCATCGGGATAGCGCTCGTAGTAGCGGTGGCAGCGGCCGAGGACCCGCCGGTACGTGCGCTCGTAGACGTCGTCCGTCGGGCGGCCGATCGGAGGCAGGCCGCCGCAGACGAACGCCTCCCGCAGCGACTCGGGGAACATCGAGAGGTACGAGAGCACGCAAAAGCCGCCGAAGCTCTGTCCCAGCACCGACCACCGGTCGGCGCCGAGCGCCTCGCGCACGAGCTCCGCGTCCCGCACGATCGAGTCCGCGCGGAAGTGGGTGAGGTACGCGGCCTGCTCGGCCGGGCTGCGTCCCTCGAGGCGGCCGACCGGCGTCGAGCGGCCGGTGCCGCGCTGGTCGAGCAGGAGCACGCGGTACTCGCGCAGCGCCCGGTGCAGCCACGAGCGCGTGGCCGGCGCGCTGTGAACCCGGGTCGCCTCGTGCCCCGGCCCGCCCTGGAAGAAGACGAGCAGCGGGAAGTCCTCGGCGCCGGGCGCGTCGCCGACGAGCTCGCGCGCGAAGATTGTCAGCTCATCGCCGCCGGCGTCGTGGTCGAGCGGCACCGAGAGCTCGTGCTCGACGAGCGTCAGCTCCGGGATGCGGCGACGCACCGCCCGGGTCGTCTGCGTCTGCGACAAGCGGCGATTATCGTTCACTCTCGACCTCGCCGCCGGGCGAGCACCCCCCAAGGAGCGTGCGGATGACGACAGCGACGGGCGCACCGAGCGCCTTCCCCAGCCCGTTCTCGATCGAGACGCCGCCCGGCTGCGAGGGCTGGCAGGAGCTTTACCCCTACTACACGCTCTTCACCGAGGAGCGCCGGGAGATCGACGAGGGCCGGCTCTGGTTCTGGAACTCGATGCACTTCCCGACGCCGATGCCGGCGTTCGACACCGTCTCGATCGACGGCCCCTATTACGCCGTCGGTGCGTGGCAGAACCGCGCGTTCGCGGTGCCGCCGGCGATGGGCGTCGACTACCGAATCGTCAACGGCTACGTCTACATCACCGTCAACCCGGTCACCGACCCCGCGAAGATCGCCGAGCGCGCCGAGTATTTCCAGCGCCGCGCCGGCCACTACTTCGGGAACTGGGACGTGCTCTACGCCGAGTGGCGCACGAAGATGGAGAACCTGATCGCCGAGCTCGCCGCGATCGAAGTCGCCGACCTCCCGGAGTACGAGCCCGACGAGCTCGTGTTCGAGAGCGATCGCGTCGCGAGCTACGTCCCGCTGCTCGACAACTACCAGCGCACGCTGCGGCTCGGCGAGCTGATGTGGCACCACCATTTCGAATTCCTGCTGCTCGGCTACGGCGCCTACCTGACGTTCTCCGAGTTCTGCCGCGGCCATCTGCCCGACATCCCGGAGCAGCACATCGCGCAGATGATCGCCGGGCTCGACGTGCTGCTCTTCCGTCCCGACGCCGAGCTGCGCCGGCTCGCGCGGCTCGCGGTCTCGAGCGGCGTCTCCGGTGCGTTCGTCCAGGGGCGCACGCCTGCCGAGATCGAGGCCGAGCTCGCGAGCAGCGACTCCGGCCGCGCCTGGCTCGCCGAGCTCGAGCAGGTCAAGGAGCCGTGGTTCCACATGGCGACCGGCGACGGCCTGTACCACTACTACCGCAGCTGGCTCGACGATCCGACGATCCCGTATGCCTCGCTCGTCGGCCACGTCGCCGCGCTCGAGGCCGGCGAGGACGTCGAGCGCCCCGTCGCGCAGCTGCGCGAGGAGCGCGATCGGCTCGCCGACGGATATGCGGCGCTGCTGCCAGAGGAGGCGAAGGGGCCGTTCGCCGAGTTGCTCGGCCTGTCGCGCACCGTGTTCCCGTACGTCGAGGAGCACAAGTTCTACTGCGACTACTGGTTCCTGACGAGCTACTACAACAAGCTGCGCGAGTTCGGCGCCGTCCTCGCGAATCACGGCTGGCTCGCCGACGGCGAGGACGTCTTCCAGCTCGGCCGCCACGAGGCGATGTCGGCGCTCGAGGAGCTCTGTTTGATGTGGGCGACCGGCGGCCCGCCGCTCGGACCGGAGTACTGGCCGCCGATCGTGACGAAGCGGCGCGCGCTGCTCGAGCGGCTCGCCGAGTGGACGCCGCCGCCTGCTCTGGGCGCGATGCCCGAGGCGGTGAACGACCCGATGGCGGTGATGCTCTGGGGCGTCACGCCGCAGCGTCTGCAGGAGTGGGCGGCGTCGCTCGACGGGGCCCCGCGCCGGCTGCAGGGCGCAGCCGCCTCCGCCGGGACGGCGGAGGGCCGCGCGCGCGTGCTCAACGATCCGAAGGAGCTCGGAACGGTGCAGGAGGGCGAGATCCTCGTCTGCACGATCACGTCGCCGGCGTGGGCGCCGATCTTCCCGAAGGTGAAGGCCACCGTCACCGACATCGGCGGCGTCATGTCGCACGCGGCGATCGTGTCGCGCGAGTACGGCAAGCCGGCCGTCGTCGGCACCGGACGCGCGACCGCGGTGATCCGCACCGGCCAGCTGCTGCGGGTGGACGGCGCCACCGGCGTCGTCGAGATCCTCGACGAGGCGTCCTGAGTGCACGCGGCAACCGCGCCGCTCGCCGAGCTGAGACTGCGCGACGTGGGCCGCTTCGGCGGCAAGAGCGCCGCGCTCGGGGAGCTGCTCGCCGCCGGGATCCCGGTCCCGGACGGGTTCGCGATCTCGGCGGACGCCTTCGTCGCCGAGCGCGTGCCGGCGGGGCTCGACGTCGATGACATCGCCGCCGTCCGCGCCGTGTCGGACGAGCTTCGCGCGGCGATCGCCGGCGCCGGGCTGCCGGACGCGCTGCGCGCGGAGATCGCGGACCGCTACGCGGAGCTCGGCGAACCACCGGTCGCGGTGCGCTCGAGCGCGGTCGGCGAGGACGGCGCCGACGCGACGTTCGCCGGCCAGCAGGAGACGGTGCTCTGGGTCCGCGGCGTCGACGAGCTCTGCCGCGCCGTGGAGCGGTGCTGGGCGAGCCTGCTCAGCCCGGAGGCGATCACCTACCGGGCGCGGCTCGGCGCGACGGTCCGCGCGCCGGCGATGGGCGTCGCCGTGCAGCGCATGGTCGATGCCGAGGTGGCGGGAGTCCTGTTCACCTGCAACCCCGTGAGCGGCGACCCGAGCGTGGTCGCGATCGACGCGAGCTGGGGGCTCGGGGTTGCAGTCGTCGGCGGCGAGGTCACGCCGGACGAGTACCTCGTCAGCAAGGTGACCGGCGAGGTCGTGCGCAGCACGGTCAACGCGAAGCTCGTCGAGTACCGGCCCGATCCGAAGGGCGCCGGGACCGCGCGCCTCGAGGTGCCGACGGAGCGGGCGAGTGTCCCCTGCCTCGACGAAGCGCGCCTCGCCGAGCTCGTGCGCGTCGCCGGCGAGGTCGAGCGCCACTTCGGCGCGCACCAGGACATGGAGTGGGCCATCGACGGCGACGGTTCGACCTACGTGCTCCAGTCGCGGCCGGTGACCGCCGCCGCCCGCACGCACGGCCCGACCGGTGAGTCGGCGCTCGCGCTCGTCATGTCGACGCTCGGCGTGAAGGCGCGCGAATGAGCCTGAGCGACGACGACGTCCGCGAGATCCTGCGGCTGATCGACGAGTCGGCGCTCGACGAGCTGCGCATCGACACGCCCGAGCTGCAACTGCACGTGCGCCGCGGCGGAAAGCCGGCCGAGGACGGCGCGACACCCGAGCCCGGCGAGCCCGCGGGCGACCTGCATGCGATCCGGAGCCCGCTGCTCGGCGTCTTCTACCGCGCGTCGGCGCCGGGAGCCAAGCCCTACGTCGAGGTCGGTGCGCGCGTCGAGCCCGACACGGTCGTCTGCCTCGTCGAGGTGATGAAGATGATGAACTCGATCGTCGCCGGCGTTGCGGGGACGGTCGTCGAGGTCTGTGCCGAGAACGCCGAGCTGGTCGAGGCCGGGCAGCCGCTCTTCCGCGTCGAGGTCGGATGACGGCGATCGAGCTCGTCGACACCACGACCCGCGACGGCAATCAGAGCCTGTGGGGCGCGACCGGGCTGACGACGCCCGACGTCGTCTCGATCGCGCCGACGCTCGATCGCGTCGGCTACCGCGCGCTCGACTTCACCTCGAGCACGCACATGGCGGTGTCGGTGCGCTTCCACCACGAGGATCCCTGGGAGCGCATCCGCCTGATGCGGGCGGCGATGCCGAGCACGCTCCTCACCTTCCTGACCACCGGGATGCGCTTCATCTCGTGGGAGCCGGCGCGCGAGGACGTGATCCGGCTCGCCTTTCGCCTCGTCGTTCGCAACGGCATCCGCCGCGTGCAGATCGCAGACCCGATGAACGATCCGCGGGCGCTGGCCGAGAGCGCGCGGCTCGCAAAAGAGGAGGGCGCCGAGGAGGTCGTCGTCGGGCTGACGTACTCGGTCAGCGAGGTGCACGACGATGCGCACTACGCGACGCGCGCCGCCGCGGTCGCCGCGATGCCCCACGTCGACCGCCTCTACCTGAAGGATCCCGGCGGGCTGCTCACGGTCGACCGTGTGCGCGAGCTGGCGCCGCTCTTCCTCGACGCGTTCGCCGGCCGTCCCGTCGAGCTGCACAGCCACTGCACGATCGGCCTCGCTCCGCTCGTGTACGTCGAGGGCGCGAGGCTCGGCTTCGGGACGCTGCACACCGCGGTCGCACCGCTCGCGAGCGGCACCTCGCAGCCGTCGACGGCGGCAACCATCCGCAATCTGGACGCGTCCGGCTTCTCGACCGAGATCGATCCCGAGGCGCTCGCGCTCGTCTCCGCCCACTTCGAGCGGCTCGCGGCCGAGCGCGGCCTGCCGCGCGGCGTCCCAGCGGAGTACGACGCCGGCTACTACCACCACCAGCTGCCGGGCGGCGTCGTCACGACGATGCGGCGCCAGCTCGAGGAGCTTCGGAGACCCGAGCTCTTCGACGAGTCGATCGAGGAGATCGGACGGGTGCGCGCCGACTTCGGCTACCCGATCGTCGTCACGCCGTACGCGCAGTTCCTCGTCACGCAGGCCGTGATGAACGTGATGGCGCTGCATCGTGGCGCCGGCCGCTACGCCGACGTGCCGGACGAGATCGTGCGCTACTTCCTCGGCCACTTCGGCGATCCACCTGCGCCGCCGGCCCCGGACGTCGCCGACCGGGTGCTGTCGCTGCCGCGCGCCGCCGAGCTGCGGCGTGTCGAGCCGCTCTCGCTCGAGGGCGCGCGCGTGCGCCTGGGCGAGCGGATCTCCGACGAGGAGCTGCTGCTCCGGCTGACGATGCCGGCCGAGCAGGTCGACGCGATGGTGAGCGGAGCGCCGGCGGACTCGGCGCCCGGCCGGCGCAGCCCGCTCGTCACGCTCCTGCGCGAGCTCGAGCGGCGGCCCGACGTGACCTACTTCAGCCTCGCAAAGGGCGAGACGAACGTGCTCTGGCGGCGCGCGTGACGGCGCTCCGGCAGGCGCGCGGCTTTGTGCTCGACCTCGACGGGACGCTCATCCAGCGCACGCGGTCGGGCCACGAGCCGATCGTCGGCGCGCGCGAGCTGCTGGAGGCGATCCGACGCTCCGGCCGGCCGTTCGTGGTCTTCACGAACGCGAGCCACGTCGCGCCGCAGGTGCTCGCCGCTGAGCTGCGCGACGGCGGTCTCGACGTGCGCGACGACGAGGTGATCACGCCGGTCTGCTGCGCGATCTCCGTGCTCGGGCGTCGGCCGGGTGCGGGCGTGCTCGCCTTCTGCACGAACGCGACGCACGAGCGCCTTGCGGCCGCCGGCATTCGCCTGGTCGGCCGGGGAGAGGAGTTCGACGTCGTGCTCGTCGCGCACCCGAAGGACGTCGACTTCGCCGAGCTCGAGCAGGCGGCACGGGGGATCAACGCCGGCGCGAGGCTGTTGACGGCGAGCTATGTCGCCGCGTACTCGGGCGCCGACGGGCCGATCTTCAGCCGCGGCGCGATGGTGACCGCCGCGCTCGCCAAGGTGACCGGCGCGCGCCCGGCGATCGTCGGCAAGCCGTCGCGCCCGGCCGTGCGCGAGATCGTCGCCCGGCTCGGATTGCCCGCGAACGAGCTCGCCGTGATCGGCGACGACGTCGCCCTCGACATCGCGCTCGGCAACCTCGGCGGTTCGCACACGGTCCTCGTGCGCACCGGGATCACCGGCAACGGCGAGCTCGGCCGGCTGCCGAAGCTGCAACGGCCGGGCGAGGTCGTCGGCGGCGTCGGCGAGCTGCTCGAGCGCCTGTGATTCGATGCCTGGCACCTGGCCGTGGCCGTTTCGGCCGAGCAGCGGCCGGCCGACGCGCAGCGACCCCGTTACCGACCATCCCGGCCGGTCTGCAGGGAAAGCGTCGCG
>DATBIC010000015.1:0-33800 GCA_036557145.1 Gaiellaceae bacterium
CGCCGGCGGCACCACCGCAAACCACACCTACACACTGAACGGCGCCAACGGCAACACATCGCCGAGCGTCACCGCCACCAACAACACCAGCCTCACCTCCCCCACCGCCACCTTCACCATCACCGCCGACCCAACCGCGCCTGCCGGCGGCTCGATCTCCGTCCCCGCGACGTCGAGCTCGACGACGGTCTCGATCACGAAGACGAACTACAGCGACGCGGGCTCCGGGATCGCGTCGAACGTCGTCACCCGCTCGAACCCGCAGGCGCCGTCGAGCCCCGGCGTCTGTCCGACGAGCGGCTACAGCGGCGCGGCGACCGTGCCCGGCGCGACCGACACCGTCCCCACCGACGGGCAGTGCTATGTCTACACGCTGACCGGGACCGACAACGTCGGCAACACGGCCTCGACGACGACCTCAGCGGTGCTCGTCGACACGACCGCGCCGGCCGGCGCAGTCAGCCTCTCGTTCGGGGGCTTCACGGCCGCGTCGACGACCGGCACGACGGTCTACTACCGACCGACCGCGGCGGCCGGCGCAGTCACCGTCACCGCGAGCGGCGCGAGCGACCCGCAGTCCGGCCTCGCGAGCTACGTCTTCCCGGCGGCGCCGACCGGCTGGCTGCAGGCGCTGATCGGGACGACCCAGGCGCAGTACAGCCACAGCGGCTCGCCGACGGCCTCGCCGACGAACAACGTGCACGCGATCAACACGGTCGGCATCCCCGGTCCGGACGCGCCGTTCGCGCTCACGCCCGACCCGCTCGCGCCGACGACGACGATCCAGTGCAACGGCGGCTCGTGCGCTGGCTGGTTCACCGCGCCGGTGACCGTCTCGCTCTCGCCCGTCGACGGCGGCTCGGGTGTCGCAAGCACGCGGTACACGCGCGACGGCACGGATCCGACGACGAGCGGCACCGCGCAGACCTACGCCGGCTCCTACACGGTCTCGGCGACGGAGACGAATCGCTTCTACAGCACCGACAACGTCGGCAACCAGGAGCCGAACGGCTCGCAGACGATCCAGTACGACGCCGCCACGCCGACGAGCTCGATCGCGCTCTCCGGCGTCAGCGGCGGCGCGTTCAAGAGCGGAACGACCGTCTACTACCAGGGCTCGGCGGCCGGCTCCTTCACCCTCACCAACACCGTCACCGACGCAAACTCCGGTCCGGCCTCGAGCCAGACCGCAGCGCTCGGCGGCACGACCACCGGCTGGACGCACACGCCGAGCACCGTCTCCACTCCCGCCGGCGGCCCGTACGTCTCCGACAGCTTCTCCTGGAGCGCCGGCACCTCGAGCGCGCCCACCGAGAACGTGACCGGCCGCGACGTCGCCGGCAACAGCACCGTCACCGGTCTCACCTACACCAACGACTCGACCGCGCCGACCGGCGGCTCGATCGCGCCGGCCGCGTTCTCGAGCTCGGTGACGTTCGGCCTCAACAGGGTCGACTTCACGGACGGCGGCTCCGGGATCGCCTCGAACGCGGTCACCCGCTCCAATGCCCAGGCCCCGTCGAGCCCGGGCGTCTGCCCCGCCTCCGGTTACACCGGCTCGACGTCGGTGCCCGGCGCGACCGACACCGTCCCGACCGACGGCCAGTGCTACCGCTACACGCTGACCGGGACCGACAACGTCGGCAACACCGCGACCGCGACGGCGACCGTCCTCGTCGACACGACGGCGCCCCCGGCCGCGCCGACGTTCGCGATCGGCGAGTCGGCAGCCGACCTCTTCACCGACGGCTCGACGGTTCTCTACTACAAGCCGGGCGGCACGAGCACGTTCAACGTCACCGCCTCGGCGAGCGACGCGCAGTCCGGCATCGCCATCTATGCCTGGCCGGCCGTCACGGGCTGGACAGGCGCCGGCGGCACAGCCGCGGCTCACAGCTACACGCTGAACGGCGCGAGCGGCAACGCGAGCCCGAGCGTGACGGCAACGAACAACACCGGTCTCACCTCGCCGGCAGGCGGCTTCGCGATCACGGCGGACTCGACGGCGCCGGCCGGCGGCTCGATCTCGGTGCCGGCCTTCTCGAGCTCGACGACGGTCTCGATCACGAAGACGAACTACAGCGACGCGGGCTCCGGGATCGCGTCGAACGCCGTCACCCGCTCGAACCCGCAGGCGCCGTCGAGCCCGGGCGTCTGCCCCGCTTCCGGCTACACCGGCTCGACGGGCGTGCCGGGCGCAACCGACACGGTGCCGACCGACGGCCGCTGCTACGTCTACACGCTCACCGGCACAGACAACGTCGGCAACATCGCGACGGCCGTCAGCTCGCCCGCGCTCGTCGACACGACCGCGCCGACCGGCGGCGTCAACCTCGCCTTCGGCAGCTTCACGGCTGCGTCGGCGGCCGGCACGACCGTCTACTACCGCCCGAGCGCCGGCGCCGGCTCGGTCACCGTCACCGCGAGCAACGCGACCGATGCGGAGTCGGGCGTCGCGAGCTACGTCTTCCCCGCGGCGCCGACCGGCTGGTCGCGGACGCTGATCGGGACGACGCAGGCGATGTACAGCCATACCGGCTCGCCGACGGCCTCGCCGACGAACAACGTGCACGCCGTCAACAACGCAAGCGGCACCGGGCCTGACACGTCGTTCGCTTTGACCGCCGACGGCGCGGCGCCGACGACGACGATCCAGTGCAACGGCGGCTCGTGCGCGGGCTGGTTCACGACTGCGGTGACCGTGTCGCTCTCGCCGAGCGACGGCGGCTCGGGTGTCGCGAGCACTCGCTACACGACCGACGGCAGCGATCCCACTACGAGCGGCACCGCCCAGACCTACACCGTGCCGTTCACGGTCTCCAGCACGTCGACGGTTCGCTTGTCCAGCACGGACAACGTCGGCAACCAGGAAACGCCGGGCTCGCAGCTCGTGCAGATCGACGGCGTCGCCCCGACGAGCGCGATCGCGCTCTCCGGCGTCAGCGGCGGCGCCTTCAAGAGCGGCACCACCGTCTACTACCGCAGCGCCGCGGCCGGCTCCTTCACCCTCACCAACACCGTCACCGACGCAAACTCCGGTCCCGCCTCGAGCCAGACCGCTGCGCTCGGCGGCACCACGACCGGCTGGACGCACACGCCGAGCACCGTCTCGACACCGGCGGGAGGGCCGTACGTCTCGAACGCGTTCTCCTGGAGCGCCGGCACCTCAAGCGCGCCCACCGAGAACATGACCGGCCGCGACGTCGCCGGCAACGCAACCGTGACCGGCCTCACGTTCACCGACGACTCGACCGGGCCGACGGGCGGCACGATCTCCGTCCCGGCATTCTCGAGCTCGACCACCGTCACGATCACGAAGACGAACTACACCGACGGCGGCTCCGGCCTCGCCGGCGGGTCGAACGTCGTCACGCGCACGGAGGCCGCGCCGTCGAGCCCGGGCGTCTGCCCCGCAGGCGGCTACGCGAACGGCACGACCGTCGGCGGCACGAGCGACACCGTGCCGACGGACGGGCTCTGCTACCGGTACACGCTCGACGCGACCGACAACGTCGGCAACACGGCGAGCACGAGCTCCACGGTGCTCGTCGACACGACCGCGCCCGCCGCGTTCACGCCGACGCTCGCCAACGGCGGCGACACCGACTCGTTCGTCGGCGGCACGACGGTGTACCTGCGCACGAACGCCGGCGCGAACGGCGGCACGTTCACCGTCTCCTCGGCGCCGGGCGACCCGGAGTCGGGGATCCAGAAGGTGAACTTCCCGGATCTCTCCGGCAGCTCGATCTCGGGCGGCGGCGACGACCTCTCGAGCCCGTACTCGAACACGTACACGTGGACGACGAGCTCGACCGCAGCCGGCAGCTCCACGGTGACCGCCACGAACAACGCGGCGCTCACGCGCACCGGCAGCTTCACGGTCGCACTCGACAACACGGCGCCGAGCGGGGGCTCGATCTCCGTCCCGGCGACCTCGACCTCGACCACGATCGCGATCACGAAGACGAACTACGGCGACGCCGGCTCCGGGATCGCCTCGAACGTCGTCACGCGCATGCAGGCTGCGCCGACCGGCACGACCTGCCCCGCGAGCGGCTACGGGAGCCCGACGACGGTCGCGGGCACGAGCGACGCCGTCCCGACGGACGGGCTCTGCTACCGCTACACGCTCGACGCGTCCGACAACGTCGGCAACACGGCGAGCGCGAGCAGCACGATCCTCGTCGATACGACGCCGCCCGCCGTCTCGGTGACGGCGCCGACGCCGGTCACGGGCGCCGGAGGACAGTTCTGGAACGCCGGCGCCAAGACGCTCTTCGTCAACCCGGGCGTCTCCGGCTCGTTCACGCTCAACGCCTCGGCGAGCGACGCGGACTCGGGCATCGCGCAGGTCGCCTTCCCCGACCTTTCCGGTGTCAGCGGGTGGACGGCCGGCAGCACGGGCGGTGCCGACGGCTCGAGCCCGTTCAGCTCGCCGGCGAACTACGCGTGGACGGCAAGCCTCAGCGGCAGCACGAGCCGCAACGTCGTCGCCACGAACGGCGTAGGGACGACGGCGAGCGACTCCGTCACGATCACCGCGGACGCGGCTGCGCCGACGGGCGGCTCGATCTCCGTGCCCGCCTTCTCCGGGTCGACCACGGTGACGATCACGAAGAGCGCCTTCTCCGACGCGGGCTCGGGCATCGCGGGCAACGTCGTGACGCGCATGCAGGCCGCGCCGTCGAGCGCCGGAGTCTGCCCCGCCGGCGGGTACGCGAACGCGACGACGGTCGCCGGGGCGAGCGACACCGTCCCGAGCGACGGGCTCTGCTACCGCTACACGCTGACCGGCACCGACAACGTCGGGAACACGGCCGCGACGAGCGCGACCGTCCTCGTCGACACGACGGCGCCGACGATCTCGTCCGTCGCGTTCAGCGGCCTCTCCGCGGGCAACACGTATGACGACGGCGCCGGCACGCTCTACTTCCGGCCGAGTGCCGGCGGGGCCTTCACGGTGACGGCGAACGCGGCCGACGGCGAGTCCGATCTCGCACCCGGCAACGCGGCGGCGACGTTCAGCTCGCTCAACGCGAGTGGCGGCAGCAACTTCTCCGTCACCCAGACCGGCACGCATGTCGACGTCGGCTTCGCCGGCTCGACGACGAGCCCGTCGACGCCGCGCACCGTGCATGTCACGAACAACGCCGGCATCGACTCGACCAACGCGAGCTACTCCGTCACCGCCGACTCGACCGCGCCTGCCGGGCAGACGATCACGCTCTCGAGCGCCCGCGCGCCGTACGTCTCCGGCGCCGTGGCCTGGACGCTCGGCAACGGCACGGACGGCGGCTCCGGCCTCGACCTGACGAGCCGGACCGTCACGCGTGAGAGCGCACCGCTCGCCGGCGACAGCTGCGGCACGTTCACGAGCGACGCCGGGACCTTCACGAGCCCCGACTCGAGCGTCGCGAACGGCTTCTGCTATCGCTACACGTTCACCGTCGCCGACCACGTCGGCAACGTCTCGGCGCCCGTCACGGTCACAGCGAAGGTCGACACCGCGGCTCCTTCGCTGACGGTCGACACGCCTGCCACGCTGAGCGGCGACGCCTTCTGGAACGACACGACGAAGACGCTCTACTACCGCCCGGCCGGCTCCGGCTCGTTCACGCTCGCCGCGACCGCCTTCGACGCGGAGACCGCGGTCACCGGCGTCTCCTTCCCGGATCTGAGCGGCGACGGCTTCGGCACCGCCGGTGGAACGGATGCGACGAGCCCGCACACGTCGACGCTTTACACGTGGTCGTCCGGCGGCGCGACCGAGCCGGGCGCGCAGACGGTCACCGCGACCGACAAGGCGGCGAACACGCGCAACCGGACGGTCACGATCGCCGCCGACTCGACCGCACCGTCGACGACGACGAGCTGCAACGGCGGCGGCTCGTGCGCAGGGTGGGTCACCTCGACGCCCGTCACGTACCAGATCACCGGCTCGGACGCTGGCTCGGGCGTCAAGCAGATCCGCTACACGACGAACGGCTCCGATCCGCTCGGCGCGGGCGCGACGGTCGTCAGCGGGTCGGTCGCGACGGCGGGGTTGAACGACGGCGACACGATCAAGTGGGCGGCGGTCGACAACGTCGGCAACGTCCAGGCGGTCCAGTCCGACGTGATCCAGATCGACTCGGTGCCGCCGACGAACTCGTTCTCGATCGGCTCCGCGACCGGCGCGAGCTTCGACCAAGCTGCCGGGCGCCTCTACTTCTCGAGCGCCGCCGCCGGCAGCTTCACGATCTCCGACACGCTGAGCGACGCGAGCTCCGGCCCCGGCCAGGTCGCGTATCCGGCGATCGGGACGAGCGGCTGGACGCACGGCGCCGAGACGGTCACGACCGGGCCGGACTTCACGTCCTCGACGTACGCCTGGAGCGCGGGTGCGGGGACGCCGGGCGCGCAGTCGATCGTCGGCTCCGACGTCGCCGGCAACACGCGCACCGGCTCGATCTCCTTCGTCGACGACACCGCGGCGCCGACCGGCGGAGCGCTGACCGTCAACGGCCGGGCGGCGAGCGGCGCGGGCACGACGAGCTACTCGCAGAGCGGCTCCTTCCCGATCGACGTCCGCACCGACTTCGTCGAGGCGCAGTCGCCGGCGCAGTCCGGCCTCGCCTCGTCGACGCTGACGCGCCGCTTCGCGAGCTTCTCGGCGCCCGACACGTGCGGCAGCTTCGGCTCGGCGACGACGCTCAGCGGCGCGCCGGCGCAGAGCGGTCTCTCCACCGGCTGCTACCGCTACACGCTCACCGGCACCGATGCGGTCGGGAACACGCTCACGCTCTCGACAACCGTCGAGATCGACACGAGCGACCCGACGGCGCCCGCGCTCACGCTCTCGAACGCGAGCGGCGGCGCGTGGTACTCCGGCACCGGCTCGACGCTCTTCTTCCGGCCGGGCGCGCCGTCGGGCGGCTTCGACGTCGACGCGAGCTCGACCGACGCCGACAGCGGCATCCAGGGCTACACCTTCCCGAGCGCGGCCGCGATGGGCGCCGACTGGAGCGTCGGCGGCACCGGCTCGTCGCGCCACTACAGCTACACGCCGACCGCGGCCGAGCCGGGCGCGCAGTCGGTCGTCGCGACGAACAACGCCGGGCGGACCGCGAGCTCGAGCTTCGCGGTCACGGCGGACTCGACCGCACCGGCCGGCCAGACGATCGCGCTCTCCGGCGCCGGCGCACCGTACTTCTCCGGCCCCGTCTCGTTCACGCTCGGGAACGGAAGCGACGGCGGCTCGGGCCTCGACCTGTCGACGCGCACGGTCACGCGCGAGAGCGCGCCCCTGAGCGGCAACTCGTGCGGCACGTTCACGAGCGACGCGGGCACCTTCACGAGCCCCGACTCGGGCATCGCGAACGGCTTCTGCTACCGCTACACGTTCACCGTCGCCGACCACGTCGGCAACGTCTCGGCGCCTGTCAGCGTCACCGCGAAGGTCGACACGGTCGCGCCGACTGTGACCGCGACCGCGCCGACCCCGCTGACGGACGGCGGCGCGCAGTTCTGGAACGGCGGCACGAAGAGGCTCTACGTCCGCCCGTCGACGTCCGGCTCGTTCACGCTGAACGCGACGACGAGCGACGCCGAGACGGCGATCGTCTCGACGACCTTCCCGGATCTCTCCGGCGTCGCCGGCTGGACGGGCGACGGCTCGACCGCGACGTACTCGTGGTCGAGCGGCGCGGGCGCACCCGGCGCGCAGACGATCTCCGCCGCTGACTCGGCCGGCAACACCGGCAGCGACGCGATCTCGATCGTCACCGATTCGACCGCGCCGGCCGGCCAGACGATCTCGATCACGGGCGGCGCGTGGCACACCGGCTCGTCGGTCGCGTTCGTCACCGGCGACGGGAGCGACGGCGGCTCGGGCCTCGACCTGTCGACGCGCACCGTCACGCGCGAGAGCGCACCGCTCTCGGGCGGCAGCTGCGGCACGTTCACCGCCGACACCGGTACGTTCACGAGCCCGGACGCGACCGTCGCGAGTGGCTTCTGCTACCGCTACGAGTTCACGATCGCCGACAAGGTCGGCAACGTCTCGACGGGCGTCTCCGACACGGCGATGGTCGACGGCTCCGTGCCGACGGTGAACGTGACCGCGCCGACCGCGACCGCGGGCACCGCCGCGCAGTTCTACGCGGCCGGTTCGAAGACGCTCTTCGTCAACCCGGCGGCGGGCGGATCGTTCACGCTCGCGGCGACGGCGTCCGACGCGCAGTCCGGTCTCGCGGACGTGGCCTTCCCGGATCTCTCCGCGCTCGGCGGCTGGAGCGGCACCGGCGGCAGCGACGCGACGTCGCCCTACGACTCGGGCACCTACAGCTGGACCTCCGGCGCGGCCGCGCCCGGCTCGCGCAACGTCGTCGCGACGAACGGCGCCGGCGCGACCGCCTCCGACGCGATCTCGATCGTCGCCGACGCGAGCGCGCCGACCGGACAGTCCGTCTCGATCGCCGGCGGCTACTACGGCAGCCTCTCGGTCGCGCTCACGCCGACCGACGGCACCGACACGGGCTCGGGCATCGACACGAGCACGCGCGTCTACGAGCGCCGCGAAGCGACGCTCGCCGGCGACGCCTGCACGGGCTGGAGCGGCTGGAGCCCGGTCACGCTCGTCGGCGGCGCCGACACGAGCGTCGCGAGCGGTCATTGCTACGAGTACCGGCTGCTCGAGTCCGACCGCGTCGGCAACCAGTCTGCGCCGTCCGCCGCGAGCGCGACCGCGAAGGTCGACACCGGCTCGCCGACGGTGACGGTGACCGCGCCGACCGTCGTGAGCGGCGGCGGCAACCAGGACTGGGACGGCGTGTCGAAGACGCTCTTCTTCCGGCCGTCGGGCTCGGGCTCGTTCACGCTGAACGCGGCGGGCTCCGATCCCGAGACCTCGATCGCGTCGACCGCCTTCCCGAACCTGTCGGCCGTGACGGGCTGGACGGGCGACGGGACGACGGCGACCTACTCGTGGTCGAGCGGCGCCGCAGCACCCGGCTCGCGCAGCATCTCCGTCGCCGACCAGGCCGGGAACACGGCGAGCGACTCGTTCACGATCGCATCCGACTCGACGGCGCCGACGGGCCAGTCCGTGTCGGTCACGGGCGGCTGGACGACCGCGACCTCGGTGGCGCTGACGCCGACGGACGGCACCGACGGCGGCTCCGGCCTCGATCCGAGCTCCCGCGTCTACGAGCGCCACGAGGCGACGCTGACGAACGGCACGTGCGGCGCCTACGGCGCGTGGACGACGGTCTCGAACCCCGACACGAGCGTGCAGTCCGGTTCCTGCTACGAGTACCGCCTGCTCGAGTCCGACCGCGTCGGCAACCAGTCCGCTCCGTCCGCCGCGAGCGCCGTCGTCATGGTCGACACGAGCGCGCCGAGCGCGCCGGCGCTCTCCTTCGGCGCCTTCACCACCGCGGCCACGGACGGCGCGAGCACGGTGTGGTTCCGCCCGAGCGCGGCGGCCGGCTCGTTCACGGTCTCGGCCACTTCGACGGACGCGCAGTCCGATATCGCGAGCTACGTCTTCCCCGCGGCTCCGAGCGGCTGGTCGCGCAGCGCCTCCGGGAACCAGGCCACCTACGACCACAGCGGCTCGCCCACCGCCTCGGCGACGAACAACGTGCACGCCGTCAACGGCGCCGGGACGGCCGGCCCCGACACCTCCTTCGCCCTCACCGCCGACGCGGCCGGCCCGACGGGCGTCTCCGCGACGGTCACCGGCGGGTACGTCACCACCCTCTCCGTCCCGGTCACGCTCGACCCCGGCACCGACGCGGAGTCCGGCGTCGACCCGACGAGCGGCGTCGTCCTCCGTGACGAGGCACCGCTCGCCGGCGGCAGCTGCGGCGTCTTCACCGGCACCTTCACGCCGGTCACGCTCGTCGGCGGCAACGACACGACCGTGCAGTCCGGCCGCTGCTACGTCTACCGCTACCAGGTCGACGACAAGGTCGGCAACCGCAGCACCAGCGCCTCCAGCGCGACGGTCAAGGTCGATACGAGCGCACCGACCGCGCCCGCGCTCACCTTCGGCTCGTTCACGAACGCGTCTGCGAGCGGCTCGACGATCTTCGTCCGGCCGGGCTCGAACGGCGGCTTCACCGTCGGCGCGAGCTCGACGGATCCGGAGTCCGGTGTCGCCTCGACGAGCTGGCCCTCGCTCGGCGCCGGCTGGACGAACGCCGGCGGCGCGTACAGCTTCGACACGACCGCAGGCGCGCCGGGCGCCGAGCAGGTGACGACGCGGAACGGCGCCGGCCTCGACTCGAGCCCTGCGGCGTTCTCGGTCGCCGCCGACGGCGCAGCCCCGACGACGACGGCGACGTGCAACGGCGTCGGCTGCACCGGCTCGTGGTACACGACCCTGCCGGTGACGGTCGCGCTGAGCGCGAACGACGGCGCCGGCTCGGGCGTCTTCGAGATCCGCTACACGCTCGACGGGAGCGATCCGACGCCCCTGAGCCCGGTCTACTCGACGGCGATCACGCTCAACTCGACGACGACGGTCAAGTACCGCGCCTACGACGAGGTCGGCAACGAGGAGGCTGTCGGCACGACGCTCGTCCGGATCGACTCGACGCCGCCGTCGGCGCCGAGCGTCAACCTGTCGGAGAGCTCCCCGAACGAGTTCGTCGGCGGCTCGACGCTCTACTACAACCCGAGCGGCTCGAACAGCGCGACCTTCGACGCGGCTGCGACGTCGAATGACGCGGAGTCGGGCATCGACCATCTCACCTTCCCGGCGCTCGGCGGCATGACGGGCGGCGGCGCCGACGCCTCCTCCCCGTACGGCGCGACGTACGGCTGGGATTCGACGGCGACGACCTCGCCCGGCAGCGTCGACGTCGTCGCGACGAACGGCGCCGGCCTCACCAGCACGACGAGCTTCACCGTCACGAAGGACGTCACCGGCCCGAGCGGCGGCTCCGTCGACTACGCGGACGGCTACGACGCCGACGGGCAGATCCCGGTCTCGACCACGGACGGCAGCGACGGCGGCTCCGGCGTCGACGCGGCGAGCGGCGTGATCGAGCGGCGCACGCGGACGCTCGCGAACGGCGCCTGCACGGGTGTCTGGAGCGGCTGGACGACGGTCGCCTCGACGCCGGACACGGTCGCGAGCGGCCTCTGCGCGCAGTACCGCTACACGGTCTCCGACAACGTCGGCAACCCGACGACGTACGTGTCGCCGAACACGGTGCAGGTCGACCTGACCGATCCGGCCGCGCCGAGCCTCGGCCTCTCGGAGAGCTCGCCGTACGAGGCCGTCGGCGGCTCGACGCTCTACTACAACCCGAGCGGCTCGAACAGCGCGACGTTCGACGTCAGCGCGACGACGAGCGATGCCGACTCGGGCATCGACCACGTCGACTTCCCGACCGTCTTCGGCGGCGACTCCGCGACGGCGACCGGCCCGTATACGACGACGTACTCGTGGAGCGGTGGCGCGAGCGCGAGCGGCGCGAAGACCGTCGCCGCGACGAACGGCGCCGGCCGCACCGCGACGAGCACGTTCACGGTCACGCCCGACACGACCGCGCCGAGCGGCGGGACGTTCACGTATCCGAACGGCTTCGACACGACCGGCTCGATCACGGTCACGCTGCCGACGCCGACCGACGGCGGCGCGGGCGTCGCGCCGGCCTCGGCTGTGCTCGAGCGGCAGACGAAGACGCTCGCCGCGGGCAGCTGCACCGGCTCGTGGAGCGCGTGGACGCCGGTCGCGGCAAACCCGGACACGGTCGCCAACGGCACCTGCGTCAAGTACCGCTACCGCATCTCCGACAGGGTCGGCAACGAGGCCGTCTACACCTCGCCGAACACGGTCCTGGTCGACGCGAGCGGCCCGACGGTCAGCCTCGGCGATCCGGGCGCCGCCCTCCATGGCACGGTCTCGCTCGGCGCGAGCGCGAGCGACACCGGCTCCGACGTCGCCTCGGTGCGCTTCCAGGTCAAGCCGGACGGCGGCTCGACGTGGACGGACGTCTCGACCGACTCGGCGGCTCCGTTCGCCGCGAGCTTCGACTCGACGAGCGTCGTGGACGGCGACTACGACTTCCGTGCGATCGGCACGGACGGCGCCGGCAACACGACGACCTCCGCGGTCGTCGGTCCGCGCACCGTCGACAACGCGGCGCCGGACACGACGATTGCGACGCATCCGACCGCGTGGACGACCTCCACCTCCGGCGGGTTCACGTTCACGTCCGACGAGCCGGGCACCTTCGAGTGCCGCCTCGACGGCGGCGCCTGGAGCGCGTGCGCGACGCCGGACACGCTGACCGGCCTCGCCGAGGGCACGCACACGCTCGACGTGCGCGCGGTCGACGCCGCCGGCAACACGGACGCGACACCCGACACGTTCACGTGGAAGGTCGACCTGACGCCGCCGAGCGCGACGCTGAACTCGCTGGCGTCGAGGGTCGGGGCGACGGTGGCGCTGAGCGGCAGCGCGACCGACAACATGGATCCGTCGCCGACCGTCACCTTCGAGTACAAGCAGTCGACGGACGCGACGTGGACGGCGACCGGCGCCGCGTGGAACACCACCGTTCTCGGCGACGGCAGCTACGACGTGCGTGCGGTCGGCCACGACGCCGCGGGCAACGCCGCGCCGTCCACGTCGCAGACCGTCGACGTCGACAACCATGCGCCGTCGCTCACGATCGCATCGCCGGCGCAGTACGTGAGCCAGGCGGACGGCAGCTCGATCACGGTCGCGATCTCGACCGCGGACACCGACCTGACGAAGGTCGACCTCTACGACTGCCCGACCTCGACGCCGACCTGCGGCAACAAGGTCGACACGGCGAACGCCGATCCGTGGACGCTCACGTGGGACGTCAGCGGCTACGGCGACGGCGACCGCGTCATCCGCGTGGTCGCGACCGACGGCGCCGGCAACACGGGCTCCGATCAGCGCACGATCACGATCGACCGCACGCCTCCGACCGGCGTGACCGTCGACTATGCGGACGGCTACGACACGGACGGCTCCATGCCGGTCTCGACGACGAACGGCAGCGACCCGGGCTCCGGGCTCGACCTCGCCTCGGCGACGCTCGAGCGGAAGACTGCGACGCTCGCCGGCGGCACCTGCGGCGCGTACCCCGGGACATGGTCCGCGGTCGGGTCCACTCCGGACACGGTCGCAGGCGGCGAATGCGCGATCTACCGCTACCGGATCGCCGACAACGCGGGCAACGTCGCCACGGCGATCTCGCCGCACGTCGTGAAGGTCGACACGACTCCGCCGAGCACGCCGTCGCTGTCGTTCTCGGCGCTCGCGAACGCGTCGGTGACCGGCGGCACCGTCTACTTCCGCCCGGGCGTCGTCGGCTCGTTCACGGTCTCCGCCGCGTCGAGCGACGCCGAGTCGACGGTGACCTCGACCGACTTCCCGACGCTCGGCTCGGGCTGGACGGAGAGCGCCGGCAGCTACAGCTTCGACGGCACTGCGATTGCGCCGAGCGGCGCGCAGAGCGTCGTCGTCCACGACGGCGCCGGGCTGACGTCAAGCGGGAGCTTCGACGTCGTCGCCGACTCGACCGCCCCGAGCGGCGGCTCGATCTCGTATGCAGACGGCTGGCGGAACACGACGTCCGTCCCCGTCACGCTCCCCGCAGGAACGGACGCAGGGAGCGGGATCCCGACCGGGGGCGCCGTGCTCGAGCGCGAGACCGCGACGGTCTCGGGTGGCACGTGCACGGGCTGGACGGGATTCGCGCCGGTCGCGACGGATCCGGCCTCGCTGTACAGCGACGCGACGATCGCCGACGGCTCCTGCTACCGCTACCGCTACGTCGTCACCGACGCCGTCGGCAACCGGACGACGTACACGTCGAGCTCGACGGTCGAGGTCGACACGACGAACCCGACGGTCTCGCTCGGTGCGATCGGCTCGCCGAAGCGCGCGACGATCGCCCTCTCCGCCACGGCCTCCGACACGGGCTCGGGCGTCGCCTCGGTCACCTTCGAGCAGCGCCTCGGCGCCGGCGCGTGGACGCCGATCGCGACCGACTCGACGCCGGGTGACGGTTTCACCGCCAACTTCGACTCGACGACGTTCGCCGACGGCGTCTACGACTTCCGCGCCGTCGCGAACGACCAGGCGTCGAACTCCGCGACCGACGTCGTCGCCAACCGGACGATCGACAACACACCGCCCGTGACGACCCTCGGCGCGAAGCCGGACGACCCGGACAGCGACGCGACGCCGACGTTCGGCTTCGGCGCCAACGAGCCGTCCACGTTCGAGTGCCGCGTCGACGGCGGGGCATGGACGCTCTGCGTGAGCCCAGACACCCTCCCGACTCTCGGCGACGGCCCGCACACGTTCGACGTCCGCGCGACCGACACGGCGGGCAACGTCGAGCCCGCGCCGCCGAGCCATGCATGGACGCTCGACACGATCCCGCCGATCGCGTCGATGACCTCGCCCGATCCGTACGTGCGCGGCACGATCACGCTCGACTCGACCTCGAGCGATCCGGGCGGCTCCGGCGTCGCGAGCTCCCACTTCGAGCTCTCGCCGGCCGGCGCGAACTCGTGGAGCACGATCGGCGCGAGCTTCGACACGACCACGCAGCCGGACGGTCTCTACGACTTCCGCGTCAGCGCCACCGACAACGCGGCAAACGTCGGCACCTCCGCGCCGATCCCGAACATCCGCATCGACAATACGCCGCCCGACGTCTCGGTCACGAGCCCGGTCGCCGGCGCGGCGGTCACGGGCACGGTCGACCTGACCGCGCTGACCGACGACCACGGCGCCGACCCGAGCCCGGCCGTCGTCTTCGAGGTCTCCCCTGCCGGCCAGGGCACGTGGACGCAGGTGCCCGCGACCTGGGACACGAACACCGGTCCCGACGCGGTTGTCGACGGCTCCTACGACATCCGCGCGACGGCGACCGACTGGGCCGGCAACGTCACCACCTCCGCCGTCGTCGCCGACGTGCTCGTCGACAACACGGCGCCGACGGTCGCGGTGACCGCGCCGACCGACTCGAGCTACGTCAACTCGTACGCGACCGACCCGCTGCCCGTCGCGGCGACCGCGGACGACGGTGTGGGCAGCGGCGTCGTGAACGTCGAGTTCTTCGCCTGCAGCACGAGCGACTGCGTCGGCGGCACCGTCACCTCGCTCGGGACGGACACGGCCGGCCCGTACACAGGCTCGTGGCCGATCCCGGCGGACGGCGCCCGCGCGATCAAGGCGGTCGCGACCGACGGCGTCGGCCACCAGTCGACAGCGATCTCGTCCGTGATCGTCGACCGGACGCTGCCCGACACGTCGATCCTGACCAAGCCGGGCGACCCGACCAACGACCCGGCGCCGAGCTTCACGTTCGGCTCGAACGAGCCCGGCTCAACCTTCCAGTGCCGGCTCGACGGCGCCGCCTGGACGCCCTGCACCAGCCCGAAGGCGTACACGCCGCCGCCGGCCGACGGCACCCACACGGTCGAGATCCGCGCGATCGACCCGGCCGGGAACATCGACGACACGCCCGACTCGTGGACGTGGCTCGAGGACACGACGCCGCCGACCGGCTCCGTCGACGACCCGGCCGCGCTGAACGTCGCGCACTCGATCCGCGGCACGCTCCTCCTCACCGGCTCCTCCGACGATCCGGGCGGCGCGAATGCCTCCGGCGTCGACACGGTCACGTACCAGTACTGCGACCAGTCGCGCGACTGCACGGACGACGCGAACTGGGCGGGCCTGCCGGTGAACACGGCGAGCCTCGACACGACGGCGATCGACGACGCGATCTACAAGCTGCGCGTCCACGTCACCGACCGCGCGGGCAACGCCTTCGACTCGGCGCCCGTTAACAACGTCAAGGTCGACAACGCGCCGCCGACGAGCACGCAGGACGATCCTGGCTCGTACCTGCGCTCCACCGTGCACCTCACCGCTCCGGCGAGCGACCCGCAGGATCAGTACGGCAACGACGGCTCGCTCGTCGACCACGTCGACTTCCAGCTCTCGCCGGCGGGAACGAACAGCTGGTCGACCGTCGGCACGACGACCGGCACGAGCGGCCCGTACGCCTACGACTACGACACGACGCTGACCGCGGACGGCATGTACGACTTCCGGACGATCGCGACCGACCGCGCCGGCAACGTCCAGCCGACCTCGACGCCGGTGACGGGCCGCATGATCGACAACACGCCGCCGCTCGCGACGATGACCGATCCCGGCCAGTACCTGCGTCGCGCGGTCACGCTCGCCTCGACGACCTCGGACCCGGTCAGCGGCGGCGTCGCGTCCGGCGTCGCCGACGTCACGTACGAGTACGCGAACGAGGCGGACGGCGTTTGGCACTCGACGCCGGCCAGCTGGGACACGACGGCCGTGCCGGACGGGACGTACGACGTCCGCGTGACGGCGACCGACCGCGCGGGCAACTCGACCGTCTCGACCGCGGTCACCGGCCGCATCGTTGACAACACGCGGCCGCAGACCTCGGACAACGCGCCGAGCGGCTGGCAGTCGGGCGGCGTCACCGTGACGCTGACCGCGAGCGATCCGACCTCCGGCGGCGTCGCGTCCGGCGTCAACACCACCGAGTACCGGCTCGACGGCGGCGCCTGGACGGCCGGCACGACCGTGAACGTCCCGGCCGTCGACGGCTCGCACACGATCTCGTACTTCTCGGCCGACAACGCCGGCAACATCGAGACGCCGAAGACCGCGGTCGTCCTCGTCGACACGACGCCACCGGCCTGCCCGGGCTGCTCCGCGGACGACTACGTCAAGGGCACGGTCGAGCTCTCGGTCACGCCGGACGACACCGGCGCACCGATCGACCACGTCACCTTCCAGATCTCGCAGGACGGCTCGACGTGGACGGACGTCGGCACGGACTCGACGCCGACGGAGGACGGGACGTTCCGCGTCGCGTGGGACACGACGAACCCGAATCAGGAAGGCGCCTGGCACGTGCAGGCGGTGATCGTCGACGCCGCTGACAACTCGAGCACCGTCGACCTGCATCCGTCGGGCGCGGGCGTCGTGGTCGTCGACAACGTCGCCCCGACCGTCTCCGTCGGCGCCCCCGGATCGGGCACGCCGCTCGACGGCACGATCAAGATCGCCGCGGTCGCCGACGACGCGAACCCGCTCACGTACGTCTTCTACGTCGACGGCGTCGTCGTCGGCAGCGGCTCCGACCCGAACGTCGACTGGGACTCGCGCACGACCCGCGACGGTGCGCACACGATCACGATCAAGGCGACCGATCCGGCGAAGAACACGACGACGTCGGCCGGCGTCTCCATCATCGTCGACAACAACCCGCCGACGCCGTCGATGAACGGGCTCGGCGCGGCGGTGCACGGCACCGTGACCCTCTCGGCGAGCTCGGACGGCGACACCGCGAGCGTCGAGTTCCAGCGGCGGCCGGCCGGCGGCAGCGACTGGACGACGGTCGGCAGCACGACCGGGCCGTTCTCGCTGGCCTTCGACACGACCTCGCTGCCGGACGGCGTCTACGAATTCCGCGCCTTCGCAAAGGATCAGAGCGACCACACGGGCGCGAGTGCCCCGGTCTCGACGCGGATCGACAACACGCTGCCGACCGGCACGCTCACGATCCCGACCGGCGGCCCGACCCCGATCGGCGGCCCGAGCCAGGCGCTCGCCGCGACCGCGAACGACACCGGCTCCGGCGTCGCGAGCGTCCGCTTCGAGTTCTCGCCCGCAGGCGCCGGCTCGTGGCAGGCGGCCGGCACCGCGACGAGCAGCCCGTACGGCGTCACATGGGATGCGACGACGCTCGCGTCGGGCGACTACGACTTCCGGATCGTCGTCGACGACGTCGCCGGCAACGAGCGCGTGACGACGCCCGTCACCGCGCACGTCGACACGACGCCGCCGCAGGTGACACTCGTCAATCCGGGCGCGAACCTCTCCGGCTCCGTGCCGCTGACCGCGACGACGATCGGCAGCACCGCCCGCGTCGAGTTCTCGATCAGCCCGGCCGGCGCCAACGCGTGGACGACGGTCGCGACCGACGGCGCCGGGCCTCCGTGGAGCACGCCGCTGAACACGGCGGGCTACGCCGACGGACTCTACGACCTCCAGGCGCGCGCGTTCGACTCGCTCGGCAACAACTCGGCGAGCGTCGTCACCGGCATCCGACTCGACAACGCGACGCCGTCGCTCCTCACCTCCGACCCGGCCGACGGCTCGACGATCCACGTCCCGTCGCAGACGCGCCCCGACCACATCACGCTCGACGCGAGCGAGCTCGTCGGCGTCAGCGGCGTCACGCTCGACGGCCTGCCGACCGTCGCGCCGGTGATCTCGGGCGGTCAGCTGACGTTCAACACGGGCTCGATCGGCGACGGCCCGCACACGCTCGCGGGAACGATCGTCGACCCGTCCGGGAAGACGACGCCGTTCCAGGTCCACTTCACGGTCTGGACGGACGGGACGCCGACGACGTACGTCGAGAAGAACACGACCGCGGACGGCTCGACGACGCTCACCTCGGTCGACGCGCAGGCCGACCTGACGGTGCCGGCGGGCGCGTGGTCGCCGTCGTCCGGCGACCCGAGCGACTGGCTCGTGATCCGCACCGAGCCGACGGGGACGCCCGGCCCGGTCGACCCGAAGGTCACGCTCGCGGGCGACGTGATCGACGCCACCGCGCACTGGGCGCTCGCGGGCACGGCGGTGCACAGCTTCGCCCAGCCGCTCGACCTCGCGATCGTCAAGAAGCTGACTGATCCGAACGCGCAGAACGTCGCGCTCGCGGCCACCTGGACGGGCGGCGAGTGGCGGCTGCTCAAGCGCGTCCCGACCGCCGGCGCCCTGCCGGGCGGCTGGCAGGACGGCTTCTACGAGAGCGGCGACCGGATCCACGTCCTCACGCGCCACCTCTCCGTATTCACGCTCGTCACGGACGCGATCCCGCCGAAGACACCCGGCGCGTTCGCTGGCCACCTGAACGGCGGCGAGCTCGTCTTCACGTGGACGGCTCCGACCGACAACAGCGGCGCGATCGCCGGCTTCCGACTCGTCGTCGACGGCGTTCCCGGCGCGCTCATCCCGGCCGACCAGACGAGCGTCGACTTCGGGCCGTACGACCCGAACGACGCGCACCAGTACCAGATCGTCGCGGAGGATCCTGCCGGGAACGCGAGCGCGCGCTCTAAGGTGCTCATCCACGTGCCCGTGGTCGTCGGCCTGACCGTGCCGGGCGCGAACACGGCGCTCGCGGGGAGCGGCCTGCCGAACGGCACGGTCGCCGGTGCGGCGGGCGGCACGGTCACCGACCAGGGCGACCTCGTCTTCGTCCTGCCGGGCACCTCGATCCCGCTCAGCACGGTCGCCGCCCCGGCTCCGGGCGGTACGGGCGGCGGCGGCACGGGCGGCAGCGGCGGCGCCGGCGGCGGCTCGACGGGCGGCGGCAGCACCACCGTCCCGACCACGCCTACCGAGACAGCCTTCGCCTTCCACGTCGTCAGCACGAAGCACTACG
This sequence comes from Gaiellaceae bacterium, assembly GCA_036557145.1. Classification (GTDB taxonomy): domain Bacteria; phylum Actinomycetota; class Thermoleophilia; order Gaiellales; family Gaiellaceae; genus PALSA-600. The sequence continues at coordinate 19,497 of DATBIC010000015.1, forward strand.
CCTGGGCGCAGCGGCACTTCGTCGCCGCGCAGCTCCGCTCGACACGCGCCGGGACGGCGACGGTGCGTCTGCTCGACCGCAAGGGCGTGCGGAGGTACACGTGGCGCCTCGACGTCCAGGCCGGCAGCGCGATCGTGCGCCTGCGGATGCCGCGGCTCGTCCGGCAGCTCGGCAGCTACCGCCTCGTCTGGACGGCGACCGCCGGCGACGAGACGCTGCGGAGCACGACGGCGCTCCGGCTCGCCCGCTTCGTCAAGGGACGCTTCGTCCTGCCGCCGCAGAAACGCGTCGACGTCGTGCTCGTCGGCTCGACGCTGGCGGATCGACTGGTGCTCGGAACGGCGCGGCCGGGGAGCACGACCCAGCTCGCGGCGGGCAGCGATCAGGCGTTCGACCTCGCCGGCAGCCCGACGACGAACGTCCAGGTCGCGGTCGTCGATGTCGACGAGCTCGGCCTCCAGTTCGTCCGCGACCTCCACCTCGTCTTCCCGGAGATCCGGATCGTCGTCCTCTCCGACGACGCGACGCAGCGGCTGTCGGCGGCCCACTCCGGCGCATCGGTCGTCTTGGCGAAGTCGGGCAGCGGCACGCGCGTGGCGAAGGCCGTCCGCCGCCTGACGGCGACGCGTTAGGCGTTCTCGCCGGGCCGCCAGAGCGGCTCGTCGACGCCGACCGCCGCGTTCGCGCTGCGCGCGAGGATGAAGAGCAGGTCGCTGAGCCGGTTCAGGTAGACGAGCGCAGGCCGGCTGACGCCGTGCTCCTCGTCCGCGGCGAGCGCCTCGCGCTCGGCGCGCCGGCAGACCGTGCGGGCGACGTGCAGCACCGCGGCGGCCTCGGTGCCGCCGGGGAGGACGAAGCTCCTCAGCTCGGGCAGCGGCGCGTTGAGCTCGTCGCACGCGCGCTCGAGCCGGTCGATCTGCTCCTGCGCGACGCGCAGGCGTCCCGCGACCTCGACCGGCACGCAGAGGTCCGCGCCGACGTCGAAGAGGTCGTTCTGCACCTGCTCGAGCGGAGCGCGCAGCTCGTCCGGCAGCTCGCCCGTGAGCACGACGCCGAGCAGCGAGTTGAGCTCGTCGACGGTGCCGTACGCGGCGAGCCGCGCGTCGAGCTTCGACACGCGCGAGCCGTCGCCGAGGCTCGTCTCGCCCGCGTCGCCGCCACGCGTGTAGATGCGCGTCAGGCGGACCGGCTCGTCGCGCTTCCTCATCGCGGCGCGGCGGCGTGCCGGTCGAGCCCGAGGATCGAGCGCGCGATCACGAGCCGCTGGATCTCGCTCGTGCCCTCGTAGATCTCCGTCACCTTCGCGTCGCGGTAGTAGCGCTCGAGCGGGAACTCCTTCGTGTAGCCGTAGCCGCCGAGCACCTGGATCGCCTCGGCCGTCTGCCGCCGCGCGACGTCGGACGCGTAGAGCTTCGCCTTCGCGCCCGCCTCGGTGTGCGGCTCGCCGTTCTGCCGCAGCATCGCCGCGCGGTGGACGAGCAAGCGCGCCGCGTCGATCTCGGTCGCCATGTCGGCGAGCTTCCACTGGATCGCCTGGAACTCCGCGATCCGCTTGCCGAACTGCCGCCGCTCAAGCGCGTACGAGCGCGCGACGTCGTAGGCGGCCTGCGCGATGCCGACCGCCTGCGCGCCGACGGTGATCCGGCCGCCGTCGAGCGTCGTCATCGCGACGGTGAACCCCTTCCCCTCCTCGTGCAGCAACCGGTCGCGGCCGGCGCGGGCTCCGTCGAGCAGCAGGTCCGCGGTCGACGACGCGTTCAGCCCGAGCTTCGCCTCCTCCCGGGTCACCTGCACGTGCTCGCGGTCGAGCACGAACGCCGACACGCCGCGCGCGCCCGGCTCGTCCTGATCGGTGCGCGCGAAGAGGAGGAAGGTGTCCGCGTAGGAGCCGTTCGAGATCCACTGCTTCGTGCCGCTCAGCGTCCAGCCGTCGCCCTCGGCGTCCGCGCGCGTGCGCAGCGCGCCGGCGTCCGATCCCGACTCCGGCTCGGTGAGCGCGAACGCGCCCAGCCGCTCGCCGCGCGCGAGGGGCGGCACGAAGCGTTCTTTCTGCTCGTCGCTGCCGTAGCGGAGGATCGGCAGCGTGCACGCGCCCGTGTGCACCGCGACGGTGACGCCGACGCTCGCGTCCGCGCGCGAGAGCTCCTCGACGACGAGCACGTACGAGAGAAAGTCCGCCCCCGCGCCGCCGTGCTCCTCCGGGACGCACACGCCCATCAGCCCGACCTCGGCGAGCTTCGAGTACAGCTCCTCCGGGAAGCGGTGCTCACGATCCCACTCGCCCGCATGCGGCTCGATCTCCGCCTCCGCGAACTCGCGCGCAAGCGCCTGGATCTCGCGCTGCTCTCCTGTCAGCGAGAAGTCCACGGCCGAAGCGTAGTCACGCCCGCCGACACCCACAGCCGGCGCAGCCGCGGCGGAGGCTGGCTCTTTCGAATCGGGCTCGTCGTCCAGATCTGGCCAGACCGATGAACGACGTCGGCCTCGGAGAGATGCATACTGCGCACCGATCGCTTGGCGTGACCACCGAGCCACTGATGATTTGGCTAGCGCTCGTCTGGATTGCGTTGGTTCTGGCGCTGTTCGGCCTCTTCTCGCGCACGCCGCGGACCCGCAAGGCGACACCGTTCCGAAAGGCGATCTTCGCGACCGCGGCAGTCCTCGTTGTGTCCTGTGTACTCGTCGTGCTCTTCGAGCTGGCGTTTCCGCCGGCCGCCTCTGTGGACGTCCGGCCAGCGCCCATCGTGCTCGGCGCGATCGTCGCCGTGGTGGCTGCATGGTTCGCTGCCTTGCTGGACTGGATCGAAAGGCTGTATCGCCGCTCGCAAGGCGACATGCTCCTGCTACGAGATCCGCGCGCGTAGCACCCCCGGCACGTGTCGCCGCGCAAGCGTGGGTCGCGACCGCTGGGGAAGCGAGATGTCGCGCCGCTAACACAGACACTCGGCGAAGCCGCGGCGGAGGCTAGTGCGAGCACTAGCCGCAGCCGGAAGCCACGCGGGTCGGGACGCCGAAGGCGCCACGACCCGCGCGCGACGACGAAATCGCTACGCGCTGGTCCCTCCGAGTGCAGCCGCACCGCAAGCGAGCCGCGGCAAGACCGCGCTCTTGCCGCGGCGGACCTGCCTCTCCACCTCTCGGGGCCCGTCAGGAAGGGTCCCGGGGAAACCTGGGTTCCCCCGGACGCGTTACGCGGCCGCGGCCAGCTCCTTGCGGATCTCCCGGAGCTCCGGCTCGAGACGCTCGAACGCGGCGACAACGTGGGGGTCGAACTGCGCCTCGGACTGGCGCAGGATCTCGGTTCGCGCGGCCTTCCACGAGAGCGCGCGCCGGTACGGGCGGTTGCTCGTCATCGCGTCGAGCGCGTCCGCGACCGCGAAGATGCGCGCGCCGAGCGGGATCGCGGCGGCCTCGAGGCCGTCCGGATAGCCGCCGCCGTCCCAGCGCTCGTGATGGGAGCGGACGATCCTCAGGCCCTCGCCGCGGAGGTACGCGACGCCGTCCAGCATCTGCTCGCCGAGGAGCGTGTGCGCCTGCATGCGTCGGCGCTCCGTCGGCGTCAGCGGCCCGGGCTTCTGCAGGATCGAGTCCGGGATCCCGATCTTGCCGACGTCGTGGAGGAGGAAGCCGTACTTCGCCGTCGTCTGCACGATCAGCGCCGGGTCGATCTCGTCGGCGAGCGCGGACGCGTAGCGCTGCACCCGTTGCGAGTGCGCGCGCGTCGCCGTGTCCTTCGACTCGAGCGCGCTCGCAAGCGCGCCGATCGTCTCCAGGTAGGCCGCCTCGAGCGCGGCACGGTGGCTGCGCTCGAGCTCGAGCAGGTGACGGAGGTCGCGCGCGTAGAGGAGCAGCGCGTCCTCCGCAGAGCCGCGCGAGCCGGCGACGTCGAACGGGACGCCGACGATCCTGCCCGCCAGCCGCTCGACGAGGGAGAGCAGCTCGAGCGGGCTGAACGGCTTCTGCAGCAGCGCGTCCGCCCCCGACTCGGCGAGCTCGACGTCGTCGGGAGCGTTGCCGGTGAGGAGTGCGATCGCGATCCCGGCCGTGTCCGGGTCGCGCTTGAGCTGCGCGCACAGCTCGAGCCCGCCCATGCCGGGCATGTTCACATCGAGGATGATCACGTCCGGCCGGCGGCGCGCGATCCCCCGGAGCGCGGCCGTCGCCCCGTCCGCCTCGTCCAGCTCGACGTCTGCGACCTCGAACGTCGTCCGGAGCAGCATCCGCAGCGCCGGATCGTCGTCGACGAGGAGAATTCGCAAGCCAACCTCCCTGTGCGGCCGCAGTTCGATTGTGTGGAGTTGCGGTCGGCGCCGCCGCCCGCCCCCGTCTCCATAGACACCGAACCGACCGCGGACTTGCGGCGGCCAGCACGCATCTTGCCACCGTCGACTTTCGGAAACCAGTCGTGCTTGTTTCTGGCGTCGGCGCGCGAGCGCCGGCGCGGCGGCCGCCGGGCAAAGCCCGCCGGCCTTCCTGAAGCGGCGCCCTGCGGGCGCCGACCGCTGATCGGGCCTTCCGGCTGGTCAGGAGACCGCGAGCCGCGGGCCTGTTCGACGGCGCGCAACGCGGCCGCGAAGGCGCACCGCGACCGCACCGACCGCGAGAACGACCGCGAGCGCGCCTCCGAGCCCGGCGGCGAGGGTCCACCACGGAAAGCCGGGCTGCGCGAGCGAGACGCGCCAGCTTCGGGTGTCGATCGAGAGGTAGCGCGCGCCGCCGCGACGCGAGAGCGCGAGCCCGTCGCCGTGCAGCGCGAGCGTCATCGTCGCCAGCGCGTCCTGGTTCTTCGAGGGCCACGGCACGCCCACGCAGTGCGCCTTCATCCCGACCGTGTCGAGCGCGTGCACGAAGGGCGTGCCGCCCGGGTTCGTGTAGAGCGTGTAGACCCAGCGACCGTCGGCGCTCGTCGTCCGCGTGAGCGGATAGCCCTGCATCACCCAGCTCTTCTGCGTCCGGTCGGCGATCCGTCCGGGCAGCAGGCGCAGCCGCCAGCGGTCGTACGCGCGCACGACGTAGTGCGTCGTGTCGCTGCGGTCGACGTGCTGGATCAGAAAGAGCATGCGGCCGGACGGCGAGAGCGCGTCGAACGCGAAGTCGCCGCGCAGCCGGATCTCCTGGAGCAGGCGGAAGCGCTTCACGTCGAGCACGGCGAAGCTGCTGCGCCGCTTCAACGGCTGTCCCGCGCCGGTGTCGGCGAGGACGAGCGTGCGGCCGTCGTGGCCGAGCCCGCCGGCGAGCCCGTTCCAGCCGAGGATCGGCACGCCCCAGCTGCCGCCGAGGGTGACCGAGTTGTAGGCGGTGCCGTCGTCGGTGCTCGTCGCGAGCAGCACGGTGGTGAGGCCGTCCCAGATCGCGGTGTAGCGAACGTCGTTCGGCCCGACGATCCCTGAGCCGCCCTGGACCGCGCCGAGCGGATTCCCGTCGGCGGCGGCCGCCGAGGCGGCGGCAAGACCGGCGAGCGCAGCGGCGAGAACGGCGGCGGCGAGGCGAAAACGCATGGCTCCTCCTTGGCGTGGACGCCACTGATACGCCTGCCGGGCTGGATCGGGTCCCTATCGGCGCCGGCAGCCGTAGAGGACGTAGTCGTCCCGGCCGCCGTCCGGGCGCGGCATGTACGCGCGCATCACGCCCTCCTCGACGAAGCCGAGCTTCTCGAGCACGCGACGCATCGCCGCGTTCCAGACGGCGGTCGACGCCTGGACCCGCTCGGCGCAGTGCTCCCGAAACAGCCGCTCGTTGAGCTGCTCGAGCGCAGCGGTGCCGTACCCCCTGCCGCGGAACTCTTCGAACAGCTCGATCCCGAGCTCGAAGACGCCCGGCGGGAGCCCTTCTTTCGGCCGGCGGGCCCCGACGTCTCCCGCCAGCCGCCCATCCGCGTCGACGGCGAAGTCGAGCCGCCCCTCCACCAGCCGTCCCGAGCGGGCGATCCGCAGCCGCAGCCGCTCCCGGTCGGGGGGCTCGCCGACGAACACCGCGGAGCGGCCGTAGAGCTCGGCGAGCAGGTCGAGCTCGTCGATCCGGAACGGTCGCAGCGAGACCGTCACGCCTCGACGAGCAACGCGTCGCCCTGCCCGCCGCCGGAGCAGATCGCTGCGAGGCCGAGCCCGCCGCCCTCGCGGCGCAGCTCGTGCACGAGCGTGCCGAGGATGCGACCGCCGGACGCGCCGATCGGATGGCCGATCGCGACGGCGCCGCCGTTCACGTTCACGGTCTCGGGGTCGGCGTCCAGCATCTTCGCCGACTGGAGCACGACCGAGCAGAACGCCTCGTTCAGCTCGACGCGCTTGATGTCTCCGATCGTCTTGTGCGCCTTCGCGAGCGCGGCCGCGCCCGCGCGCGCCGGCGTGCGCGCGAGGTACGCGAACTTGTCGGCGACGAAGCCCTGCGCCACGATCGTCGCGAGCACGGGCAGGCCGCGCCTGCGCGCGAACGACTCGCTCGCGACGACGACGCACGACGCGCCGTCGTTGATGCCGGGCGCATTCCCGGCGGTCGTCGTCCCCTGCGCATCCAGCACCGGCTGCAGCGCGGCGAGCTTCTCGAGCGACGTGTCGCGGCGTGGGCTCTCGTCTGTCGTCACGTCGCCGACCGGCACGATCTCGTCGGCGAGTCGGCCCGCGTCGATCGCCGCAACGGCCCGTTCGTGCGAGCGCAGTGCCCACCGGTCCTGCTCCTCGCGCTCGACCCCGAGCTCGCGCGCGACAAACGAGGCCTGCTCGACCATGTGCCTGCCGTCGAACGTCGACGTCAACCCGTCGTGCACGGTCAGGTCGATCAGCGTGCCGTCGCCCAGGCGGTAGCCGAAGCGCGCCTTCGCGAGCGCATAGGGAGCATTCGTCATCGACTCCATCCCACCGGTGACGACGACCTCGACGTCGCCGGCGCGGATCATCGAATCGGCGATCTCGACCGCGCGGATCGACGACGCGCAGACCTTGTTGATCGTGTCGGCAGGCACCCCGATCGGTATCCCGGCAGCGACCGCCGCCTGCCGCGCCGGCGCCTGCCCCGCGCCGCCCTGGAGCACCTGCCCCATCACGACGTACTGCACCTCATCCGGCTCGAGCCCGGCCCGCTCGAGCCCGGCCCGGATCGCGATCGCCCCGAGCTCGGTCGCCGCGTAGCCCGCAAGCCCGCCGCCGAGCCGCCCGAACGGCGTCCGCACCGCGCCCACGATCACGCTCCGCTCGGCCATGGGCGCCAGCGTAGTGCAAGCGCGAATCCGCGACGCGTGCCCGCTTGACGCGGGACACGGACTGCCCCTACGCTGAGGCCGATGACTCTCGTCCCGCACGCATGGTGGGCTTGGCGCCACAAGCGGGGCGGGAGCCTGCGCGCACGCTGACGCAGGACAGCCCGACCCGCTCGACCCCAGACCTTCCCGCCGGAAGGTCTTTGTGTTGCTCGACCACGAGGACGCGATGATCGCCACGAGAGAGATCGCCACCGACCTGCTCACCCCGCTCGGGGCGTACCTGCGGGTGCGCGGCAGCGGCGAGGCGTCGTTCCTGTTCGAGTCGGTCGAGCAGGGACGGCTGGGCCGATACTCGTTCCTCGGCTGCGGCTCGCGGCTCGTCGACCTCGCCGAGGCGCAGCGTCTCGACGAGCCGGTCTTCGGCTACGTCGGCTACGACTGCGTCGCGGGCTTCGAGCCGACGGTGCCGCTGCCCGACGACGGGCCCGGCTTCCCGGAGAGCCTCTTCGTCGTGCCGGAGCTCGTCGTCCGCTTCGACCACGCACGCGGCGTCGCCGAGACTCTCGTCGGCGACGGCGCGACCGCCGCCGCGCTGCTCGCGTCGCCGCAGCCGCCCACCCCGGTGGGGGACGGCGTGCGCGGCGAGCTCCGCCGCTTCCCCGACCAGGCCGAGCACGAGCGCCGCGTCGAGCGCGCGAAGGAGCACATCCGGCAGGGCGACGCGTTCCAGATCGTCGTCGCGCAACGCGCGGAGCGTCCGACCTCCGTCTGCGCGTTCGAGCTCTATCGCGCGCTCCGTCGCGTCAACCCGTCTCCGTATCTCTTCCTGCTCGAGTTCCCGGAGCTCGCGCTCGTCGGCTCGTCGCCGGAGACGCACGTCAAATGCGAGGGCCGGGACGCGAGCCTGAACCCGATCGCGGGCTCGATCCGGCCCGGCGAGGGCGCGGACGAGACGCTGCTCGCGTCGGAGAAGGACCGCGCCGAGCACGTGATGCTCGTCGACCTCGGCCGCAACGACCTCTCGCGCGTCTGCATCCCGGGCAGCGTCCGTGTCGAGCGGTTCATGTACGTCGAGCACTACTCGCACGTGACGCACCTCGTCTCGGAGGTCGTCGGCGAGCTCGCGACCGACATGGGCCCATTCGAGCTGCTGCGGGCCACGTTCCCGGCCGGCACCCTCTCGGGCGCGCCGAAGGTGCGCGCGATGCAGATCATCTCCGAGCTCGAGCAGTACCGGCGCGGGATCTACGGCGGTGCGGTCGGTTACGTCCTCCCCAGCGCGGGGATGGACACGTGCATCGCGATTCGCACGGCCGTGCTGCGCGACGGCGTCGCGTACATGCAGGCGGGCGGCGGCATCGTCGCGGACTCCGACCCGACGGAGGAGTATCACGAGTGCCTGAACAAGCTCGCCGCGGTCGAGCGCGCGATCGAGCTCGCGGAGGCGGAGCAGGGATGACCATGTTCTTGCTCGACAACTACGACTCGTTCACGTACAACCTCGCGCACCTTTTCGGCGAGCTCGGCATCGACGTCGTCGTCAAGCGCAACGACGAGATCACGGTCGACGAGATCGAGGCGATGGAGCCCTCGCACGTCGTCATCTCCCCCGGTCCCGGCCGGCCCGAGGACGCGGGCATCTCGGTCGAGCTCGTCCGCCGCGTCGCGGGACGCGTGCCGCTGCTCGGCGTCTGCCTCGGCCACCAGGCGATCGTGCAGGCGTTCGGCGGCGAGGTCGGGTTCGCCCGGGCGCTGCTGCACGGCAAGGCGAGCCCGGTCAACCACGACGGGCGGGGCCTCTTCCGAGGGCTGCCGAACGGGTTCGAAGCGGGTCGCTACCACTCGCTCGCCGCGACGCGGCTCCCCGACGCCCTCGAGCCGAGCGCATACGCGGAGGACGGCGAGGTGATGGCCGTGCGCCACCGCGAGTTGCCGGTCGACGGCGTCCAGTTCCACCCCGAGTCGGTGCTGACGCCGCTCGGCCCAGACCTCGCGCGCAATTTCCTGGACGGGACACGATGACGCCCGGTCGACGAGCGACCGGCGCCGAATCGCCGGTACCTGGTACCCGCGGGAGCCGCAGGTGCCAGGTACCCGCGCGAGAGTGTGACGAACTGTCCACAATCGCCCTTCTGATGCGGGCCGTCGCAACCGGGGGTTCGCGCGTACCTGGTACCCGCGGACGCGGAGGTACCAGGTGATCCGCGACTCGCTCGTCAAGCTCATCGACGGCGGCGACCTCTCGCTCGACGAGGCGCGGGAGGCGATGGGCGAGATCATGGCCGGCGAGGCGACCCAGGTGCAGATCGCCGGCTTCCTCGTCGCGCTGCGGGCGAAGGGCGAGACACCGGACGAGATCGCCGGCTGCGCGGAGGCGATGCGGGAGCACGTGGTGCGCGTGACGCCGCAGCGGCGCGACCTCGTCGACATCGTCGGCACCGGCGGCGACGGCGCGAACACGTTCAACATCTCGACCGCGGCAGCGCTCGTCGCAGCTGCGGCCGGCGCAGCGATCGCGAAGCACGGCAACCGCGCGGCGTCGTCCGCGTGCGGCGCTGCGGACGTGCTCGAGGCGCTCGGCTTCCGCCTCGAGCTGCCGCCGGAGCGGATCGAACGCTCGATCGACGAGCTCGGCTTCGGCTTCCTGTTCGCGCAGGCGCACCACCCGGCGATGAAGCATGCGGCGCCCGTGCGGCGCGAGCTCGCGACGCGCACGGTCTTCAACGTGCTCGGCCCGCTGACGAATCCGGCCGGAGCGCGTGCGCTCATGCTCGGCGTCTACTCGCCGCAGCTGACGCGCACGCTCGCGGAGGCGCTCGTCAGGCTGGGCGCGAGCCGCGCCTACGTCGTCCACGGCGCCGGCGGGATCGACGAGCTCTCGCCGTGCGGACCGAATCTCGTCTGCGAGGTGGAGAACGGCGCGGTGCGCGAGTACCAGCTCGACCCGCAGGAGCTCGGCGTCGAGCGCTGTGACCCGTCCGAGCTGCGCGGCGGCGAACCGGAGACGAACGCGCACGCCTTGCGCGACGTGCTCTCCGGCGGGAACGGCGGCCACCGGTCGGCAGTGCTCCTGAACGCCGCCGGCGGCATCGCGGCCGCAGGCCACGCGGCGAACCTGCGCGAGGGAATCGCCGTCGCACGCGAGACGATCGACTCGGGCGCCGCCGCCGAGCGCCTCGACCAGCTGATCGCGTTCTCGAAGGAGAACACCTGATGGGTCGCTTTCAGGACGCGCTCGCCGCTTCCGGCCTCTCGGCGATCGCCGAGTTCAAACGCCGCTCGCCGTCCGCCGGCGACATCCGTCCCGGTGCGCGCGTCGAGGAGATCGTGCCTGCCTACGCGTCGGCAGGCGCCGACGCGGTGTCGGTGCTCGTCGACGAAGCGTTCGCCGGCTCGGTCGACGACCTGCGTGCGGCCCGCGCCGCGACGAGCGCGCCGCTCCTCGCAAAAGGGTTCTTCCGCCAGGAGGCGCAGCTGAGCGAGCTGAAGCGGGCAGGCGCCGACGCCGTGCTCCTGATCCTCCGCGATCTCGACGACGCGACTTGCACGCGGCTGATGCTGTACGCGTCGGGACTCGGCCTCGACACGCTCGTCGAGGCACACGACGCCGACGAGCTGCGCCGCGCGGAAGATCTCGGCGCGCCGGTGATCGGCGTCAACGCGCGCGACCTGTCGACGTTCGCGCTCGACCGCCGCACGCAGCTCGACCTCGTCGCGCGCGCGCCTCGCAACAGGATCGTCGTCGCCGAGAGCGCGATCCACACGCGTGCGCAGGGTGCTGCCGCGGAGCTCGCGGGCGCGGACGCGATCCTCGTCGGCTCCGCGCTGATGCGTGCGCCCGAGCCGGCGGCGAAGCTCGCCGAGCTGCTCGCGCGCCCGCTCGTCAAGGTCTGCGGCATGACGCGGCAGGAAGACGTCGACGTCGCGCTCGAGTCGGGCGCCGACCTGATCGGCTTCATCTTCGCGCCCGAGAGCCCGCGTGCGGCGCCCGAGCTGCTCGACGTCCCGGACACAGCGCTCTCTGTCGCGGTCTTCGTCGGCGCGTCCGAGGATCGCGGCGCCGACCTCGTCCAGCTCTACGAGCGCGAGGCGGGAAAGGTGCGCGGTCGCGACGCGGTGCTGCTCCGCGACGGCGAGCGGGTCGCGACCGTCGTCGACCTTCCCTGGGACGAGCAGGACGAGACGCACCTCGCGCGCGCGGCGGCGGTGAACGATCGGCTCGTGCTGGCCGGCAAGCTCGACGGCGAGACCGTGCGCGACGCGATCGCGGCGGTTCACCCGTGGGCGGTCGACGCGGCCTCGCAGCTCGAGCGCGAGCCGGGCGTCAAGGATCACGAGAAGGTACGCGCGTTTGTCGCGGCGGCGCGCTCGACAGAGGAGGAAGAAGCGGCATGAGCACGACGACCGACACCGCCGGCCTCTACGGCGCCTACGGCGGACGCTACGTTCCAGAGACCCTCATCCCCGCGCTCGACGAGCTCGGGGCCGGCTGGCGCGAGGCGCGCGCCGACGACTCGTTCCGCGCCGAGCTCGACGCCCTCCTGACGAGCTACGCGGGCAGGCCGACGCCGCTGACGCCGAGCACGCGGTTCGCACCCGGCAAGCGCCTCTACCTGAAACGCGAGGACCTCCTCCACACCGGCGCGCACAAGCTCAACAACGCGCTCGGCCAGGCGGTGCTCGCGCGCCGGCTCGGCAAGCACCGCATCGTCGCGGAGACGGGCGCAGGGCAGCACGGCGTCGCGGCCGCCACGGTCTGCGCGAAGTTCGGTCTCGAGTGCGTCGTCTACATGGGCGAGGAGGACATCCGCCGCCAGCAGCCCAACGTCGAGCGCATGGGCCTGCTCGGCGCCGAGGTTCGCCCGGTCGACTTCGGCACGAAGACGCTGAAGGAGGCGACGAGCGAGGCGATCCGCGACTGGATCACGAACGTCGAGACGACGCACTATCTGATCGGCTCCTGCGTCGGGCCTGCTCCGTACCCGGAGATCGTGCGCGAGCTGCAGGCGGTGATCGGACGCGAGGCGCGCGAGCAGATCCTCGCCGCCGAGGGGCGCCTGCCCGAGGCGGTCGTCGCCTGCGTCGGCGGCGGCTCGAACGCGATCGGCATGTTCGCGGGCTTCCTCGACGACGAGGAGGTGCGGCTCGTCGGCGTGGAGGCCGCGGGCGCGGCGTCGCTCGGCACGGGGAGACAAGGGGTGCTGCACGGCGCGCGGTCGTCGATCCTCGCGGACGAGGACGGACAGATCGCCGATGCGCATTCGATCTCCGCCGGCCTCGACTATCCGGGCGTCGGCCCGGAGCACGCGTACCTGCGGGACACCGGCCGCGCCGAGTACATCCCCTGCACCGACGACGAGGCGCTCGCCGCGTTCCAGCGGCTGTGCGAGACGGAGGGGATCATCCCTGCGCTCGAACCGTCGCACGCGCTCGCGCGCGCGGCCGAGCTCGACGCGGAGCTCGTCGTCGTCTGCCTCTCCGGCCGCGGCGACAAGGATCTCGCCGAGGCGATCGCCCACCTGCGGCGTGAGCGATGAGCGAGAAGAAGCTCGTCGTCTACCTGATGGCCGGCGCCGAGACGCCCGAGCTCGCGGCCGCGGCGGTCGCAGGCGGCGCGGACCTGCTCGAGCTCGGCTTTCCCTTCTCCGACCCGCTCGCGGAGGGGCCGATCATCCGCCGGGCCTCAGAGCGTGCGCTCGCTGCCGGAATGCGCACGCGCCCGTGCCTGGAGATGCTTGCGCGCACGCGCGAGCTGCTCCCGGAGACGCCGCTCGTGCCGATGACCTACGCGGCGATCCTCGAGGCCTACGGCTACGACCGCTTCGTCGCCGAAGCGCGGACCGCGGGCGCAACGAGCTTCATCCTGGTCGACATCCCCGCCGAACAACATCCCGAGCTGCGTCGCGTCCAGCTGATCGCGCCGACGTCGACCGACGAGCGGATCAGGCTCGCGGCGGAGCGCACCGACGGCTGGCTCTACGTCGTCTCGCTCACCGGCACGACCGGCGCGCGCGACGAGGTCTCCTCGCAGCTCGGCGGCCTCGCGAATCGTGCCCGCTCGCTCGCCCCGCACGTGCCGCTCTACGCGGGCTTCGGCATCTCGACGCCCGAGCATGCGCAGAGGGTCGCCGAGCTCGTGGACGGCGTCGTCGTCGGCAGCCGCGCGGTCCAGGTCGCGGAGACGGGCGGACCGGACGCGCTGCGCGAGTACGTGGCGACGCTGCGCGACGCGCTCGACGCGACCACGGGCGCGCCTATAGCTGCTGCCTGACGCCGGCCTCGCCGGCGAGGCGCTCGAGCTGCTAGGCGGCGACCGCCACGGGGACGAGCGAATCGGCCACGCGGACGGCCCAGCGCCGGATCGCCCCCCAGTCGCGGATGTCCGCGGCCGGCATCCGGCTGAACGGGAAGCTCAGCTCGTCGGGGACGATCCTGCCGCCGAAGATCGCAAGGTCGACCGGAGCGAGCTCCGGCGTCTTCGCGAGCACCGAACGGACGCGTGTCTCGGCAGCGGCGAACTCGGTCTCGTCCTCGTGCACCGGGCCGAGTGCGAACACGGCCGTCGGCAGCAGACCGAGTGCGTGGGCGTGCCTGCCGAGGAAGCGACGCGCGTCGCGGTGCCAGCGACCCATGTAGACGGGCGCGCCGAGGATGACGGCGCCGTAGCCGTCGAGCCGGCGCAGGTCCGAGGCGAGGCGGAGCTCGACCTCCGCTCCGCGCTCGACGAGGACGGCCGCGATCTCGGCGGCGACCTCTTCAGTCGAGCCGTACTTCGTGGCGAATGCGATCAGGATCGGCTTGCTCATGGGTGAAGTGGAGTCCTTCCAACCGGATAGAAGCGCGCCGGCGGCGTGCGGGCATCGGCGCGGTCGCGGATCGTGCGTCCGTGGGGGCTACGCACGGACGAGCTCGGCCCTCCGCAGGAGCACCGAGCCGCACGGTTGCGACGAGCCGCCGGCGCCCGAAAGGGCGCCGCTTCAGGAAGGCGGCCGGGCTTCGCCGGGCGGCCGCCACGCCGGCGACAAGTCGCCGCCGCCCCAAGACTCGAAACCGGATGCGACGAGCGGTCGGCGCCCGAACGGGCGCCGCTTCAGGAAGGCCGCCGGGCT
>DATBIC010000016.1:0-12944 GCA_036557145.1 Gaiellaceae bacterium
GACGTGCACGTTGCGGGTCGCCGGCCGGTCGTCGGTCGCGCCCGCGATCGCGAAGTTGTCCCACTCGTGGAACGGGTCGGCATCGACACGCTCACCCTGGAACCCGAGCAGCGCGAAGCTCTCGGAAAACAGCGCCAGCGAGGCATCGAGGTCGCTCGTCTGAACGCCGACGTGGTCGATCGTCGCCACGCCCGCCCGCCGTCTATGCGCCCGACCGGTCGATCAGCTCGATGCGGTACTCGTCCAGGTGCTTGCCGACATCGAGTTGAGAGGATCGGGTCATACCGTGAGTAAACCGGCTAGCGCGGATGGTTGCATCCGCGTCTCTCGGCGGGGTGGCCGGGCGGGCGACTCGTTCATCTCTCCTGAGGTGCAGCGTTCGAAGATTGAAGGCTGGGCGAAGCTACATGGAGTCGAGATCGTGCACTGTGGGAGGAGATTGACCAATCCGGCGTCGCCAAGCGTGAGCGGCCGATGTTCCAGCAGGCGTCGGCCCGGTGTGAGCGCGGCGAGACGGGCGGGATTGTGGTCGCGAGGTTGGACCGGTTGCCCGGTCGGCGATTGATGCATTGGAGTCGATCAAGCGGCTGAACGAGGCGGGGCTCGGTTGGGGTCGGTTGAGGACAACGTCAATGGGTCGAAGCCGATGCGTGCAAGCGACAATGTCGACGCTTTAGCGAGCGACCCAGGTTTGGTTGATGTCGACGTCTGGTGTGTGAGCTGGACGCCGTTGCGCCCGTCGGTGTCGATCACGTACAGGTCGGTGTTCTTGTATGACCCGGTGGTGTAGACGATTGCGTTTCCGGTGGGCGACCAGGCGTGTTCGACCGTGACCTCTGGCTTGTTAGGGCGCGCTGGTCCAGGTGCGTCCAGCGTTTGTGGTGCGGAAAAGGTGCGGCGAGTTGTCGTACTCCAACTGCCCGAAGCCGTAGACGGTCGCCGGTTGTTGCGGGTCGACGCCGACGATCGTTCGCAGATAGAGCGATCTGGCCGCGACCTCTCTCCAGCTGCGTCCGCCGTTGGTTGTCTTGTAGATGCCGCCTTGATTGACACCCGCGTAGACGGCGCCCGAGCGGTGCGGATCGATCGCGAGAATGGTGACGCCGTTGCGGCAATGGCAGCCTTGTCCGCGCGCGCCTGCTTGCACGGGAAGGCCGCGACCGATTGGCAGCCAGCTGTTCCCGCTGTCGGTCGTCCGCAGGACGGTCGCGCCGACAGCCGCATAGACCGTGGTCGGATGTTGGGGATCAACCGCGAGATCGGTCACGAACCCGTGGACAAACCCCGGCACGCTGATCGACGTCCGCCAAGTCGTCCCGGAATCCGTGGAGGTGTAGATCGACGTGTGCCCGGACTTCGAGTTGGCATGGATGGCATAGATCGTCTCGGGATGGGTCGGGGCGACCGCCAGAGCGGACACCGAGATGGGGTTCAGGCCCCCGGCGGTGGACTGCGGGCTGAACACGGTCTTCCAGCTGAGCCCGCCATCGATGCTCTTGCTAATCCGGTTCGACCCGGCATAGACGACGTTGCTGTTCTCCGGGTCGATGGCAAGCGCGGCGACCCAACCGATGTTGCGGTCGATGACGTGCGGAACGAACAGACCCCGGACCGAGCGCCGCCACGTCTTTCCGCCGTCGACGGTCTTCAAGACGCCGACACCAGTGCCCACATACAACGTTCCGGGATGCCGGGGGTCGGCGGCCAACGCCTGGTAGGCGCCCGCCCAGCCGCTCTTCGGCATCAACTGCCAGTGGGCACCGCCGTCGGTCGTCTTGATGACGCTGTTGTCTGGCCCCCCGGCAAGCAGGTACACGATTCGCGGATTGCGCGGGTCGAAGGCAAATCCCTCGACGAACCGCACCGAGTGCGGCAGCGCCCCAAGTGGTTGGTCGTTCGTATTCGACCCAGGCCCATTCCGCGTGGCAGCGAGCGCCGTCGTGCCGGTGGTGCCGCCACCGTGGCCACCGAAGCCGATCAACAACCCGCAAACCACGGCGGCTGCAACCAGCACAACCGCCGCCGTTCGCTGCCGGCGACGACGTGACCGCCGGCGCGCTTCCTCGATCAGCGCCTCAAGGTCTTCAACGCGACGCTCGAGATCGCGCCCAGGGTCAAGCTCTGGTCCGGACGGCGGGCTTGTGACCTGCATATCAACTCCCAAGAATGAATGACGCCGTGTCCATTAGCACGATATGGCGCTATAGTGGTTAGCACGATGCGGAATGTCAAGGTCGACCGCAACGATCCCCTCGTTCTGCACGAGCAAGTCGCCGGGGAAATCAGGCGTGCGATCGCCGACGGCGAAGCCAAACCAGGGGAACGACTCCCGCCCGCCAAAGACCTCGCCGCCGTCCTCGGCGTCAACGCCAACACCGTCCTCCGCGCCCTCCGCCAACTCCGCGACGAAGGCCTACTCGAGTTCCGGCGCGGCCGCGGCATCACCGTCACCGGCACACCGCAACAAGGCGCCGTCACCCAACGGGCCAAGGCCCTCCTCCAGTTCGCACGCAGCCAGGGCTACCAGCCCGACGAACTCATCAAGATCATCGAACAGCTCGGGTAAACCCGCCGGCTAAGGCTCAGTCCTTAACGATCACGGGCGTCCGCGTACCAATCAACGGCACTCGCCGCTGAGGCCGGCGTCGCACGCATCGGGCCGCTGTTACTTGCCGCTTCTGTCGATCAGTTCGATTCGATACGAGTCCGGATCGCGGACGAAGCAAATCAACGAGCCGCCCTCGCGCACGCGATACGGCTCGCGCTCGGGGTCGATCCCCTGCTCGTGGAGCTGCGCGAGCGTCGCCGCGAGATCGTCGACGGCAACCGCGATGTGGCCGTAGGCGGTTCCGAGCTCGTAGCTGCGTCCGTCATGGTTGAAGGTCAGCTCGAGCTCCTCTTCCTGATCGGGGAAGCGGAAGAAGTAGTTCGTCGCCTCCTTGGTGCCGTCGCGGACGATGTCGAACTCACCGCGGAACTCCATGCCAAGCGCCTCGTAGAACGCCCGGCTGCGCGCCGGGTCGGTGATGCGAACCATGGTGTGCAGGTAACGGGCCATGCACGGGACAATACGCGGTCGTAGACTCGCGTCGTGTCGAAGGCCGGGACGGAGCAGAACGGCGACGGCATCGAGGTCGAGGTCGAGGTCGCCGAGGAGAGCGAAGCGACGAAGTCGGCCTCCGACCTGCTCGAACAGGTCGGTCGCGACGCGGGCACGCTCGTGCTCCGCGAGCTGCAGCTGACGGCGGCGCGGCACGACCAGGAGATCCGCCGGGCGGCGCGGAACCTCGCGATCGCGGCAGCGGCTGCGGTGGCGTTCACGACAGCGTTCGTCGTGCTCAACTGGGCGATCGTCGAGGCGCTGAAGGGCCCCCTGCCCGGCTGGCGCGCGCCGCTGGTGCTCGCGGCGGCGTGGACGGTGCTGGGGCTGATCGGCGCGATCTTCCTCGCGACCCGCCCGGAGGGCGTCGCCGGCATCCGCGCGCTGCTCGCGTCGACGGGCGACGACGACGCCGACCTCGAGGCCGCCCGCGACCGCGCGGAGGAGAAGATGCGCGGTTCGATCGGCGAGCTGTCGGGCGCCGTCGCGAGCGAGACGGGCGTGATCGTCGCAGCCGCCATCGTGCCGATCGCGGGCGGCGCGATGGACGCCGGCGAGAAGCTGCTCGACTCCGCCGACGAGATCACCGACCGGCTCGAGGAGGCCGGGGTCCCGGGCGGGAGGATCGCCAATCAGGTCTTCGACGTCGTCCTCGTCCCGGGCCGGCTGTTCATCCGGGTGACGAGCGCGGCGTTCAAGATCGGGCGCTAGGGCTAGTCGCCGTCCACAAGCTCCTCGGCGAGCAGCGAGAACTGCACCGCGTCCTGCCACTCGCCGTGGCGCAGGTACGCCTTGCGCTTGACGCCCTCGCGGACAAACCCGGCGCGCTCGGCGTGCGCGATCGCGCGCTCGTTGAACCCGAAGCACGCGAGTTCGATGCGGTGATAGCCCAGGTCGACGACGAGGTAGCGCTGCGCGAGGCGCGCCGCGTCGTCGGCAAGCCTCCGCCCGCGAAAGTCGGGGTGCACGGCGAGCCCGCCGAGGTGGACGATCCGGCTGGGCGCGTTGACCTCGCCGTACTGAAACGCGCCGGCCCGCTCCCCGTCGAGCTCGATCACCATCCGTCCGAACACATCGGGCTCGCGCTCCGAGCGCTCGACCTCGGCGAGGAGCGCGTCGCGGTCGCGCGCGCTTCGCCCGCCGAGGAACGGCTCGACCTCGTCGGACGTGTAGAGGGCGAGCAGCCAGTCGACGTCGTCGACGGTCGCACGGCGAAGCGCGATCACGTCGGCTCGGACGGCGCACTCGCGAACGACGGCTCGGCCGGCGTGGGACGCGACGCCCGTCGCGAGAGCCCGGTGCCGAGCGCGACACCGCCGAGGATCAGCGCGAGCCCGGCGACGGCGGCGCCGCCGACGCCCTCGTCGAGGAAGATCGCGCCGTAGGCGAGCGCGACGGGCGGGACGAGGTAGGTGACGAGCGATCCGTACGCGGCGCCGGCTCCCGCGATGATCGTGAAGAAGAGGATGTACGCGATCGCGGTGCCGACGATCCCGAGCACGGCGACGGAGGCGATCGTCCCCCACCCGGGCACGTGGTCGGGGGCGCGCGCGACGCCGGCCGGCAGCACGGCGATCGCCGCGACCGCCGACGTCCCGAGCGCGACGACGGGGGGCCGCACGGCCGAGAGGTAGGCGCGGATCAGCAGGCCGCCGGCGGCGTAGCAGACCGCCATGCCGACGACCGCGAGCGCCGCGAGGATCTTGCCTTCCGGCTGCGCGCCGACGAGCAGCGCCACGCCGACGAAGCCGACGGCGACACCGACGAGCCGGCCCCCCGTCACGCGCTGGTCGTGGAAGAACGCGAAGGCGAGCAGCACGGTGAAGATCGGGACCGACGCCTGGAGGATCGAGGCGAGCCCCGAGTCGATGCGCGTCTCGCCCCAGGAGAGCAGCCAGAACGGCACCGCGGTGTTGAGCAGGCCGACGACCGCGAGCGGGCGCCAGTGAGCGCGCAGCTCGGCCACCGTCGACCGGCCGCCCAGCGATAGCCCGACGTAGACCGCCAGCGCGAAGGCGGCGAGGGCGATCCGGCCGAGGATCAGGGTCGCGGGGTCGAGCTCACGGTCGGCCACCTTGATGAACATGAAGGAGCTCCCCCAGATCAGCGACAGCACGAGCAGCATCGGGAGAAACCGCCGGTTGACGCCCTGCGCGCGAGCCACTCTGCTCCTTGAAACGTTCGTCGCGGGTGAACTGTGAGGTCGAACGGGGGGCGTCGGAGGCCCCGGATACACTGGCTTCCTGAGCTCCGTCGCCGTACCGCTGCACCGTAGCCTCGGGCTGACCGACGGCGAGAACGAGCGTATCGAGGAGCTGCTCGGACGCGTCCCGAACGAGTTCGAGCTGGCGGTGTTCTCGGTGCTGTGGTCGGAGCACTGCGGCTACAAGCACTCGGCGCTGCTGCTCGGATGCCTCCCGTCGGACGGCGAGCGGGTGCTCCAGGGCCCGGGCGGCAACGCGGGCATCGTCGACGTGGGCGACGGCCTCGCAGTCGCGTTCAAGGCCGAGTCGCACAACCACCCGACCGCGGTCGAGCCGTTCCAGGGCGCGGCGACGGGCGTCGGCGGCATCCTCCGCGACATCGTCGCGATGGGCGCCCGCCCGATCGCGCTGCTCGACGGCCTGCGCTTCGGCGAGCCCGACTGGCACTTCCGGCGCGCGGTCGCGGGGATCGCGCACTACGGCAACTGCGTCGGCGTCCCGACGGTGGGCGGGGAGTGCGCGTTCGACGCCGGCTACGCAGCGAACCCGCTCGTGAACGCGATGTGCGTGGGCCTCCTGCCGGCCGAGCGCGTTCTCCGCGCGCAGGCGCAGGGCGTCGGGAACGCAATCGTTCTGTTCGGCGCGTTGACCGGGCGCGACGGGATCGGCGGCGCGTCCGTGCTCGCGTCCCAGGACCTCGAGGGCTCGGACGACAAGCGGCCGTCGGTGCAGATCGGGGACCCGTTTCGCGGGAAGGCGCTGATCGAGGTCTCGCTCGAGCTGGTCGAGCGCGAGCTCGTCGTCGCGCTTCAGGACTGCGGCGCCGCGGGGCTCGCGTCGTCGCTGGCGGAGATGGCGTCGGACGGGCTCGGCGTCGACGTGCAGCTCGACCGGGTGCCGCTGCGGGAGCCTGGGCTCGAGCCGTGGGAGATCATGATCTCCGAGTCGCAGGAGCGCATGGTCGCGGTCGTGCGGCCCGAGCTCGTCGCGGCGGTCGGCGCCGTCTGCGAGCGCTGGGAGCTCCCGTGCACCGTGATCGGCGAGGTGACGGCCGACGGCGAGCTGCGTGCGTCGTTCGACGGCGAAGTAGTCGGCGCCGTCCCCGCAGCCTTCCTGACCGAGCTGTGCCCGCGCTACGCGATGGAGGCGCGGCCGCGCGCGACGGCGAACGTCCCGGTCGACCCGGTCAACGACGAGCCGAAGTCGTGGGTGTTCGAGCAGTACGACCAGCTCGTCGGCTCGAGCACCGTCCGCCGTCCCGGCCTCGACGCCGCCGTGCTGCGCATCGACGAGAACCGAGGGCTCGCGGTCTCGCTCGACGGCCCGCGCCTCGGCGAGCGCGACCCGTTCGCCGCCGGCCGCGGCGCGGTGTACGACGCGGCGCTGAACGTCGCCTGCGCGGGCGGGGAGCCGCTCGCGCTGACGGACTGCCTGAACTTCGGCAACCCGGAGCGGCCGGAGATCGCGTGGGAGCTCGCGCAGGCGATCGAGGGGATCGCGGCGGCCGCGGCGGAGCTCGGCATCCCGGTCGTCTCCGGGAACGTCTCGCTCTACAACGAGACCGGCGGGCACCCGATCCCGCCGACGCCGGTCGTCGGCTGCGTCGGCCTCGTCCGCGACCTCGCGCGGATCCCGAACCGCTGGCGCCTCGGCGACCGCCTCTATCTGCTCCGCGGCGACGGCGCCGGCCTCGTGCGCTTCGTCTGGGAGCACGCCGCGCGGTTCACGCTGGCGCACGACGTCTCCGACGGCGGGCTCGCGCTCGCGCTCCACGAGGCGGCGGACTGGTCCGGGACGGCCGTCCCGCACGAAACAGACTGTTCCTTGCGTGCCCTGGGCGTCGTCGTGGCCGTCGCCGACGGGGCTGCGCCGCCCGACTGGGACGACGCGGTCGAGCTCGGGATGGTGCCCTAGATGTGCGGCGTGTTCGGCGTGCGCGCGCCGTCGCGCGACGTGGCGCGGCTGACCTACTTCGGCCTCTACGCGCTGCAGCACCGCGGCCAGGAGTCGGCGGGGATCGCGGTGAGCGAAGGCGGCCGGCTGACGGCGCTCCGCGATCTCGGGCTCGTGCCGCAGGTCTTCGACGAGCAGAAGCTCTCGGGGCTGCGCGGCGGGCTCGCGATCGGCCACACCCGCTACTCGACCACCGGCGCGAACGCCTGGGCGAACGCGCAGCCGCTGCTCCACCACGGAAAGGCGCGCACGGTGGCACTCGGCCACAACGGCAATCTCGTCAACGCGGCCGAGCTGCGCGAGGCGTCCGGCAAGCGCCTCGCGTCGACGACCGACTCCGAGATGATCGCCGCGCTGATCGCCGACGATCAGCGCCCGCTCGCCGAGGCGGTGGCCGGCGCGATGGCGCGCCTCGAAGGCGCCGCGACGGTGGTCGGCCTCGCGGAGGACCGCCTCTTCGCCTTCCGCGACCCGCACGGCTTCCGGCCGCTCGTGCTCGGCCGGCTCGGCGACGACACGGTCGTCGCCTCGGAGTCGTGCGCTCTCGACCTCGTCGGCGCCGAGCCGGTGCGCGAGGTGCGTCCGGGAGAGCTCGTGCTCGCCGGTGACGGCGGGCTCGAGACGATCCAGGCGGTCGAGCCCGCCGCCCGCGGCAGCCTCTGCATCTTCGAGTTCTTCTACCTCGCGCGACCGGACACGCGCCTCGCGGGCGTCGAGGTGCACGGCGCACGCGTGCGCATGGGGGAGCGCCTCGCCGTCGAGGCGCCGGTCGAGGCCGACCTGGTGCTGCCGATCCCCGACTCGGGAACGCCGGCCGCGATCGGCTTCGCGCGCGCGACGGGGATCCCGTTCAGCGAAGGGCTGATCAAGAACCGCTACGTCGGGCGCACGTTCATCCAGCCCGATCAGGGCATGCGCGAGCAGGGAATCCGGATGAAGTTCAACCCGCTCGCGGAGGTCGAAGGCAAGCGGCTCGTCGTCATCGACGACTCGATCGTGCGCGGCTCGACGACGCGGCAGATCGTGGCGATGCTCTTCGACGTCGGCGCGGCCGAGGTGCACGTGCGGATCTCCTCACCGCCGATCGTCTCGCCGTGTTTCTACGGGATCGACTTCGCCTCCGGCGACGAGCTGATCGCATCGCACTCGACGGTCGAGGAGGTGCGCACGGCGATCGGGGCGACCAGCCTCGCGTACCTCTCGCTCGACGGGCTGCAGGCGGCCACGCGCCGGCCGGAGAGCGCGCTCTGCCGCGCCTGCCTCACACGCGACTATCCGACGCGCGTCCCGACCGATACGCGGAAGCTCCGCTTCGAGGCGGCACCGACCTCCTGAGCTCGTCGGCGCGCCCGTAGCGCACGGCGCGGCGGACCTGCCGCGGGTCGTAGCCCTGCTCGAGCAGCTGCTGCCGCGTCTCGCCCTCGGCGGCGAGCTTCAGGAACAGCCACGCCAGCGCGCCCAGCGTCACGAGCGAGCCTTCCGCCATCATCACCACGCCGCCGAGGTTCTGGTCGTGCACCGGCGTGATCCCCCACTCCGGCACGTGGCGGTACACGGAGTAGAACGCGGAGCCCGACCAGATGAAGACGTTGCCGAGGATCGTCTCGACCGCCCGGACGGCGGCGATGTAGCCCAGCTTCCATCCGGTGCCGAACCACTCCGGCGCCGGCAGCGTCTCGACCACCGGCTCCCACATCAGGCAGCCGCACGTGAAGAAGAGGAAGTGCTCGAGCGCATGGATCGAGTCGTGGTGGAGCGCGGCGTCGTAGAGGTACGGGAGGTGCCAGAGGTAGAGGTTGAACGCCCAGACGGGGAGCGCTACGAACGGGTGCGCGAGGATCCGCAGCCGCTCGACCGGCCGCAGCGCGAGCACCGGTCGCAGGATCTGCCCCGTCAGCCCGAGCATGAAGAGCAGCGGCGCGACGTCGCCGATCAGGACGTGCTGTGCCATGTGCAGGAAGAAGAAGTGCTGCTCGCCGAGCTCGTCGATCGGCGAGTTGAGCGCGAGCACGACCACGCCGATGCCCGACCAGAAGCTGACCTGCCGCCACCCCGAGACCGGACGACCGTTGCGCGCGAGCGTGCGCGTCCGCTGCAGGTAGAGGAACGCGGCAAGCGCGGTCGGCAGCACCTGGAGGGGCTCGAGGCTCCAGGGGCCGAGAAGCGACGGCGACGACTCCACCACCTGGAAGACTAGAACTCCTCCGGTGCGCCTCTTCCACTACCACCTCGTGACGTCCGAGATCATCAACGTCGAGGCGCGCTACGTCGGCAAGCTCGGCTTCCACCTGGTCGCCCGCTACGGGCGCGTCGACGACGAGCACGTCTCGGTCGAGGCGGGCGTCTCGTGGGAGCAGCTCGACCGGCGGGGGTTCAAGCTCCGGCTGACGGAGCTCGAACGAGGCGCCGTCAACGTCGTCGTGCAGCCGGGCCACTGGCGCCTCCCACGGATCGACCACATCGGCGTGGCGCTCGACGAGGACGAGTACGAGTCGGTGCTCGGTCGCGCGATGCACGATCACCTTCGCGTCACCGAGCACGGCGGCCGCCGCACCTTCGTCGCCACGAACGCCGGGTACCGACTCGAGATCCACCCGCCGCGCGAGTGGATCGAGGAGCTGATCGCCGCCGGGTCGGACTTCCGGCTCACCGAGCTCTCGCTGCGGACCGACGACGTCACGACAAAGGCGGAGGCGCTCGCGAGCCTGCTCGGGCTCGAGCGAAACGGCCCTGAGGTCGACGTCGGCGGCACGCTCGTCCGCTTCGTCGACGGCGGCCCGGAGGGGCGGCCGGAGCTGCACGGGGAGCGATTCACCTGACCGAGGCCGGCTACGCGGCGGCCGGCGTCTCGTTGCAGACGGCCGCGGACGTCGTCGGCCGGCTGCGCGCCGCGGTCGAGTCGACCGGTGCGCGCGGCTTCGGTGGCTTCGCAGGCCTGCATCCACTCGACGGCGACCGCCTGCTGGCCGCGTCGACGGACGGCGTCGGGACGAAGCTGATCCTCGCGCGCCGGCGCGGCCGCCTGCGCGACTGCGGCGCCGACCTCGCCGCCCACTGCATCAACGACGTCGCCGCCTGCGGCGCCGAGCCGCTGCTGCTGCTGGACTACGTCGCGGCGAGCGAGATCGTGCTCGACGAGGTGGCCGAGCTCGTCGAGGGCGCCGCCGCCGTCTGCCGCGAGGCGGGCGTCGCGCTCGTCGGAGGCGAGACTGCCGAGCTGCCCGGCATCTATCGGGACGGCGAGCTCGACTTCGCCGGCACGTGTGTCGGCATCGTCGCGCGCGCAGAGCTCGTCGACGGGACCCGGATCGCGCGCGGCGACAGCGTGATCGGCTTCGCCTCCGCCGGAGCGCACGCGAACGGGTTCACGCTGATCCGCCGCGTGCTCGAGCAGGAGGCCTACGACGGCGAAGACCTGCTCGCGCCCACGCGCCTCTACCTCGACGTCGTGCGCTCGCTCCGCGGCCGTGCACTCGGCTTCGCCCACGTCACCGGCGGCGGCATCGCCGGCAACCTCGCGCGCGTCCTGCCGGACGGCCTGCACGCCGAGATCGACTGGGACGCCTGGGAACGGCCGCCGGTGTTCGGCTGGCTCGCGCGGCACGTCGACGAGGACGAGCTGCGCCGCGTGTTCAATCTCGGCATCGGCTGGTGCGCGGTCGTGCGCCACCCGCAGCCGGACGAGCTCGTGATCGGACGTATCGAGTGATCGGCGTGCTCGTGTCCGGTGAGGGGACGAACCTCCAGGCCCTGATCGACGGCGGACTGCCGGTCGCCGCGGTCGCGTCGAACCGGCGCGACGCGCCCGCGCTGCTACGCGCCCGGTCGGCCGGGATCCCGACCGCGACCTTCAGCCTCGATTGCCACGCCGACCGCGAGGAGCGCGACCTGGTGATGGCCGGCTGGCTCGAGGAGCACGACGTCGAGCTGGTCGTTCTCGCCGGCTACATGCACCTGCTGACGCCCCCGTTCCTGCGACGCTTCCCGGGCCGCGTCGTCAACGTGCATCCGTCGCTGCTGCCGAGCTTCCCCGGCGCCCGGCCGATCGACGACGCGCTCGCCGCCGGCGCCGATGTGACGGGCGTCACCGTGCACTACGTCGACGAGGGCGTCGACACCGGGCCGGTGATCGTGCAGGAGGAGGTCCCGGTCGAGCCGCGTGCGACGCTCGTCGACCGGATCCACGCGGCCGAGCACCGGCTGCTGCCCGAGGTGGTGACGAGGCTCTGCGCCGCGCGCTCCTGAGCGTCTACGACAAGACGGGGATCGCGGAGCTCGCGCGCGAGCTCGCGGAGCTCGGTTTCGAGATCGTCTCGTCCGGAGGCACGGCCGCCTACCTCGAGGAGCACGGGATCGCCGTCACGACTGTCGAGTCGGTGACGCAGGCGCCGGAGCTCCTCGGCGGGCGGGTGAAGACGCTCCACCCGCGCATCCACGCAGGCATCCTCGCGCGCCGCGACAGCGACGACGACCTGCAGGCGCTCGACGAGCAGGGGATCGAGCCGTTCGACCTCGTCTGCGTCAACCTCTATCCCTTCTCGTCGGCCGCCCGCCGGCCGGACGCGACCGACGCGGAGACGATCGAGCTGATCGACGTCGGCGGCCCGTCGATGCTGCGCGCGGCGGCGAAGAACCACGCGCACGTGACCGTCCTCTGCGACCCGGGCCGGTTCGAGACGGTGCTGGGCGAGCTGCGCGAGCACGGCGACACGACGGCGGAGACGCGGCGCCGGCTCGCGGCCGAGGCGTTCGCGGCGTCCGCGGCCTACGACGCCGAGATCGCCGCCTGGTTCGCGGCCGGCAACGGCTACCCCGACAGCCTCACGATCAGCTTCGAGAAGGTCGCCGACCTCGCCTACGGCGAGAACCCACATCAGACGGCGGCGTACTACCGCGAGCGCACGGCGCGCAGCGACCTGCTCTCGCGCGTCGAGCAGCTCGGCGGCCGCGAGCTGTCGTTCAACAACCTCTCCGACCTCGAGGGCGCTCGCCGCGTCAGCGACGACTTCGCCGAGCCCGCCGCCGTGATCGTCAAGCACGGCGGCCCGTGCGGCGTCGCCACCGCCGGCACGCTGGACGAAGCCTGGGAGCGGGCGCTCGCCGCCGACCCGGTCTCCGCCTTCGGCTGCGTCGCCGTGCTCAACCGTCCGGTCACCGCCGCGCTCGGCGAGCGGATCGCGGAGCACTTCGTCGAGGTGCTGCTCGCGCCGTCGTTCGACGACGGCGCGCTGGCTGCACTGCGGAAGAAGAAGCAGCTTCGCATCCTCGCCGACCGCGAGCGGCGCGCCGACACACCGGGCGAGCGCGACTACACGCGCGTGCTCGGCGGCCTGCTCGTGCAGGACCGCGACGCGGACACCGAGGAGCGCTCGACGATGGAGGTCGTCTGCGGCTCGCTCGGCGACGAGCAGTGGGCGGACGCGCTGTTCGCCTGGCGCGTGTGCCGCCACGTCCGGTCGAACGCGATCGTGATCGCCAAGGCGGCTCAGACGATCGGGATCGGCGCCGGCCAGATGAGCCGCGTCGACGCCGTGCGGATCGCGGTCGACAAGGCACGCGAGCTCGGGCACGAGCTCGCAGGATCGGTGCTCGCGAGCGACGCCTTCTTCCCGTTCGCAGACGGGCCGCAACTCGCGCTCGACGCGGGCGTCACGACGATCGTGCAACCCGGCGGCTCCCGGCGCGAC
>DATBIC010000017.1:0-2279 GCA_036557145.1 Gaiellaceae bacterium
GGCGTCGAGCTCGTCGGCTCCGACGACGACGGCCGCTGTGGTCGCGCCGAAGCCGTTCCGCGTCGTGTTCCCCGAGGGCTTCACGCGCCGCCAGATGGCGCAGCGCGTCACCGCCGTCGCCGCAATCGCGCACCGCGAGAAGGGCGTTCGCCCCAGGCTGTCGTCGAGGAGCTACCTCGCGGCGTCGCGGCCGCGGCGCATCCCCGGGTTCGGCTCCAAGCGGCGGCCGCTCGAGGGCTTCCTCTTCCCGGCCACGTACGACTTCCTGGCCAAGACGACGTCGCAGCAGCTCGTGCAGGGCCAGCTCAAGGCGTTCCAGCAGAACTGGCGAAAGCTCGATCTCCGGTACGCCCGCTCGAAGCACCTGACGCCGTACGACGTGCTCATCATCGCGTCGATGGTCGAGAAGGAAGCCGTCGCGCCGGAGGAGCGCGCGAAGATCGCCGCCGTCATCTACAACCGGCTGCGGCGGCACATGACGCTCGGTATCGACGCGACGATCCGCTACGGGCTCGGCGTGCCGGGGACGAAGGCGCTGCGCGTCTCGCAGCTCGAGAGCAACACCCCGTACAACACGCGGAAGTTCGCGGGCCTGCCGCCGACGCCGATCGCGAACCCCGGCCTTGCCTCGTTGCAGGCCGCCGCGCACCCGGCGAAGGTGCCGTACCTCTTCTTCGTCCGCAAGCCCGACAAGGTGCACCACTTCTTCACGGCCAGCGAGGACGCGTTCATCAACTACGAGCGCGCGCATGGCTACATCCACTGAGAGTCCGATGAGAAACCTGCGGCTTCTCATCGGGTGCGCTGCCGACGGACGTCTGTGAAGCACCGGCGAGAGCGCGGCCTCGCCGGCGCGGCGACATAGTCTCTTCGGCCATGCTCACCGCCGAGACACGGCTCGTCGCTCTCCTCGGGCACCCCGTCTCGCACTCGCTGTCGCCGCGGATGCAGAACGCGGCCTTCGCGGCCCGCGGGCTCGACTGGGCCTACGTCGCGTGCGACGTGGCGCCCGAGCGCGTCGAGGCGGCATTGCGCGGGCTCGTCGCGCTCGAGTTCGCCGGCGCCAACGTGACCATCCCGCACAAGCTGGCCGTCGCGGCGCTGTGCGACGAGGCGGAGGGGGAGTCGGTCAACACCGTCGTCGTGCGGGACGGCCGGCTGCTCGGGTTCAACACCGACCGGGCGATCCTGGACGGGATCGCGAGCCGCCGCGCGTGCGTGATCGGCGCCGGCGGCGCGGCGGCGGCGCTGCGACCGGCGCTCGACGAGGTGCGCGTCTTCTCGCGGCGCGGCGAGTGGCCGCCCGACGCGGGCGGCTGCGACCTGATCGTGAACGCGACGCCGGTGCGCGACGAGCTGCTCGTGCAGCCCGAGCGTGGACAGGCGGTGGTCGATCTCGCGTACGGCCCCGGCGAGACGGCGCTCGTCGCCGCGGCCCGCGCGGCCGGCTGCGAAGTCGTGATCGACGGCCGCGAGGCGCTCGTGCGCCAGGGCGCGGCGGCCTTCGAGCGCTGGACCGGCGTCCCCGCGCCCGTGGACGTCATGCGCGCCGCTTTAGGCTTGAGGCCGTGACCCTGCGTCTGACCACGGCGGGCGAGTCGCACGGGCCTGCGCTCGTCGCCATCGTCGAAGGCCTCCCGGCGGGCCTCGTGCTCGATCGCGACGCCGTGAACGACGACCTCCGCAGGCGCCAGCAGGGCTACGGCCGCAGCCCCCGTCAGAAGATCGAGACGGACGAGGTCGAGGTGCTCGCGGGCCTCCGCCACGGCCGCACGCTCGGGACGCCGCTCGCGCTCGTCGTTCGCAACCGCGACCACCGCAACTGGACGTGGGGGATGGACCCGTGGCAGCCCGAGGGCGAGCCGCAGGGCAAGGGCTCGAAGGCGGTCACGCTGCCGCGGCCCGGTCACGCCGACCTGGCCGGAGTGCTGAAGTACGGCCTCGCCGACGTCCGCGACGCGCTGGAACGGGCGAGCGCGCGGCATACGGCGGTCGTCGTCGCGGCGGGCTCGGTCGCGAAGGCGCTCCTCGCGCAGCTCTCGATCACGGTCGCCGGGTCGGTCGCCACGGCCGACCTCGAGGATCGGATCGACGCCGCCCGGGCGGACCGCGACACGGTCGGCGGTGCGGTCGAGGTCCGCGCGCGCGGCGTGCCGCCCGGCCTCGGCTCCTATGCGACGAAGGCCGATCGCCTCGACGCACGACTCGCCGCGACCCTGATGGGCATCCAGGCCGTGAAGGGCGTCGAGATCGGCGCGGGCTTCGCGCTCGCCGGGCTG
>DATBIC010000018.1:0-7863 GCA_036557145.1 Gaiellaceae bacterium
TCGACCCTGAACGGCCCGACCGCGGTCCTGCG
Source organism: Gaiellaceae bacterium (assembly GCA_036557145.1). Lineage (GTDB taxonomy): Bacteria > Actinomycetota > Thermoleophilia > Gaiellales > Gaiellaceae > PALSA-600. The sequence continues at coordinate 33 of DATBIC010000018.1, forward strand.
CAGCGTCGTGCAGTGGCCGCCGAGTGCCTGCGCCAGCGAGCGCACGTACGTCCCCGAGCTGACGTGCAGCTCCAGACGCACCGCCCTGGTCGCGGCGGCATCGCCGCTATAGGCAATGACGTCGAGCGTGTGCACGAGCGAGCGCCGCAGGGGCATCTCCACCGCGATGCCTCGCCGGGCCAGCCGATACGCACGCTCCCCGCCGATCTTCACCGCCGAGGCGGCGGGAATCGGCAGCTCGATCTCGCCGCGGAGGGCTGCGAGCGCCGCGTCCACCTCCGCGCGCGCCGGCGCGGGCCGGCGCGCCAGCACCTCCCCTTCCGGGTCGCCGGTCGAGGTGGTCGCCGTGAGATCGACGTCCGTGACATAGCACTTCTCCAGTCCGACGAAGCACGGCGCAAGTCTAGTTGCCGCTCCGGACAACAGGACCAGCAGCCCGGAGGCGAATGGGTCGAGCGTGCCCGCGTGCCCCGTCCGCGCGCGCGTTCGTCGCCGCAGCGTCGCGACGATCGCGAACGACGACGGCCCGGCCGGCTTGTCCACGAGCGCGACGCCGATCGGTCGGAGTGCCCGCGGCGGCACGGCTCCTACCGGCCGGCGGTGGCCGCGAACTCGCGGCGCAGGAACGCGACGATCTCGGGGATCTCCTGCTCGGAGGAGAATCCCGCCGCCTGGCGGTGGCCGCCGCCGTGGGCAGCGCGCGCGATTGCGGAGACGTCGACCTCGTCTCGGCTCGAGCGCAGAGAGATGCGCCGGGCCGGCCCCTCGTCTCGCGGCGGCTCACGGATCAGCGCGACCATCTCGGACCCTTCGACGCTGCGCAGGTAGTCGATGATCCCCTCGGAGTAGGGCTCCTCCGCGCCCACCTCGGCGAAGTCGTCCTTCAGCAGGTACGAGACGACGAGGCGGCCGTCGTCGTACAGCTCGGCGCGCTCGAGCGCCCGCGCGAGCAGCTTCAGCTTCGCGAACTGCACCGTCTCGTAGACGAGCCGGAAGATCCCGTGCACGTCCGCGCCCGCCTCGACGAGGTCGGCGGCGAGCCGCAACGCCTTCGGCGTCGTGTTCGAGTACTGGAAGCGCCCCGTGTCGGTGACGAGCGCGACGTACAGCGCCTCGGCGATCTCCGGCGTCAGCTCGACGTCGAGGGCGCCGAGCACGTCGCGGACGATCTCGGCGGTCGAGGACGCCTCGTCGACGATCAGGTTGACGTCGCCGAACCGGGTGTTGTCGTGGTGGTGGTCGACGTTGACGACGTGCCGCGCGCGCTCGATTGCCTCACGGTCGGGCGCGATGCGCCGCTCGCTCGCGCAGTCGAGCGCGAGCAGGACGCGCTGCTCCAGATCGTCGGGCAGGGCGCGCGTCAGGCCCGCGAGGTCGAGGAAGCCGTACTCGCCCGGCGTCGGCGCGTCGCCGGACAGGTACATCACGACGTCCTTGCCCAAGGAGCGCAGCGCCAGCGTGGCCGCGAGCATCGAGCCGAGCGCGTCGCCGTCCGGATTCTCGTGCGTGACGATCAGGAACGACTCGTGCTGCCGGATCGCGTCTGCGACCTCCCGGACGTCACTCGCTGTCGTCGTCGGCTGGCTCATCGTCGTCTGGCAGGTCGGCGGCGAGGTCGTCGATCAGCTTCGTCATGCGGACGCCGCGCTCGACCGCGTCATCGTAGGCGAACGTCAGATGGGGCGTGCGCCGCAGGTTGAGCTCACGGTTGATGCGCGATTGCAGGATGCCGTGCGCGGACGCGAGCCCGGCCAGCGCCTCGCGCTGCTTGCGTGCGCCCCCGAGCGTCGAAACGTAGACGGTTGCCTCGCGAAGGTCGGGCGTGACATGGACGCCCGTGACGGTGACGAGCCCGATCCGCGGGTCCTTGAGCCCTCCGATCGCGTCGGCCACGACCTCCCGCACCGCCTCGTCGACGCGCCGCATGCGCCCGCTCATTCGTCCTCCGTGGAGACGAGCATGCGGTCGCAGCGGACGAGCGTGGGCTCGCCGGACGCGAGCCAGCGCTCGGCGCCCGCCGCTAGCTCGTCGGCCTCGTGCGCCGTGCGCGCCGCGCACGCGACCGTCAGCGTCGCTCGCTGCCAGAGGTCGTGGTGGTCTGCTTCGGCGACGGACGCCCCGAACCGTCGACGCAGCACGTCCTTCGCCGAGCGCACGTAGTGCCGCTTCCCCTTCAGCGAGCCCGCTTCCGGGAAGTGGAGCTCGACGGTGAGGATCGAGACGTAGCCCGAGCTCAAGACTCGTCGTCGTCGGCCTGCGGCGCGGCGCCGCCGGACGACTCGTCGAGCGACGTGCGCTCGACCTCGCGCGTCTCGAAGACCTCGAAGACGTCGCCTTCACGAAGGTCGTTGAACCCGTCGAGCAGAATGCCGCACTCGAATCCCTCGCTCACCTCGCGCGCATCGTCCTTGAACCGCTTGAGCTGCGCGACGGTGGTCTCGTGGATGCGCGTCCCCTCGCGGAACAGGCGGATGTTCGCGCCGCGGCGAACGATGCCGCTCGTGACCATGCAGCCTGCGATCGTGCCGAGCCGCGAGACGCGGAACAGCGCGCGCACCTCGACCTCGCCGATGATCGCCTCGGTCTCGACCGGCGAGAGCATGCCGACGAGCGCCTGCTCGATCTCCTCGGTCAGCTGGTAGATCACCCGGTAGAGGCGAATCTCGATGCCCTGGCGGTCGGCCGCCGCACGGACCTCCGCCGCCGGGCGCACGTTGAAGCCGATCACCATCGCGTTCGACGCGGCGGCGAGGTTCACGTCGTTCTCGGTGATCGCGCCGACACCCGTGTGGATGACGTTCACCTGCACCTCGGAGTGCTGGATCTTCTGCAGCTCGCCGACGATCGCCTCGACCGAGCCCTGCACGTCGCCCTTGAGCACGATGTTGAGGTCCTGGACGCCGCCGGCCTGCATCTGCTCGAAGAGCTTGTCGAGGGAGACGCCGCGCGACGCCTGCTTCGAGCGCGCCTCACGGCGAAGGCGCTCGCTGCGCTGCTGCGCGAGATCGCGGGCGCGGGCCTCCTTCTCGACCACGCGCCCGAGCTCGCCGGCGGGCGGCGGGCGGTCGAAGCCGAGGATCTCGACGGGATCGCCGGGCTTGGCCTCCTGGATGCGGTCGCCGCGGTAGTCGTAGAGCGCGCGGACCCTCCCCCACGCGTCGCCTGCGACGATCGCATCGCCGACCTTCAGCGTGCCGCGCTGCACGAGCATCGTGGCGACGGGGCCGCGGCCGACGTCGAGGCGCGACTCGATGATCGGGCCCGAGGCCTCCGCGGCCGGGTTCGCGCGCAGGTCGAGCTCGGCGTCCGCGACGAGCAGGATCTTCTCGAGGAGCTCGTCGAGGTTTTCCGCCTGCTTCGCGGAGACGCGCGCGACCTGGACCGTCCCGCCCCACTCCTCGGGCTGGACGTCCTCCTGCGCGAGCTCGCCGAGGACGCGGTCGGGGTTGGCGTCGGGTAGGTCGATCTTGTTGACGGCGACGACGATCGGCACCTCGGCCGCGCGCGCGTGCGAGATCGACTCGCGCGTCTGAGGCATCACGCCGTCGTCCGCGGCGACGACGAGCACGGCGATGTCGGTCACCTTGGCGCCGCGGGCGCGCATCGCGGTGAACGCCTCGTGGCCCGGCGTGTCGAGGAACGTGATGCGGCGTCCGTCGATCTCGGTCTGGTACGCGCCGATGTGCTGGGTGATGCCGCCCGCCTCGGTCTCGACGACGGTCGTCTTGCGGATCGCGTCGAGCAGCGTCGTCTTGCCGTGGTCGACGTGGCCCATGATCGTGACGACCGGCGGCCGCTCGCGCAGCGCCTCGTCGGGATCGTCGAACGCCTCGGGCTCGACGTCGTCGTCCTCGGCGTGCTTGATCGTCACCTCGCGCTTGAGCTCGGCGGCGATCAGCTCGACCTCGTCGTCGGTCAGCGACTGCGTTGCCGTCTTCATCGTGCCGAGGTTCATCAGCAGCTTGATGATCTGCGGCATCGCGACCCCGAGCGCCTGCGAGAAGTCGCGCAGCGTGACGCCCGACTCGACGGTCGCGGGGCCGGTCGGCTGGACGACCTCGCGCGGCTGCCTGGGCCCGCGTTCGGCCGGGCGATCGCCCGGACGCTGGCGTTGGCCCTGGCCGGGCCGGTTGCCGCCCTGATCGATGACGACGCGGCGGCGCCCGCGCGGCCCGCCGCCGCGCGGCCTGATCGGTCTATTCGGCTTGCCGTTGGCCATCGGTGGTCAAGTGTAGAGACGGGACAGGGACGGGTCGACGTGCACCGAGGTCCGGAGGACGCGGTTGAAGGCCCGCCGCGACGCGGCGCGCTCGAAGCAGAGCAGCCGGCGGCACGTGTAGGTGCCGCGTCCCGGCCCCGCGCCCGGGGCGAGCTCGCGGCCCCGGGCGTGGAAGCGCCGGAGCTCGTGCTGCGGCGCCTTGCGGCCGCAGCCGGCGCACGTCCTGATCGGGACCGCCGCCGCTACCTCGACTCCTCGTGCGCGGCCGTCTCGATCGGCACGCCGTCGTTCGGGTCGTCCTCCACGTGCCGGTGCTCGCTCTGCGCGGCGCCGGTCTCGAGCGTCTGGTCCTCGCCGGCGACCGGCGCGTCGCCCGGCCCGGCCGGGAACTCATCGGCCTCGGGATCGCCGAACTCGGCGGCGTCCTCGGTCACCGATTCCGGCTCGGCGGTGTCGGCGAGCTCCTCCAGCTCGGGCTCGGACTCGCCGACGATCGGGTTGTCCTCGGGATCCGGCTCGTGCAGCGCCAGCTCCTGGTGCGCCGGAACGCCGCAGTAGCGCGAACCCGGCAGCGCCGTGTTCGGGCAGCGCTTACCGTTCGTGAGCACGGCGGCGCAGCGCCCGGACGTGTCCTCGCCGTCGCCGCCCTCGCCGCCGAACGCCGCATCCGCCTCCTGCTGCGCGAACTCGGTGTCGGAGGTGATGTCGATCTTCCAGCCGGTCAGGCGCGCGGCGAGGCGGGCGTTCATGCCCTCCTTGCCGATCGCGAGCGCCAGCTGGTCGTCCGGCACGACGACGGTCGCCTCCTTGCCGGCATCGTCGAGGTAGACCTCGCGGACACGCGCGGGCGAGAGCGCCTTCGCCACGAAGCGGGCCGGCTCCGGGTTCCACGGGATGATGTCGATCTTCTCGCCGCGCAGCTCCGAGACGACCATGCGCACGCGCGAGCCGCGCGGGCCGACGCACGCGCCGACCGGGTCGACGCCCTGGGTGTGCGACTCGACGGCGATCTTCGACCGGTACCCGGGCTCGCGCGCGACGCCGCGGATCTCCACCAGGCCGTCGGCGATCTCGGGGACCTCGAGCTCGAAGAGCGTCTTGATCAGCTCCGGGTCGCGGCGGGAGAGGATCACCTGCGGCCCCTTCGTGCCCGTGCGCACCTCGCGGATCACGGCCTTGATGCGCGAGCCCTGCTCGTAGCGCTCGCCGTCGACCTGCTCGGGGCCGGGCAGCAGCGCCTCGACCTTGCCGAGGTCGACGAGGATGTTCCGGCGGTCACCGGTCTGCTGGACGATGCCGGTGACGACCTCGCCGACGCGGTCGATGTACTCGTCGTACATCATCTCGCGCTCCGCCTCGCGGATCCGCTGCAGGATCACCTGCTTCGCCGTCTGCGCGGCGATGCGGCCGAAGTTGTCGGGCGTGACGTCCTCCCGGTCGATCAGGTTCTCGGGGACGTCGGACCAGTCGATCTCGAGGTCGTCGTCGGAGAGCAGGGTGTGGTTCTTCTCGCCGGTCTCCTCCTCGAGGCGCTCCAGCTCCTCGAGCGTGCGCTCGCGCGCCTCCTCGAGCAGGCGCGCTTCGATGTCCGCGGGCAGGTCGATCGAGAACACGCGGAAGTCGCCGCGATCGTCGAGCTCGACCGTCGCGTGGCGTGATGCGCCCGGCGTCTTCTTGTATGCGGCGAGGAGCGCGTCCTCGAGCGCCGCGACCAGCGTGCCGCTCTCGATTCCCTTCTCGCGCTCGATCTCACGGACCGCTTCAACAATCTCCTGGCTCATCCCACTGTCCCTTCGTCGATCAGATTGGCCCGCACGATCGCGTCGTACGGTATGTCCACTGCTGCGTCGCCGTGCTTGATGCGCACGGCGGCGGTCGTCGTGCCCACGACCTCGCCGCGGAGGCGGGTCGTGTCGGTCTTCATGCGGACGCTGCGGCCGACGGCCCGGTCGAAGTGCGCCTGCGTGCGAAGCGGGCGGTCGAACCCCGGCGACGACACCTCCACCGAGTAGTCGTCGAGGTAGGAGCGGAGCAGGTTCGTGACGCGCTCGCAGAGGGCGTGGTCGACGCCGGACGGGTGGTCGACGAAGACGCAGAACCGTTCGCGACCGGTCAGTTCGACAGCCAGCACCTCGGTGCCCGGCAGGGCAGGCTCGACCAGCCGCGCGACATCGCGCCGGAGGATCCGTTCCCGTTCCTGCTGTGCAACCGCCATGGCAAACCCCCATCAACGAACCGCATCTACAAAAAATGGGCGCGACGCGCCCACCTCGAAAACCGCTCGAAATGTGGTGTCTGAAAAGTAGCAAAGACCGGGCCGCGACAGGTCTGCCCGGTGCCTGGCACGGTCGTGCCAGGCACCGTTCCTACGCCGTCACTGGAGGCGCAACGCGCTGCGCAGGCAGCCGAAGACCCAGCGGAAGCCGGAGACCGCGAGCGGCTTGCAGCCGACCGGGATCGCTCCCCGCACTGCTCCCTGCGCGGCCGAGCCCGCCTTGCCGGCGGGACAGCTGTACGTCCAGAGCGGACCGGCCGCGACGGTCAGCGTGCAGCGACCCGCGCCTGCGTGGGTCGCCGTGCTGCCGGGGCAGCGGAAGCTCGAGGCGTGGCCGTTGGTCAACGTCATCGTGCAGGCGCCCGGGACGGCGCTCGTGCCCAGGTAGACCGTCGTCACGACGGCCGTCGGACGGTACTGGTGCTGTGGAGGCGCCGCACCGGCCGCCACCGGTACGGCGAGCGCGACGGCCACGGCCGACGCGACGATTGCTGTCTGGATTCTCACCGCAGTCTCCTTCTCTCTCGACCCCGTATCGAGAGGAGACGAGCGACGCGCGCGGTGATACCGCCGGCGTCAGGCGCCGAGCACGATCGTGACCGGTCCGTCGTTGACGAGCTCGACCTGCATGTGCGCCCCGAAGACCCCCGTCGCGACGTCGACGCCGAGGCGGCGAAGCTCGTCGCAGAACGCCTCGTAGAGCGGCTCGGCCGCTTCCGGCCGCGCCGCGGCGGAGAAGCTCGGCCTGTTCCCCTTCGCCGTGTCGGCGAGCAGCGTGAACTGGCTGACGACGAGCGCGGCGCCGTCGACGTCGAGCAGCGAGCGGTCGAACTTCCCGTCGCCGTCGGGAAAGACGCGGAGCCGGGCGATCTTCCCGGCGAGTCGCCGAACCGCGTCCTCGTCGTCGTCCTCCGCGACTCCGAGCAGCACGACGAGCCCGCGCCCGATCGACCCGCCCGGCTGCGACCGGGCGCGGGCGACGCGCTGGACGACGGCTTTCAATCGAGCTCGCGGATGCGGGCGGCGTACTGCTCCGAGCCCGGCTTCATCGAGCTCGCGAGCTTGAAGTGCCCGTTCGCCTCGGCAGCGCGGCCCTGCTTCTCCAGCGAGCGGCCGAGCGCGTAGTGCGCGTAGTCGTCGGTCGGGGCGAGGTCCTCGACGATCGTGCGGAACTCGCGCTCCGCGTCCTCCCAGCGCGAGAGCCGGAAGTAGGCGATCCCGAGCGCCTCGCGGATCGATGCCTTCTCGGGCTCGAGCCGCTTCGCCTTCTCGAGCGGCACCGTCGCCTGCGCCGGCATGCCGCCGCGCAGCCGCTTCTGCCCTTCGCGAAAGAACTC
>DATBIC010000019.1:0-4693 GCA_036557145.1 Gaiellaceae bacterium
GCGCGTCTGGAGCCGCTCGCAGTCGACGCTCGACCACTTCGTCGAGGCGCAGCAGCCCAAGTACGACCGGTTCCGGATCGACGCGTCGACCGACCTCGAGCGCGTCGTGCGCGGCGCCGACGTCGTCGTGACCGTCACCCCCGCCCGCGGCCCGATCGTCGACGACGCCTGGATCGGCGAGGGCACGCACGTCGCCGCGGTGGGCGCCGACAAGGGCGGCGACCAGGAGCTGGACGCGAAGATCCTCCAGCGCGCCCGGATCTTCGTGGACGACATCCGCCAGTGCCGCACCGACGGCGAGATCAACGTGCCGCTGTCGCAGGGCCTGATCAGGGAGGACGATCTCGCCGGCGAGATCGGCGAGGTGGTCGCCGGCCGCAAGCCCGGGCGTACCTCCGACGCCGAGATCACCGTCTTCGACTCGACCGGCATCGCGCTGCAGGACTCCGCAACGGTTCCGCTCGAGTACGAGCGAGCGGTAGCGGCCGGGGTCGGCATCGAGAAGAAGATGATCTCGACCTAGCCTCGGATTCGGCACCCCGCCGGGCCTGCGTTCCTAGGGGCGCTCGAGCCCGAAGCTCGACCCCACGCCTGAATCGGAATCGGGAAGAGCGGCGAGCGCCCGCTTCAACGCCGGCCGGATGTGCAGGCTGGCGTGGCGGCCGGCCGGGAGGGGGCGAGGCGCGACCGTGGTCGAGCGGGTGGGCGCCGCTCCGGCGGGCGCGGCCGTGCTCGTGAGCGCCGCCGAGGCGAGCGTCGCCAGCGTGACGAGGAGAGGGGTTGTGCGCATGTGAGTGTCCTTTCGGGTGGGGAGCCCTGGTGTTCACAAGACTCCGCGCGCGCTCGACCTCTTCCGCGGCGGTCAGTTGCCGAGCGGACGGGGCTCCGCGCAAGTCGGCGCCCCGCCCGGTGCCCCTCGGTCTCTAGTCGGCCTTGAACACGTTGGCCTGGACGGTCGTACCGGCGTCGAGCTTGATCAGCTCGGCGAGCGTGTGCCGATAGGTGATGCCGTAGGTCTGCTGGATCGTCGCGAGGACGGGATCGTTGAGGTAGAAGAGACGATCGCCGTCGCGCAGCGCCTCGAACTGCTTCTTCCAGATCGCGAGCTGCAGGGGCCCGAACTCCGTCCCCGCCACGTGCTTCTCCGCGACCATGCCGACGAACGCGTCGATCTTGTCGACGCTCCCGTAGATCGCGCGCAGCCGCGCTGCGAGCGTCGTCCGACGCACGCCCACGACCGCGTCCTCCTGCGCCGCGTCGCTGCCGAGCGGGATCACGTTCCCGGCCGCGTCCCGCAGCTGCACGAAGTCCAGGCTGTTGGGATCGTCGATCGGATCGTGCGGGTCGATCTTCGGATCGGAGGGGAACTGATCCGTCGACTCGCCGGTGATCTCGGTGAACGATCGCACGGGCGGCAGGCCGTACGCGCGTCGCAGGTTGTTGTAGGACGGCATCCCGTGGTCGCGTCCCCGCTGCAGGTCGTCGGCGCCGAGATCGGACACGTCCGTGAAGCACGACGGGGCGATGACCGGCGATCCGCAGGACGGGGCGCTCTTCCCGTTCGGCTTCGGCACCTCGAACAGGACGCTGCGCATCGAGTTGTCGATCTGCTCGTCGTTCTTGTACTGGTGCTCGCCGAGGCTCTGCAGGATCGGCCCTTCCCCGATCTGCGTGAGAAGGTCCGGGTTGCCGAACGCGACGACGAGCGGGATCACCAGCGTGACCGTCCCGTCGGCGTTGCGCTCGACCGTGATGCCCTCGGCCGGGAAGACGTTGTTCAGCTGGTCGGCGGTGTACGTCCCTGCGGGAACGGTCGGCTCGAACTCACCGTGGACCATGCTGTGCGCGCGGTAGCCCACGACGGCGAACTCGTTCGACAGCGTCGGATCGACACTCGCCGAGTAGCCGCGATAGGGAGCGAGCCGGACGCCGAGCGTCGGGAGGAACTCGTTGTACGTGATGTACTCGAGCTCGGCACCGACGACGCGCCGCGCGATCTGGAACTTCGTCTCCGCAGAGAGGCCGGCCGGCAGCGCGGCGACGATGCGGTTGTTCTCGCGGGCGAACAGCGTCTGGATCGCCGTCAGCGCGACGTTCTCGTTGGCGCGAACGTCGCCCGCCTCGACCGCCTTCGTCGGCGTGCCGACCAGGCCGCCCATGAGATCCATCGGCGGCGCGGCGGACGGATTGCCGCGGGCGTCCGCGCGTGGCAGGTAGTTGCCTGCCGACATCAGCAGCGTCGCCGCGTTGTTGGACGGGTCGCCGTCCACGCTGCCGCTGCGCAGCCAGTCGAGCCTCGAGTTCGTCACGCCGTAGACGTTCGACGCGTCGATGAAGCTGCTGATCGTGTTGATCTGCTGCCGCGGCGTGGTGACGCCGGTGCCGGGCGCGGCCGGCGTCCGTGAGAACGCGACCGAGCCGACGTCGTTGCTGAACGACTCGAGCGGGTCGTGCTTGTCGTACGGCATGTCCGCGTTCTCCGCGGAGCGCTCGTCGCGGAGGCCGATGTCGTGGTCGATGAACTGGCCCCAGGCCCAGCCCCATTGCGAGATGTCGTTCTCGGAGAAGAGGTTCTGGCCGACGTCGTTGAAGATGCGATTGCTGATGTAGCGCGGCGACGGGCCGGACACCATCTTGCCGATCCCGTCGGCGTAGTTCGGCGCTGCGACGCGGAGGTACGGCGTTCCTGCCTGCCCCCACGTGGGATGAGCGGCGTTGTTACCGCTTCCGTCGAGCGTGCGGCCGGAGAACGAATCGGCGCTTACCGAGCCCGCTCCCACGATCGCTGCGACTGCTGCGATCACCATCGTCCACAGCACGTATCTGCGCATGGCAAGCTCCTTCCTGGCAAGGGAGTAGATGCACGTGTGCAGTCCGTCTTGCGAGCCGGGCGAAGCCCCACGACGTTCCCCCCAACAACCCGGCCGGGCCATCTAACTGCGGGCCGTTTACGAGGTCAATGCCTCCGGCTAACGGCTACATAACGATCAGCGAACGATTACGGCTCGCGTAGCACGTAGCCGACGCCGCGAACAGTATGGATGAGGCGAGGCTCGCCGCCGGCTTCGAGCTTTCGCCGCAGCTGGCCGATGCGAACGTTGAGCGTGTTGGAGCTCGATCCGAAGTCGAAGCCCCAGACCGTCGTGAAGATGAGCGCGCGCGGCAGCACCTCGCGCGGGTGCCGCAGAAACAGGTCGAGCAACGTGAACTCGGTGAGCGTCAGCTCGATCCGCCGTCCGTCGCGAACGACTTCGCGCGTCGTGGCGTCGAGGACGAGGTCTGCGAAGCCCAGGACCTCCGAGCCGATGCCACGGTTCCTGCGCAGGAGGCCGCGGATCCGCGTGAGCAGCTCGACGAGCGCGAACGGCTTCGCAAGGTAGTCGTCCGCGCCCGCGGCGAGGCCGGCCGTTCGCTCGGCGACGGAGTCGCCCACGCCGAGCATGAGAACGGGCAGCCGCGGGCTCGCCTCGCGCAGCCGGCGGCAGAGAGCCGCCCCCGCGGCATCCGGCTCGACCACGTCGACGATCACGGCATCCGGCTCCGTGTCTCGGACGACGTCGAGCGCCTCGGCGTCGCTCTCCGCGACGACGACGTCCAAGCCTTCCGAGGCAAGCGCCCCCTGCACCGCGCTGCGCGTCTCCGCCTCGTCGCTGACAACGAGCACGCGCTCGGCCAGTATCGCCACGCCACTACCCCCCGACGGTGTGATGGCTCGCAGAGCACCCGGTCGACTGCGCAGTACTAGCAGCTTCCCGTGAAAGACACGCTCGCCAACCAACGGCCCGACGCCGATCGTCCATGCGATACAGGATCGAGGCGGCAAGCGAACGCCGGCTGACGCGATCGCGTCAATCGGTGTCGGCGCCGGGACGGCAGGGCGACGGTCAGTGAATCGTCGAGACCTTCGTCGCGTAGAAGAACGAGTAGACGTAGCCCGTCCGGTCCTCCGGGATCGCGCACTGGACCGACGCGGTCCCACCGGTCGTCGTGCCCGCGGTGATCATCGGCATCCGGTCCGTGAAGACCGGGTCGGTCTTCGTGCGGCCCGCCAGGAGCTGCGGGACCACCGGGCCCGTGACGCCGGGCGCGACGATCTGACACCGCACCACGAGCGGCTGGCCCACGTCGCTGTAGTTCTCGACGAGCGCGCTCGCCTGGAAGAGGTACGAGCCCGCTGGAAGCGTCATCGTCGCGATGGTGCGATAGGCCGTCGTGCCGTCGCCGAAGAGCCCACCCTGGCCGCTGTCGCCGACGTACACGTCGCTCGGACCGGCCGGCCCCACGGGGCCCTGCGGGCCGGGGACGCCCTTCGCGCCCTGGAGCCCCCGCGGGCCCTGCTGGTCGAACGTGATCTCGCTCTCGATCTTCGTGCAGTGCTGGAGCAGCGAGTTCGACGGGAGCGCCGAATCGATGATCCTGATCGTGCCGACGTTGTTGAGCATGCACGCGTGGTCCGTGTTGCCGCTGTCCGGGATGGTCGCGTAGGCGATTCCTCCGGCGACTGCGAGCGAGGCCGCGGCCACGCCGAGCAGCGCCAGGCCGCGACGGCCAAGCGTCGATTTCATCGTCGACTCCCAGTCTCGTCGGCCTCTCCGGACGCCAAGGTCGACGGTTCCGAAAAGGTTTTCGCTCTCGACGACCCCTGGCCGGGTTATCTTCCGCCCGTGGCCCACGCCGGCATCTCCTTCGAGGC
>DATBIC010000020.1:0-8651 GCA_036557145.1 Gaiellaceae bacterium
GGGCGGCCTGCTGATCGGGACGATCGTCACCGGCCTGTTCCTCGCGATCGCGATGACCTCGGGCGGCGGCGCGTGGGACAACGCGAAGAAGATGATCGAGGACGGCGAGTACGGCGGGAAGGGCTCCGAGGCGCACGCCGCCGCGGTCACCGGCGACACGGTCGGCGACCCCTACAAGGACACCGCCGGGCCCGCGATCAACCCGATGATCAAGATCGCCAACATCGTCGCGATCCTGATCATCCCGCTGCTCATCTCCGTTCACGGTTAATAGCGCGGGGGAAACCACGTTTCCCCCGCGAGCCCCCTTCTTCAGCGCGCGTCTCTGACATGCGCACCTGGCCTCCCGCCGGGCCGAGCCCGGCTCCGGCCGCCAAGCGACGCGTCGTCGCAACCGGCAACACACGCGCGCAGCGTTAACAGAGGCGAAACGCCGCGCGCAGAGGTAGGCGCCTCCGCGCGGCGTAGCCTGCTCGGGTGCCTGCGACCGATCAGCGCCTGCTGCACCTCTCGCTCGTCCTCGGGAGCGATCTCGTCGGTCGCGCCGGCGCGCGCGTGGGGCGCGTCGACGACCTGCTCGTCCGGCTCGGGAGCGACGACTACCCGCCGGTGACCGCGGTGCTGGCGACGGTCGCCGGCAACTCCGTCGCCGTGCCCGGCGACGCCGTCGCCGACCTCGACCACGGCTGTGTGACGCTCTCCACCGACCGGCTCGACCTGCGGCCGTTCGAGCGCCGGCCCGACGAGGTGCTGCTGCGCGAGGACGTGCTCGACCGGCAGCTGATCGACGTCGACGGCGCACGCCTGCGCCGCGCCAACGACATCGAGCTCGCGCGCAGCGACGGCTGGTGGCGCGTCGTCGGCGTGGACGTCGGCCCGCGCGGCATCTTCCGCCGCGTCGTCCCGCGGCGCTTCGCCCGCCGGGTCGGCCAGAGCGTCGTGCTCGACTGGAGCCAGCTCGAGCCCTTCACCGGGCACGTGCCGACGGTGCGGCTCCGTGCGCCGCACCCGAAGCTCGCACGCCTGCATCCGGCGCAGCTCGCCGACCTCGTCGAGGCGGCAGGCCATCGCGAGGGCGAGGAGATCATCGCCGCCGTGCACGACGATCCGGAGCTCGAGGCCGACGTGTTCGAGGAGCTCGAGGCCGCGCACCAGCGCGAGTTCCTCGAGGAGCGCGGCGACGCCGAGATCGCATCGGTGCTCGCGCGCATGGAGACCGACGACGCAGTCGACCTGCTGCTCTCGCTCGACGAGCCGCGCCGCGACCCGGTCATCGCCCTGCTCCCGGCGGTGCAGCAGCGGCGCGTCCGCGCGCTGCTCGGTTACGACTCCGCCACGGCCGGCGGCCTGATGAGCCCCGATTTCGTCTGCGTGTACGGGCAGGCGACGGTCGAGGAGGCGCTCGAACGCGTGCGGCAGTCCGCGGCAGCGGCCGAGACCCTCGAGCTCGTCTACGTGATGAACACCGCGCGCCGCGTCCACGGCGGCATGCCGCTCGCCGACCTCGTCCGCGCCGACCCCACGGCGCCGATGGGCGAGATCGCGCCGACCCCGCGGGTGGTGCGGCTCGACGCCGACCTCGAAGAGGTCGCGCGGATGATGACCGACTTCGACCTCACCGTCGTCGGCGTCGTCGACGAGGAGCAGCGGCTGCAGGGCGTCGTGACGGTCGACGACGTGCTCGAGCTCGTGCTGCCGCGCGGCTGGCGACGCACCTTCACCCTGGGGGACGGATGACGTGCGGCGCGTCTCGACCCCGTTTCGGGCGCTGTCGCGCCCGCGCGGCCGCCTGCTCGTCGTCCTCGCGGTCCTCGGCCCCGGCCTGATCGCGGCAAACGCCGGCAACGACGCCGGCGGCATCGCCACCTACTCGTCCGTCGGCGCGAAGTACGGCTACGACCTGCTGTGGATGATGGTGGTGATCACGCTGTCGCTCGTCGTCGTCCAGGAAATGGCCGCGCGGATGGGGGTGATCACCGGCAAGGGCCTCGCCGACCTGATCCGCGAGGAGTACGGCATCCGGTGGGCGCTGTTCGCGACCGCGAGCGTGCTCGTCGCGAACCTCGGCATCTGCATCTCCGAGTTCGTCGGCATCGGCGCCGCACTCGGGCTCGCGGGCGTGCCGACGTACGTGTCGGTGCCAATCGGAGCGGTCGCCGTCTGGCTGCTGCTCGTGCGCGGCACGTACAAGGTCGCCGAGCGGATCTTCGTGATCATGACGATCCCGTTCTTCGCGTACCCGATCGCCGCGATCCTCGCCCACCCGGACTGGGGCGACGTCGGCCACGCCGTCGTCGCGCCGCACGTCGAGACGTCGCCCGCCTACCTGATCCTCTTCGTCGCGACCGCCGGCACGACGATCACGCCGTTCATGCAGCTCTACCTGCAGTCGGCAGTGGTCGAGCGAGGGCTCGGCCCGGACGACCTCGGCAGCGAGCGCGCCGAGGTGATCTCGGGCTCGATCTTCGCCAACGTCGTCGCAAGCTTCATCATCATCGCCACCGCCGCGACGCTCTACCTGCACGGCCACCATCAGGTGAACGACGCCGCCGACGCCGCGAAGGCGCTCGAGCCGTTCGCCGGCCGCTTCGCCGAGGCGCTGTTCGCGATCGGCCTGCTCGGCGCGAGCCTGCTCGCCGCGGCGATCCTGCCGGTGACGGCCGCCTACGTGATCGCGGAGACATTCGGCTTCGAGCGGGGCATCTCGCGCTCCCCCCGCGAGGCGCCGGTGTTCGTCGGAGTCGTGACCGTGCTGGTGGTCGTCGGCGCGATCGTGGCGATGATCCCCGGCGTGCCCGTCTTCCGGCTGCTCGTCGGGGTCCAGGCCGTCAACGGCGTGCTGCTCCCGATCACCCTGTTCTTCGTGTGGCGGCTCTCCGCGAGCCCGGACGTGATGGGCAGCTACCGGAACGGGCGCATCTTCAACATCGTCGCCGGGCTGACGGTGATCGCGACCTCGGGGCTCTCGCTGCTCCTGCTCGCGGTCATCTTCGCCGGCATCTGAATTTCCGCATTTCCGCCGGCTCGCGCCTCGCCTGACCAGGGCTGGGCAGGCGAGAAACCTTCCTCGGAGCGTCGTCGGTTGCCGCCGGAGGCCGGCTTGGCCGGCCGGGAGGCGAAGCACGCGTCCGCGACGGCAGGCGAAAAGGGAAGGAGGGGCATCGGGGAGGGAACCGCAGGTTCTCTCCCCGACGGACTACGGTTGCGCCATGCGCATGCGCGTGGTGAGTTGCGTCGCGGGCTCGATCGGCGCGGTCGCGGCCGCCACCCTGCTCGTGTGGGCGCTCGACCCGATCGCCCCGATCCTCAGCCTCGGCGTCATCTACGTGTTCGCCGTGCTTCCCGTGGCCATCTTCGCGGGGATCGTGTATGCCCTGCCGGTCGCCGTCGCGAGCATGCTCGCCTTCAACTTCTTCTTCCTGCCGCCGACGCACACGTTCACGATGTCCGACTCGGAGAACTGGTTCGCACTCGCGGTCTATTCGGTGACCGCGATCGTCGTCAGCGAGCTCGCGGCGCGCGGGCGGCGGCGCGCCGCGGACGCCGAGCAGCGCGAGCGCGAGGCGTCGCTGCTCGCCGAGGTCGCCGGCCACCTGCTCGCCGGCCGCGGCCTCGAGGAGGAGCGGCCGTGGCTGCACGCCGGTGCAGCGCAGGTTCTCGACCTCGAATCCGCCGAGATCGACCTGAGCGATGCCGGCGGGAGGCCGACCGGTTCGTCCTTGCCGCTCGAGGTCGACGGCCGCAGGATCGGGACGATCCACCTTCCGCGCGGTGCCTCGCCGCGTCGAGACGTCCGCGACCGCTTCCTGCCCGCGCTCGCCGCGCTGCTCGCCGTCGAGCTCGACCGAAGTCGGTTGCAGCGCGAGGCGCTCGAGGCAGAGGCGCTGCGCCGCAGCGACCTTGTGAAGACGGCGCTCCTCCGCGCCGTTTCGCACGACCTCCGCTCGCCGCTGACCGGAATCACGACGGCCGTCGGCACGCTACGGAGTGCGAGCCTGGAGCTCACCGATACCGACCGGCGGCAGCTCCTCGACACGATCGCCGTCGACGCCGAGCGCCTCACGCGGCTCGTGGGGGATCTGCTCGACCTCTCTCGCCTGGAGGCCGGCAGCGCCGAGCCCGACGTCGATGTCTGGGCGCTCGACGACCTCGTCCGCGAAGGTGTCGCTGCGGTGGGCGCGCGCGATCTCGTCGACGTAGGCAGCACGAGCGTCTTCGTGAGCGTGGACGCCGTGCAGATCGAGCGCGCGATCGCCAACTTGATCGAGAACGCGGTGAAGTTCTCGCCGCCGGGAGGCCGCATCCACGTCGGTGTCACTACGACCAGCGACGAGGCGATCGTCCGCGTCGTCGATCAGGGGATCGGCCTGCCGCACGACGAGCTCGAACGGGTCTTCGAGCCCTTCTACCGCCGCGACCGGCACGAGCGCGGCGGCGCGGGGCTCGGTCTCGCGATCGCCCGTGGCTTCGTCGCAGCGAACGGCGGCCGCGTCTGGGCCGAATCGCGGCCGGGGCAGGGGGCGACTTTCGCCCTCGCGCTGCCGCGCGCGCAGGTGCCGGCGGAGCTGGAACCGGCATGAGCGGGCAGCGGGTGCTCGTCGTCGACGACGAGCCGCAGATCCTTCGTGCGCTGCAGACGATGCTGCGAGGCGCGGGCTACGACGTGCAGACGGCGGCAACCGCAGGAACGGCGCTTGCCGCCGCCGCCGCGCATCCACCGGCTGCCGTGATCCTCGACCTCGTGCTCCCGGACGGAAGCGGTACCGACGTCGCGCGCGAGCTGCGCACGTGGACCGAAGCGCCGATCGTCGTGCTTTCCGCGGTCGGGGAGGAGCGGGAGAAGATCGCCGCGCTCGATGCGGGCGCCGACGACTACGTCACCAAGCCGTTCAGCGTCGACGAGCTGCTCGCGCGGCTGCGCGCCGTGCTGCGCCGGAACGCGCCGGCGAGCGGGCCGACGATCCGCGTCGGCGAGATCGAGATCGACGTGCCGGAGCGGGCGGTCACCGTGCGCGGCGGACGCGTGAAGCTCACGCCGCACGAGTTCGATCTCCTGCGCGTTCTCGCGCAGAACCAGGGGAAGCTGCTGACGCATCGGGTGCTGCTGCGCGAGGTATGGGGGCCGGCCTACCAGCAGGAAGCGCACTACGTGCACGTGTACGTGTCGCATCTCCGCGCGAAGATCGAGCCCGACCCGTCGCGTCCGAGCTACGTGCTCACGGAGCCCGGCGCGGGTTACCGCCTGGTCGATCCGACGCAATCTTGAGCACGTTTTAAGAGCCCTCCACCAAGCCTTGAGCCTGCGTAGACGGCGGGCGGCCTACCGTCGAAGCATGTCCGATCTCACCGTTCTCGCTGTCACGGCCGCGTGCTTCGTGGTCGTGGCCGCGTTGCTGTACGCGCTCGAAAAGGTCTGATGTCCGCCGCCGATGCCTTCGGGCTCGTCGTCGCGCTCGCCGTCTTCGCCTACCTCGTCTACGCGCTCCTCCGCGGGGAGCGGCTCTAGCCCGATGAACGTGCAGGGGATCTCCCAGATCCTCGTCTACGCCGTCGTGCTGGTCGCCCTCGGGTATCCGCTCGGCATCTACATGGCGCGCGTGTACGAGGGCCGTGCCGGGCGGTCGCTGCTCGGTCGCGCCGAGACCGGCTTCTATCGCCTGATCGGAACGGATGCCCGCGAGCAGGACTGGAAGGGCTACGCGAAGTCGGTGATCGTTTTCAGCGCCGTCTCGTCGCTGCTGCTGTACGCGATCCAGCGACTCCAGCATCACCTGTTCCTCAACCCCGACCACCTGCCGGCGGTCTCGCCGCATATCGCGGTCAACACGGCGGCCAGCTTCGTCACCAACACGAACTGGCAGTTCTACGGCGGCGAGTACACGATGTCGTACTTCACGCAGATCGCCGGGCTCGCCGTCCAGCAGTTCCTCTCGGCGGCCGTCGGCATGGCCGTCCTCGTCGCCGTCGTGCGCGGGATCGCCCGCCGCAACTCGAGGGAGCTCGGCAACTTCTGGGTCGACCTCTACCGTTCGGTGGTCTACGTCCTGCTGCCGCTGTCGCTGATCCTGGCGGTACTGCTCGTCTCGCAGGGTGTGCCGCAGACGTTCGCCGGCCACGCGACGGCGCACACGCTCCAGGGCGCGACACAGACGATCGCCCGCGGCCCCGTTGCGCTGATGATCGCGATCAAGCAGCTCGGCACGAACGGCGGCGGCTTCTACAACTCGAACTCCGCGGTGCCGTTCGAGAATCCGAACGGGCTCACCAACTTCCTCGAGATGATCTCGCTGCTGCTGATCCCGGCCGCGCAGGTGTTCATGTTCGGCCGGATGGTGTTGGCGCGCCGACACGCCTGGATGGTCTTCGCCGCGATGTTCGCCGTCTTCGCGCTCGGCGTTGCCGTCGCGCTGCCGGCCGAGCAGCACGGCTCGCAGGTGCTCCGCGCTTCGGGCGTGAACCTGACGCAGGGCCACGGGCAGAGCGGCGGCAACATGTCCGACAAGGAAGTCCGGTTCGGCATCGCCAACACCGCGCTCTGGGCGACGGCGACGACCGACGCCTCGAACGGCTCCGTCAACGGGGGCCACGATGCGCTCACCGCTTACGGCGGCGCCGTGCCGATCGTGAACATGTTCTTCGGCGAGGTGATCTTCGGAGGCGTCGGCTCCGGGCTGTACGGAATGTTCTTCTACATCGTCATCGCCGTGTTCATCGCGGGGTTGATGGTGGGGCGAACGCCGGAGTACCTCGGCAAGAAGATCGAGGCGCGAGAGATCAAGTACGCCGCGATTGGCGCGCTCTTCGTCCCGACGATGGTCTTGGCGCTGACCGCGATCTCGGTGGCGACGAAGGCCGGGTTGGCATCCATGTTCAACAGCGGTGCGCACGGCTTCAGCGAGGCGCTCTACGCGTACACGTCGCAGGCGAACAACAACGGCAGCGCCTTCGCGGGGTACGGAGCGACGAACTTCGCGGCGGAGCTCGGGACGATCGCCCTCTATCTCGGCCGCTTCGCGCCGCTGCTCGCGGCGCTCGCGCTCGGGGGCGCTCTGGCGGCCAAGAAGACGGTGCCGGCTTCGGTCGGGACGTTCCGTACCGACGGCCCGACGTTCGCGGTCCTCCTCGTCGGCGTCGTCCTGCTCACCGCCGGCCTGATGATCTTCCCGGCGCTCAGCCTGGGGCCGATCGTCGAAGGGCTGTCGCACTGATGGTGCTCCGCCAGCTCCGGTCGACGGTGGTCGCGCTCGCCGCCGCAACGCTCGTGCTCGGGCTCGGCCTGCCCGCCCTCTTCACCGGCTTTGCGCAGCTCGCCTTCCACGACAAGGCGAACGGGAGCCTGATCGAGCGCAACGGCATGGTGATCGGGTCGCGACTCGCAGCCCAGGGCTTCTCGTCGGCCCGTTACTTCCACGAGCGCCCGTCGGCGACAACGCCGCCGTACAACGCCGGTGCGACCACTTTCGCCAACCTCGGGCCGACGAACACGGACCTCGCGAAGAACGTGCGACAGCGGGTTGCGGCGATCCTGAAGCTCGAGTCCCCCTACGTGCCTCGGCTCACGGTGCACGACATCCCGGTCGACGCCGTCACCACCTCCGGGTCGGGCATCGACCCAGACATCTCGCCGGCTTACGCGGCGCTCCAGTCGCACCGCGTCGCGGCCGTGCGGCATCTCCCGCTCGCCACCGTGGGGCGGCTGGTCCGGCAGAGCACCGACGGCCGCAGTCTCGGCTTCTTCGGCGAGCCGGGGGTCAACGTGCTCGACCTCAACGTCGCGCTCGACCGCCTCGGGAGTGGGAGATGACGCGCGCGTCCTCGAGCATCTTCTCCCGCGGCATCGTCCTCGCGGCGATCCGCGACTCGTTCCCCAAGCTCGACCCGCGCCTCCAGCTGAAGAACCCAGTCATGTTCATCGTCGAGCTCGGGAGCGTGATCACGACGGGCATTTTCTTCCTCAGCCTTGCGCGCGGCGACGTCTCGGGCCTCTGGTTCGTCGCCTCGATCGCGGTCTGGCTGTGGCTGACGGTGCTGTTCGCGAACTTCGCCGAGGCGATCGCGGAGGGTCGCGGCAAGGCGCAGGCGAACGCCCTGCGAGCCACGCGCACCACGACGAACGCACGCCTGCGCGACGGCGGCACCGTCCCCGCGCCGGAGCTGCAACGCGGCGATGTCGTGGTCGTCGAAGCGGGGGAGATCATCCCCGCCGACGGCGAGATCGTCGAAGGCGTCGGCTCGGTCGACGAATCCGCGATCACGGGCGAGTCGGCGCCGGTGATCCGGGAGGCCGGCGGCGACCGCTCCGCCGTCACCGGCGGCACGAAGCTGCTGTCCGATCGGCTGGTGATCGAGGTCACGCAGGAGCCCGGCAAGTCGTTCCTCGATCGGATGATCGCGCTCGTCGAGGGTGCCGAGCGGCGCAAGACGCCCAACGAGATCGCGCTCAACATTCTCCTGGCCGGGCTGACGATCACCTTCGTCGCCGCGGTCGTGACGCTGCGCCCGTTCGCGATCTACGCGGGCACACCCACCTCGCAGACGGTGCTGATCGCGCTCCTCGTCGCGCTGATCCCGACCACGATCGGTGCGCTGCTCTCTGCCATCGGGATCGCCGGCATGGACCGGCTCGTGCAGCGCAACGTGCTCGCGATGTC
>DATBIC010000021.1:0-5424 GCA_036557145.1 Gaiellaceae bacterium
CCGGCGGCGCCCGCGTACAGCCAGCGCAGCGTCGCGTCGTCGACCGCGCCGAGCAGCGTCACGTTCGGGGCGCGGAGGGCCGCCAGCCGCTCCGCGTCGGGCCCGTCGCCGACCACGACGAGGCGCTCGCCGGGCAGCTGCCGGAACGCCTCGACCACGACGTCGACGTTCTTGTAGGCGAGCAGCCGCGAGACGCAGAGGACGAAGCCCGGCTCGATCCCCTCCACCTGCCTGCGGGCGCCGCCCGGCGTGAGGACGGGCGGCGGCGGAAGGATCTCCGGCTCGATCCCGTACACGTCGCGCACGAGGCGCGCGACGTGCGACGAGTTCACGAGGTAGCGCTCCGCCGTCCCGGCCGCCCGCCGGTCCCACCGCACGAGCGGCCCATGGAGCGCGTGTGCGGCGGCCCGTGCGCCGGCACCGAGCTCTCGGAGGTAGACGTCGCTCTGGTAGAGCCATCGCGCGGGCGCGTGGCAGTAGACGACCTTCGCCCCGGACGTGTCGACGCCGTGGGCCCAGCCGCTCGAGCTGCAGACGACGACGTCCGCTTCGACGTGTGTCCGCGAGGCGGCGGCCGCGAGTATCGGGAACGCGAGCCGGTGGTTGCGGCGCAGCAGCGGCAGCCTGTTGAGCGGCGACGGCCGGACGCTGATGGAGTCGAACTCGGGGAACGTCGTGGCGGGCTCGTAGAGCAGGGTGTGGATCGGCGCTTCGGGAAACGCCGCCGCCATCGACAGGACGACGCGCTCGGCACCGCCCCGCTGCGTGAGGTAGTCGTGGGCGATCGCGATCGTCATGCGGCCCTCCTTGCCTGGCTCGCGAGGACTCGTCGGTAGAGGTCGCTCGTCTGACGCGCCGCCGCCTCGGGCGAGTAGGCGCGTGCGGTCTCCGCGGCGGCGCGGCCGAGCGTGCGGCCGAGCTCGGGATCGGCGGCGATGCGCTCGAGGGCCGCGGCGAGGCCGGCTACGTCGCCGGGCCGGTGCAGGAGGCCGTCGACGCCGTCGGTCACGATCTCGGTCGGCCCTCCGGCGCCGGCCGCGATCACCGGCAGCCCCGCGGCCATCCCCTCGACCACCACGCGGCCGAACGGCTCCGGGATCACGGAGGCGTGAACGAGTGCGTCGACCCGCGCGAGCTCGTCCGCGACGTCGTCCCGGAAGCCGCACAGGTCGACGCGGTCCTCGAGGCCGAGCTCCTCGATCAGGCCGCGCAGCGACTCGTCGAACGCGTCCTCGCCGAACAGCGGCGCGCCGATGATCAGCGCGCGCTCCCGGCCGTCGGGGAAGGCGGCCGCGAAGGCGCGCACGAAGACGTCCTGGCCCTTCCAGGGCGCGATCCTGCCCACCATCGCGACCGTGAACGGCTCGCCTCGCCGCTCGGCGCGTCGGCCGAACGGCTGCTGCTCGACCGGCTCGTGGACGATCGCCGTGGGAACGGGGAGCGGCTCCAGCGTCGCGAGCGTGGCCTCGGAGTTCGCGATCACGCCGCTCGCGAGCCGGCGCGCGGCGCGCACCAGGCGGACGGCGCCGCCCGGCATGTAGTCGTCGGCGATCCGATCGTGCACGTGCCACACGAGCGGCAGCGACGCCAGCCTCGCGGCGGCGCAGCCGTAGACGAACGCCTTCAGCGTGTTCGCGTGCACGAGGTCGGCGCGCAGCCCGCGCAGCGTGCGCGCGAGCCGCAGCGAGTACGCCCCGGCTGCGAGACCCGCCGGGACGACCCGGGCGGTCCGAAGCCCGACCTCGTGCCGGTGGAGGAGCCGCGTCCGCTCTCCGAGCGGCGACACCTCGACGCGCACGCCCTTCGCGCGCAACCGGTCGACGAGAGGCCCGTCCTCCGCGAGGAGCACGTACGGGTCGACGTCGTCGAACGCCCCGACGAGCTCGACGAGCCCGAGCTCGGCGCCCGAGAGCGCGGCCGAGTGGCCGAGGAAGACGACGCGCAGCTTCCGGCCGCTCACAGCGGCGCCCTCGTCTGCGTCTTCGCGGCGTTCTGCAGGATCCAGCTGCGGTCGATCCAGCCGAGCGTGATCCAGAGCAGCAGCGCGATGCCGTACTGCCCGCCGTTGAACCACTGCAGGAAGACGATCGTGGTGATGGCCAGGGCCGAGAGGGCCAGAGCGTCGCGTCTGATCCGCGCGAGGCTGTACGCGCGGACGAACGCGAGCGTCGCCAGCACGAGATATGTCACGAGCCCGGGCACTCCAGCCGCGATCGCGAGGTTCGAGGGATCGGCTTCGGACTGCCTGCCGACGCCTCCGAACCTCGAGGCTGCCTGCGAGACGGTCCCGGCTCCGAGCCCGGCCGGATGCGCGATCCCGGAGCGGAGCCCGTTCGTGACGAGCGACGTATGGATGAAGAACGTCGAGGTCGCGTCGAACGGGTTCGAGAGTCCCTGCAGCTGGTGGCTGAGCAGCGCGCCCGTGGTGTTGGTCGCGTAGTAGTCGGGCGCGAGGCGGCCGACGACGGCGGACGTCGCGAGGAAGCTCAGCAGCACGACGACGGCGGCTGCGGGCGCGCTGATGCGGAGGCGGCTGACGGCCATCGCGATCAGCGCCGCCGCGCTGAGGAAGACGATGAGCCGGCTCGACTCCAGGACGAGACCCGTGCCGAGGAGCGCGACCGCGGCCAGGGTGACGGGAAGCCGTAGCACGCGAAGCCCGAACGCGAGCCAGACTGCGAGGCCGACGCCCAGGACGTACGCGTACTCCGCCGAGGACGGAAGCGTCGAGAACGGGCGAACCGCGGCTCCGACGTTCAGCGCCTGATACGCCTGCGCCACGCTGACGATCCAGCGCTCGTCCCAGCGCGGGAAGCCGACGAAGGTCTGGTACAGGCCGTAGGCGGCGACGGGCAGGGCGACGGCGGCGACGAGCTTGAGCAACCGCTCGAAGACGGCGTCGGTGCAGAGGCTGCGGCCGATCCAGAACCCGAGCGTCGGAACGAGCAGGAACAGCAGGCCGGCCACGCCGACCGTGAGGCCGCCCTGCGCGGGGTTGAGCGCGCTGATCGCGATGATCCCGCTCATCAACGCCACGCACGTCGAGAGCGCGGAGCGACCGCGGAAGGGCCCGCGATGGGCGATCACGACCAGGAGGAGAGCCACGGCCGCGGGCTCGACGAGGAGCAGGGGATCCGGCCCGGTCGACGGCGCGACGAGCGTGAGCACCCGCCGGACGAGGCCCATCACGATGAGCCAGCCGGCGATCCCGTACAGCAGCCGCTGCGGCCAGGCGATCCCGACCGCTGCGACGACGAGGATCAGGCCCACGGTGACGGCGGCGCGCAGCTGCGTCGGCTCCGAGGACACGTAGGCGACGCCGAGCACCGACACTGCGAACAGGACGAGGACGGCGGCACCGCGTGCTCCTCCTCGCAGCAGGGCGGCAGCCGTCGTCACGCCGCGACCACCGAGCGGTAGATGCTGTCCACGGCCTCCACCGAGCGGTCCCAGGTGAAGGCGGCGGAGCGCTCCCGGGCCGCCGCGCCGAGCCGGCGGCGCGTCTCGGGCGACGCGGCCAGGTCGGCCAGCGCCGCGCCGATCCGCTTCGCGTCGCGGCCGACGATCGTCCCCGCCTCGTCGTCGCCGACCAGCTCCTCGATCCCGTGGACGCGCGGCGCGACGATCGGCAGTCCCGACGCGGCGGCTTCGTGCGCGGCCAGCGAGAAGGTCTCGTAGAGGGTCGGCAGCACGAACACGTCCGCAGCGGCGTAGAACCGGGACGCGTCGCGCCGCTCGCCCACGAACGTCACCAGCTCCTCGACGCCGAGCCCGGCCGCGAGCCTCCGGAAGTGCCGCTCGTCGCCTCGTCCGACCACGACCAGCCTGATCGGCCGCTGCCTCGACGCCTCGGCGACGCCCTCGATCGCGAGCCGCAGCCCTTTCCCGTGCCAGTCGCCGCCGACGAAGAGCGCGACCACCTCGTCGTCCCCGATCCCGAGGCTGCGGCGAACCTCGACGCGGGCGCCGGCGTCCGGGCGGAAGCGCTCGCGGTCGACGCCGTTGGGCGTGACCCGGACCGGCAGGCCCGCGTAGTGGTGCTCCAGCTCGCGCGCGACGCCGACAGAGACCGGCGCCAGCCAGCCGACGCGCCCGCGCCGATAGCTCCAGCGCTCCGCGAGGAGGCCGAGCGCGCGCGCCAGTCCCGTGTTCATCCGGCGCGCGAGCGGCGCCGTCGGCGGCGTGAGGCGGCCGACCGTCTCGACGAAGCCCGCGTTGCAGAAGTGGACGCTCGCGAGATGCGCCGCGTTCGGCACGATCGCGCCGAGCGTGTGGACGACGTCGGTCTTCGTCGTGGCGAGTCGAACGGCGCCGAGGACGTAGAACAGTGCGAAGCGCAGCGGAGCCGGCCGCTGCGGAACCGGCACGCGACGCCACTGCACGAGCTCGCGCAGATCCGGGCCGAGGTCGCTCGAGAACACGACGAACTCGTACTGCGTGTGCAGCCGTCTCAGGAGCTCGGCGAAGGCGCGCTGCATCCCGCCGTCGTCGTGGATCCCGTGCGCGACGAGCGCGACGCGCGGCCGGCGGATCGCGGCGCTAGGCACGGCCGAGAGCTCCCCGCGTGGCCTGCCGCACCCAGACGCGCATGAGCGCAGGCGTGACCACGAAGTCGCGCCAGCGCAGTCCCGACGCGCGGCGGTAGAGGACGAGGGCGACGACGAACACGAGCGTGTACGCGACGGTCGAGACGACGGCCGCCGCCTGGATGCCGCCGCTGCGGAGGAAGAGCGTCAGTCCCGCGACGGTGACCGCGGCCGCCGAGAGTTGCGCCATCGCAGCGGTGAAGGGCCGGTTGAGCGCGTAGAGGCCGGCGCAGACCGTTCCGGCCGCGGCCCACATCACCGCGCCGACGAGCAGGATCCGCAAGGGCTCGACGCTGCCGGAGAACGTCGGTCCGTAGAGCAGGCGAACGCCGAAGTCGGCGAACGCGGCGATCGTGGCGGCGATGAGCGACGCGATCACCAGGGTTGCGTACAACGACTTGACGATCGCGTGACACCCTTCGCGACCGCGAGCGGCGGCGGTCGGGAAGACCACCGTCGCGATGCTCCCGGACAGGATCACGACGATCCACGACACGTTGGTGGCGACGCTGTACAGGCCGACGCTCGCCGCACCGACGAACGCCGGGATGATGAGCATGTCGAGCCGTGCGTTGACGAGCGACGCGGTGTAGGTGCTGTGCGCGCGCAGGCCGTACCAGAGCGTCGAGCGGCCGATCGCGAGCGACGGCCTTCCGAGCCCGTGTCGGTGCAGCACGCGGATGCTGGTCATCGCCGCGACCAGCGCCACTGCACCCCCGTTGACGAACACCGCGGTCGTGACGTCGAGGAGCCCGGCCGCCCATAGCACGGCATACGCGAACGCGATCGCGAGCGGCTGCGCGATCCGCATGACGTTGTAGAAGGTGAAGTCCTGGTC
>DATBIC010000022.1:0-9748 GCA_036557145.1 Gaiellaceae bacterium
CGGCTCGACGCGGAGGCCGTCGACCTCGTGCTCGGCGCGACGGGGCAACGTCCGAAGCAGCTCGCCCGCGAGCTGCCCGCAGGGCTCACGGAGCGCGAGCTCGAGGTTCTGCGCGTCCTCGTCCGCGGCCAGTCGAATCAGGCGATCGCCGAGCGCCTCGGCATCTCAGCGAGGACGGTCGGCCATCACATCCAGCACGTCTACCAGAAGGCCGGCGTTCGCAGCAGAGCGGCGGCGACCGTCTGGGCGTTCGAGCACGACCTCATTCTCCCGGCATAGGTCGTTCAGCCGATGCGCCGCCGCGCCCGCGGACGCATGCTCGTCCGGTCAACGAGACCAAGGAGGGGCGACATGCTCCTGGCAACAACCACGATCGAAGACTACGAGCGGTTCGTCGAGATCTACTCGACGACGGGCGCCGACAAGCGCCGCCAGCACGGTTCGAAAGGCTCGACCGTCTTCCGCGATCCCAACGAGCCCGACCGCGTCTGGGCGCTCTTCGACTGGGACCTCGCAGGCTGGCAGAGCTTCGCCTCCGACCCCGAGGTGCCGCCGATCATGCAGGAGGCAGGGCACAAGGGGCGGCCGCAGGTCGCCGAGCTCGGCGGCAGCTACGACGCGTAGCCGACGTCGTCGCGAGGGTGCCTGACGCTCCGGTGTCAGGCACCCTCGCCGGAGCGTGCCGCGGCGAAGGCTGCGATCGTCCGCGCCACATCGGCGTCGGTCGTCTGCCAGTTCGAGACCGAGAGGCGGATTGCACGGCGATCGTCCCAGACCGTGCCGCCCATCCAGGCCTCGCCGCTCGCCTGAACGGCGGCAACCACCCCGTCGGTCGTCTCGTCGTCCTCAAAGCGCAGCAGCACCTGGTTGAGGACGACGTCGTTCAGGATCTCGCAGCCCGGAAGCTTCGACAGTCCGTGCGCGAGCGCCTGCGCGTTGTGACAACAGCGGTCGACGAGGTCGGCGACGCCGCGCCGTCCGAGCGCGCGGAGCGCGGCATAGATCGTGATCGCACGGGCGCGGCGAGAATGCTCGGGGTTCCAGTCGACCGGATCGCGAGCGGCGGCGGGGTCGGCGTGGATGAGGTACTCGGAGCGGATGCCGAGCGCCTCTCGGTGCGCCGACGGGTGGGAGCAGAACGCGATGCCGTTGTCGTAGGGCACGTTCAGCCACTTGTGCGCGTCGGTCGCCCACGAGTCGGCGCGTTCGACGCCGGCGGCGAGATGGCGGTATCTCGGTGACGCAGCCGCCCACAACCCGAACGCACCGTCGACGTGGAGCCAGGCGCCCGCCTCGGAGGTCGCGTCGGCGATCGCGTCCAGGTCGTCGCACGCGCCCGTGTTCACCTCGCCGAGCTGCGCCGAGACGATCGTCGGGCTCTGTTCGCGTGCGAGCTCCTCCCGGAGGGCCTCGACCACCATCCGGCCCTGGTCGTCCGAGCGCACGACGCGAACCGAGCTCGTGCCCAGCCCGAGGAACCGAAGCGCGCGGTCGATCGTGCCGTGGCGTTTCGCTCCGGCGATCACGCGGATCGGCGGTGCGCCGCTGAGCCCGTCCCGTTCGACGTCGTGCCCGGCCCGTGCGAGGACGTGGTTGCGGGCCGCCGCGAGTGCCGTCGAGTGCGCGACCTGGCAGCCCGTGACGAGCGCGAACGACGCGTCTGGCGGGATACCGAGCAGCTCCTTCAACCAGCGTCCGACGGCCTCCTCGATCACGGTGGCCGCGGGCGTCGGAAGCGCGAGACCCGCGTTCTGATCCCACGCGGACGTGAGCCAGTCGGCGGCGAGGGCGACCGGCAGCACGCCTCCGATCACGAACCCGAAGTAGCGACCGCTTCCCATCTGGGCGAGCCCGGGCTCGGCGTCGCGTGCCAGGTCGGCAATCACCTGAGCCGCGTCGACCGGCTCGTCGGCGAGAGGCACGTCGAGCGTCGTTCTGAGCTCGTCGATCGTCGCTGACGGGGCGACGGCCCGCTCGGGCACCGACTCGACGTAGCGAATCCCGAGCGCAGCCGCCTCCTCGAGAAGCCCGCGCTCGTCCACGAATCCGAGTCTAGTCGGGTCGCGACTGCGAGTTGGTTGCGCTCGCGGACGTCTACGATCGGCGCCGTGGCCGAGTTCGTTCCGCCTGAGTTCGAGGTCCCGCTCGGGCTCCAGACGCCCGAGTTCGTGCTCGAACCGCTCGGGCCCGAGCACAACGAGCAGGACTACGACGCCTGGACGTCGTCGATGGAGCACATCGTGGCGACGCCCGGGTATCCCGACGGCTCCTGGCCGCGACAGATGACGTCCGAGGAGAATCGCGCGGACCTGCAGCGACACGCCGACGACTTTCGCAATCGGCGGGGGTTCACGTACACGGTGCTCGATCCGGTGAGCCGCGACGTGATCGGGTGCGTCTACA
This sequence comes from Gaiellaceae bacterium, assembly GCA_036557145.1. Taxonomy (GTDB): domain Bacteria; phylum Actinomycetota; class Thermoleophilia; order Gaiellales; family Gaiellaceae; genus PALSA-600. Next base: position 2,404 of record DATBIC010000022.1, read on the forward strand.
TCTACCCCGTGCGCGACGAGGAGCACGACGCCTGTGCGCTCTCGTGGGTGCGGGAGAGCCGCGCGCACCTGGACGTTCCACTCTGGCGCGCCGTGACCGCGTGGCTCGCTTCCGACTGGCCGTTCGACAGCGTCGAGTACGCGCCGCGGGCCTAGGCACCGTCGGTTGTCGTCGAGGGCCGTGAGTCAGAACACCGATCCCAGTTCTGTTCGGCTTCTGGCCGCCCCGACGCGCAGGGAGATCGAAGCACTCGCCGAGATCTTCGATCGGTATCGCGCGCACTACGGCGAGGCTCCCGATGCCGTCCGAGCCGCGGCCTGGCTGGAGGAGAACGTGGGTACGAGCCGCCTCCGCGTGTTCGTCGCCGAGGACAGGGCAAGGTTCGTCGGTTTTGCGATCACGATGGAGGTTCCGGCGTCGTTGCGGCTCGCCCGCTTCTGGCAGATCAGAGATCTGTTCGTCATCCCGACCCACCGACGGCTGGGAGTCGGCCGCGCCCTCCTCGCTTCGGTCCGAGCGGCTGCGATCGCCTCGGGCGCACTGCGGCTTGTCGTGCAGACGGAAGACGACAACGACTCCGCTCTCCGTCTCTACGCCGACAGCGGCTACGCCCTGGTCGAGGGCTACTGCTCGCTGCTGCTGCCGCTCGGCTCAGCCGTCTGTAAGGATGGCGCGACCAGAGGAGGGCCAAGATGACTGGCGACGCATCGCTCCTGGGCAGTCTCCATTCAACCGATGGCGAGGGCATCGTGCGGATGGAGAACCGTCTCGAGACCGGGATCGACGACCTGTGGGGAGCACTCACCGATCCCGATCGACTCGCTCAGTGGTTCGGCGAGGTAGAAGGCGAGCTCGCTCAGGGAGGCGAGTTCCGGGTGCGCATCGCCCTCTCTGGAGAGCGGAGAGGCCAAGTGCAGGCGTGCGAGCCTCCGCAGCGCCTGGTCGTGACGATGCGCGATCCCGACCCGCAGCCCGGTCAGCCGGCGCAGACCCTGATCGAGGCGCAATTGGCCGCCGACGCCACTCGGACCAGGCTGGTCTGGGAAGAGCGAGGGATGCCCGTTGCCCTGCTCCCGGCCTACGGCGCCGGGATCCAGATTCACGTCGAGCATCTGGCCGACTACATCGACGGTCGCGAGCTCCGCGACGTCGAGGCCCGCTGGAACGAGCTCTTCCCGGCGTACGAAGCAGTGGGCGTCAGCTAGGCCGGCGTTCGCGGGGTGGAAGCGGAGGCGTGGGACGCAGGCGCGGAGGCGTGGGTCGCACGCGTCGCGGAAGCGCAATGGGAAGCCCATGACGCCTCGATCCGCGAGCTTCTGCCACCGCCGACGGGGCTCACCTTCGACGTCGGGTGCGGCGAGGGGCGCTGGACTCGCATGCTCGAAGGCGCCGGGTACGACGTCGTCGGTCTCGATCGTTCCGCAGCGCTGATCGACGTCGCTCGGCGCGCGCACCCCGCAGGCCGCTACGGCGTCTGTTCGATCGATGCGCTGCCCGCGGGGGACGGCGCCGTCGACCTCGTCCTGTGCAGCAACGTCCTCCCGCACGTGGTCGACCTCCGTCTCGCCGCACAGGAGCTGGCGCGCGTGCTCCGGAAGGGCGGCGTCCTCGTTGCGGGCCATCGACACCCCGTCGCCGAGGCGGGAGCGTGCGACACGCGGACCGGCGAGCTTCGCGTGGACCGCTACTTCGACCGCGAGCCGCACGCCGTGCCGCTCGGCAACGGCCTCGTCTTCCACCAACACCGAACGCTCGAGGACTACGTCCGGATGTTCGCCGGCGTCGGTTTCGCGCTCGGCGACCTCCGCGAGGTGGCGGACCCGGGCGGGTCGTCCCCCGCCTACCTCGATCTCCGCCTCGTTCGCCGCTGAGCCGCTACGTCGCGACCGGCGCCTCGGCGGCGTCGATCGTGCGACGCGAGCTCCTGAACCGGGCGATCAGCTCGGGCGACTGGTAGAGCAGGAGCGCGAGCAGGATCAGCACGCCGATCGCCATGTCGGCGTACTCGGTCGGCTGCTGGAAGAACGGGAGGACGTTGTCGATCTCGGTGAGGAAGAACGCTGCGAGGAGCGTCCCGAAGTACGAGCCCCTCCCGCCGGCGAGGCTGGCGCCTCCGAGGACGGCGGCGGCGATGCTCTCGAGCGCCTGATTGCCGATGATCGGCGAGCCGACCTGCACCTCGGCTGCCAGGTAGAAGCCGGCGATCGATGCGAGCACCGAGCAGACGACGAAGGCGAGGATGATCGTGCGGCCGGTCGACATCCCCAGCCTGCGCGACGACGTCTCGTCGAGGCCGACCGAGCGCAGTGCGAGGCCGGACCTGCTCCGGTACAGCCAGAGGTCGGCGAGCGCTGCGAGAACGACGACGACGACGAACGCGATCGGGACCCAGCCGACGCTCTTCGTCATCGCGGTGGTCCAGTCGGTGTTGATCGCACCCTGCGGATAGGAGCGGAGCCAGAGCGACGCGCCCTCGAGGATGCTGAGCGTGCCGAGCGTCGCGACGATCGACGGCAGCCGCAGCACGCGGATCAGCACCGCGTTGAAGAGACCGGTGGCGATGCCCACGCCGACGAGGGCGAGCGAGCCGGTCACGAGCCCGAAGCCCGACGTCGTCGGCGTCAGCGTGAACGACGCGACAACGACGCACAGCGTCATGAGCGCCGCGACCGAGACGTCGAAGCCGCCGACGAGCAGCGCGGTCGCCTGGCCCAGCGAGACGATGATCAGCGGCATCGCGGCGAGCAGCAGGCTGGTCAGATTCTCCTTGCTCAGGAACGCCGAGGAGTGATGGTCCGCGTACGCGCCGAGCGCGACGATCAGCGCGGTCATCAGCACGAGCGGCAGCCAGCCGCGCTTCACGCGTGCGCTCCTTCGTCCTCGCGGACGGGCGCCGCCGCGCGTGCGCCGACGATCGCTTCGACGATCCGCCGCTCTCCGAGCTCGTCGTGTGGGATCTCTTCGACGATGCGCCCGCGCGACATGACGACGACGCGGTCGCAGAGGCCCGCGAGCTCGAGCGGGTCGCTGGACTTGACGACGGCCGCGATCCCTTCGTCCGCCTTCGCTCGCAACGCCTCGTAGATGTCGAAGCGCGCGCCGACGTCGACGCCCTGGGTCGGCTCCTCGGCGAGGATCACCTTGATGTCGCCGCGCAGGAACGGGCGGATGAGCGACACCTTCTGCTGGTTGCCCCCGGAGAGCGACTGCACCGGCTGCTCCGACGACGCCATCCGGACGCGCAGGCGCTCGACGAGCTCGGCGATCGCGCGTCGCTCGCGGCCGCGCAGGACGATTCCGGAGCGCGCCAGCCGCCGCAGCACCTGGATCGTCGCGTTCGCGCGAACGCTCAGGACGGGGAACAGGGCCTCGCCGCGTCGGTCGCCGCTGAGCAGCACGACGCCGGCCCGGAGGGGCCCGGCCGGCGAGCGCCTGTCGAGCTTCGCGCCGCCGCAAGACGCGCTGCCGATCGCGGGCTCGACGCCGGCGAGCGCGCGCAGGAACGGCACCTGCCCGTTGCCCTCGGCGCCGGCGATGCCGAGGATCTCTCCCTTCCGCACGACCAGGTCGACCGGGCCGAAGCGCTCGCCGCGCAGGCCCGACACCGCGAGCACGACGTCGGCGTGCTCCGGCAGCGGCGGGCGCTCCGGGAACGCGACGGTGAGCGGCCGCCCGATCATGAGGGCGACGAGGGCGTCCTCCGAGACGGACGACGCCTCGAACGTTCCCTGGCGGACGCCGTCGCGGAGCACCGTGACGCGGTCGGCGACCGCGAGCACCTCGGGCAGGCGGTGACTGACGTAGACGATGCCGACGCCTTCGCGCACCTGTTCGAGGACGAGCGCATGCAGGCGCTCGACCGCGTCGGGGCCGAGCGCGGTGGTCGGCTCGTCGAGCAGCAGCACCCGCGGCCGCGTCAACAGCGACTTCGCCACCTCGAGCAGCTGCCGCTCGGCGAGGGGGAGCGAGCCGGTGAGCGCGGTGACGGCGATGTCGAGCTTGAACGCCGCGAGCGTCTCCTCCGCCCATCCCTGCATGCGGCCGTACGCCGGCCGTGCGCCGGGGGGCACGGCGAGGTAGAGGTTCTCCGCGACCGACAGGTCGAGGACGTGCGAGTAGTCCTGGTAGGCGATGCCGAGGCCGAGACGCCGCGCCGCGGCCGGGGAGTGATGGGCGAGGCGGTTCCCCGCGATCTCCACGGCTCCCTCGTCCGGTGCGAGGAAGCCGCTCGCGATTCCCAGCAGTGTCGACTTCCCGGACCCGTTCTCCCCGACGAGCGCATGGATCTCGCCCCCGTGGCAGTCGATGCTGACGTCGCGAAGCGCTTGTACCGCTCCGAACGCCTTCGACAGCCCGCGGACGGACAGGACGTCGTGAGTCACGGGCCCGGGATTCGACATTGCTGGATTCAGCTGCTGGTGCGCGTTCCTCCTACGGGTACATCTGATGGAGCAGGCTGAGCGGGATCAGCGACGTCGGTGACGCCGTGGGCGGATAGCCCTTCGTGCACATGTCCCGGTTGGCCTGGTTCTGGAGCTGAATCGGAAGGACGATCGTCGGCGGGATCTTCGCCCCGGCGAGCTTCATCATGTCGGCGGTCAGGGCGATCCGGATCTGCGAGTTGCCCGCCGTGTAGTAGAAGACCCTCAGCTTCGGGTCCTTCAGCTTGTCGGCCAGGCAGCCCATCGCCGACTCGTCGGTCCGGTACGTGAACACGCCCTGGTACGGGATGCCGGCGGCCTTGTACGCCGCGTAGCCGCCCTGCGACATGAAGAGCGCGTCCTCGTAGCTGATGCCCTTCAGGTCCGGGTACTTCGCGAGGATGCCCGCGACGATCCCCTGCACCTTCGACGGATCCCAGTTCGTCGGCTCGTTCGCGACGACGTGGATCGAGGAGTTGAGCGCCGCCTGCTCGCACTTCTGCCAACCGAGCGACAGCGGGTTCCCGGGGAAGCCGCCGAGGAAGGCGATGTTGCCGGACTTGACCTGCGTGTTCATCACGTACGCGAAGGTCTTGCCGAGCTTGCACGTGTCCTCGCCGACGACCGTCGTGTAGTTCGAGCCCGGGCCGGACACGTAGCCCCAGGCGTACGTCGACACCGGGATGCCGGCCTTGGTCGCCTGCTGGAACACCGGGATCATCGCGTCGCCGAAGTCGGGGTAGGTGACGATCGCGCTCACGTGCTGCGCGATCACCGACTTGAAGTCCGCGATCGCCTGGTTGAGGTCGGAGTGCGCGCTCATGTAGATGATCTTCCCGATCTTGGGATACGTGAGCGCCTGGAGGATGAACTCCATCTTCGACATCTGGCGGAACGTGTTCTCGCCGAAGCCCTCGACGTACGCGACGGTGAGCTTGCCGCCCGTTCCGGTGCTGCAGCCGTTGTTCTTCCAGCACTTCAGCGCCAGCTGGTAGTTGACCGTCTTCGCCGAGCGTCCGAACGCAGCCAGCGAGATGTTGCGCGCCGTCTGGTTCGCCGGCAGAAGATTCGCCTTGAACAGCGTGTGCTTGAGGGTGGCCGACGGCGCCTTGTACGTCTCGCCGAAGCCGCCGCCCTTGCCGATGATGGCACCGCCCTTGCCCACGTAGCCCGAGGGCCCCGAGGAGGCCTTGCCCCCGGCGTTGCCGCTCGTGGCCGCGATGAGGGCGATCGATGCCGCGGCTGCGAAGAGCAGCACCGCGAGCATCTGCGCCTTCCGTCTCATTCGTGACTCCTTCCGTCGGTTCATCATTGACCTCCTTCGAGCCCGCGTCGCGCTGCCCGCCTACCCGCCGCCTGCCGGGCGGGTGGGCGGCGTGACGACGCGCAGGGCCCACGCGAGGACGGCGGCGAGGCGGTCGCCCGAGACGACCATTCCCGCGATGATCGCGATGCCGAAGACGACGTACTGCATCGCCGACGAGAGCCCCATGATCAGGAGCATCTGCGTCAGCAGTGTGAGGGCGATCGCCGCGATCCACGTCGACGTCGCGCTTGCGAGGCCGCCCGAGAGTGACGCGCCGGCGATCACGACCGCCGCGATCGGCGCGAGCAGGTACGCCGAGCCGAAGGCGGGATCGATGCTGAAGCTCGCGCCCGCGAGCAGGACCGCTGCGACCGCGTAGAGCGTGCCCGCTGCGGTGTAGGCGAGGACGACGTACGTGCGGACGTGGAGCCCCGCCATCCACGCCCCCCTGGGGTTTGCGCCGACCGCCTGGAACCGGCGCCCGATCACGGTATAGCGGAGGACCAGCGCGACGACGATCGTGATCGCGGCCCCCGTCCAGAAGACGTTGCTCACGCCCAGCGGCTTCGTCGTCGCCCAGGACGACAGCCCGTCCGGGACGTTCGGCCGGTTGGTGACCACGTCACGCGAGTACTTGCTGCTCCAGGCCAGGACGATCAGGCCGACCGCCAGCGTGACGATCAGCGGGTTCAATCGCAGTACGCCGACGAGCACGCCGTTGACCAGACCGACGAGGACGCCGACGCCGAGAGCGGCGAGGATCGCGACGGGGAGCTTGTGATTCGAGCCGTCCCCGATCCCCGCGACCAGGTTGCCGCCCGCGGCCATCACGCCGGGTGTCGAGAGGTCGATGCCGCCCTGAATGACCACGAGCATCTGGCCGAGCGACGCGATCGCGAGCACCGTCGCGTACGGGAGGATGTACGACCACGAGGTGTGCCCGAGCGCGTCGGGTGCGGCGAACGCGGCGATGATCACGAGTGCGCCGGTGGCCAGCCAAACCGGCAGGAAGCGGGCACCGACGGCGGCGTTCGCGGCGAGTCGTCGGACGTGGGCGGCCTCGAAGCGTCCCGTCGGGGGCGGCGTTGGAGGACTGGCCGCAGCCACGAGGCAATCTGACCAGGTCCAGCGAACAGTGTCAACGATGGCTTAACGACCGGCGACGGGACGGCGGAGCGAACGCACAGCGAATCATCGGTGGTTCGGCGGTTCGGCGTTGACTGCGCCCGCGAGAAGCGTTTATGGTCGCTGTACATGCGGTGGTGCGAGAGCCACCGGACCGGATTCCTGCCCGAAGCGAAGGAGTAAGCATGAGCTCGCAGCGGCTATTGATCCGCAACGGCTTCGTCGTGTCGATCGACCCCGACATCGGCGACGTTCCGGACGGCGAGGTGCTCGTCGAGGACGGCAAGATCGTCGACGTCGGCCGGGACCTCGGCGTCTCGGACGCGGAGCAGATCGACGCCACCGGGATGATCGTGATGCCCGGCTTCATCGACACGCATCGCCACACGTGGCAGACACCGGTCCGCGGTGTTCTCCCGTCGTGCACGCTCGACCACTACTTCGCCGTCATGCTCGGCCAGGTCGGCGGCTTCTATCGTCCCGAGGACGTGCA
>DATBIC010000023.1:0-3496 GCA_036557145.1 Gaiellaceae bacterium
GGGCCGGGGCGCTGCGTCATCCGCGAGCCTTCGGGGAAGGGCTCGCCGCGCCGGTACTTGCCGGTCAGCCAGCCGCCGGCGAGCGGGCCGAACGGCACGTAGGAGATGTCGTGCTTTGCGCACAGCGGCAGCACCCCCTGCTCGTCCTCGCGGTCGAGTAGCGAGTACGAGTTCTGCAGCAGCGCGGGGGTCGACACCGCCAGCGCGTCTCGCAGCCGCCGCTCGTCGTAGTTCGAGAGCCCCCAGGCGCCGATCAGGCGCTCGGCCTGCAGCGCCTCGAACGTGGCGATCGTCTGCTCGATCGGCACCGCGTCGTCGGGTGCGTGCGCGAGGTAGACGTCGACGCTGTCGACGCCGAGGCGCTCGAGGCTGCCCTCGAGCTGGCGCCGGATCCGGTCGGGCGCGAGCCCCTCGTCGCCGGGCGTCCCCGTCGTCGAGTGGAACACCTTCGTGGTCAGCCGCGGACGCTCCTTGTGCTCGCGCAGCCAGCGGCCGATGTACGTCTCGCTCCGCCCGCCGCCGTAGGCGTCGCCGGTGTCGAACCAGCGGATCCCGCCCGCCCAGGCCGCGTCCATGATCCGCATCGCGGTCTCCTCGTCGATCCCCTGCCCGAAGAACTCCGGCGCAGACCCGACGCCGCCGAAGTTGCCGCAGCCGAGGGCGAGCCCGTGAAAGGCCATCATTCGGGCGGGTTGAGGTACGTCAGCTCGTTGCGGACGTCCCAGAGCTCGGGGAAGAACGACTTGTGGATCAGCCGGCCCATCACCTCGACCGGCGTGCCCTGCGTGCCGATCACGTCGCCGCCGATCACGCGCTGCACGACCTTGAAGTGGCGGACACGCCAGACGATCACGCGCTCGTCCCACTCGATCAGCTGCTCGGCGAGGTTGTAGAGCGCGTCGAACTCGCGGCCGCGCGTGTAGACCTCGACGAGCGAGAGGCCGGCACGCTCGCGCGCCGCAGTGAACGCCTCCCCGAGCGGCGGCGTCACGCGGCGGATCTCGCGAAAGCCGGGCGAGTCGAAGCCGCTGCCGTGGCCGAGCACCTTGCGCACGGTCGTGTACTCCCACGGCGACATGTGCTCGAGCATGTCGAGCGCTGCGGTGACGAGCTTCATGCAGTCGTTCGCGCGCCGCAGGAGCCGCAGCGCCGCCGGGAGGTCGTCGGCCTCGACGAGTCGCGTCGCCTCCTCGACCTCGTTCCACGCGAGCTTCAGCCACAGCTCCGACGACTGGTGCACCGTCTGGAACAGCAGCTCGTCGCGGTGGATCCACTCGTCGCTCGTCTTCTGCAGGGCGAGCAGGTCGTCGGTTCGCAGGTAGCGCTCGTAGTCGGAGCCCGCGTCGCCCGGGAGGATCGGCTTCGAGAGCCCCGGCGCCTCGGTCACGGCCGCCGCTCCGAGCCGTCGTAGATCTTCATCTCGAGCCCCGCCAGCGGCACGCCGCCGTCGTCGGTGACGAGCCACGTGTCCTGCATGTAGAGGCACGCCTGCCCGTCGACCGAGATCGCGTGCGGGTGCATCGACAGCACCATCCCGCTCTCCAGCACGGTCTCGTCGGCCTCGCCGATCTTCGGGAACTCGATCATCGTCATCCCGATCGAGTGCCCGGTCACGTGGCCGAGATGGAAGCCGCGCTCCGTGAAGCCCTTCGCGACCGCGCGATGCGCGTCACGCGCGCTGCCGCCGGCGCGCAGCGCCGCCGGCGCGACCGCGTAGTACTCCTCGTAGGCCTCGAGCATGCGCTTCGTCTCGTCGCTGGGCTCGGCCGCGCAGATCGCGCGAGAGACCTCGACCCAGTGCCCGCCCGGGCCGGCGACCTCCAGCGAGGGCAGCAGCATGTCGGTGGCCTCGACGGGACGCGTGCCGGCGATCTTGAACTCCGGCAGCGCAGCGCCGCCGGGGCCGTCGAGCACCATGTCCATCGTCCAGCGGCCGCAGCCCTGCGAGACGAAGTACTCCTCGCAGGGTGCGAGGATCTCGCGCTCCGTCTTTCCCGGCTCGAACGACTCGAGGAAGACCCAGAACCCTTCCGTGTTGATGCGCACGCTCTCGCGCACCGACTCGAGCTCGAGCTCGGACTTGACGGCGCGCGCGGTGTCGAAGGAGACGTCCCAGCCGACGAGGTCGCAGGCAGCGGCGAGCGCCGTGTGGTCGCGAACGGTCATCACGTAGTCGAGCCCGTAGACGCCGACGCGGCGGCCGCGCACGCGCTCGGCGAGCCAGTCGCCGGGACGGTCGACGAACACCTGGTCGGCGATCCACGTCGTCCCGTGCTCGCCCACGTAACGCGCCTCGCTCGGGAAGACGATCGCCGGGTCGCCGTCGACCGGCAGCAGCACGTAGGCATAGCGGTGCACGATCACGAACCCGCTCAGGTACGTGACCGCTCCTTCGAAGCCGGTGTACTCGTTGCCGCACACGACGACCGCGTCGAGCCCGTCGCGCGCCGCCGCTTCGCGGATGCGTGTGTAGCGGCGCTCGATCTCCTCCTGCGGAAGACCCGTGTACGTCGTGCGGGTCACTGCTGCCACGACTGCTCCACTCCTTTCACGAGTGCCCAGATCGCCTCGTTCAACGGGGTCGGCACTCCGTGCTCGCGCCCGAAGCGGACGATACCGCCGTTCAGGTAGTCGATCTCGGTGCTCCGCCGCGCTTCGACGTCCTGGAGCATCGAGGCCTTGTGGTCGTAGCCGACCTCCGGCTTCGCGGCGTGGTCGACGAGGTCCTCCGGGTCGGAATCGAGCTCGATCCCCTGCGCCGCCGCGACCGCCTTTCCCTCCGACACGAGCCCGGAGACGAGCGCGCGCAGGTCGGGCCGCTCGCAGACGCGGCCGTGGGTCAGTCCGGTCAGCGCGCCGACCGGGTTCGTGGCGGCGTTGAAGATCACCTTCCGCCACTGCGGTCCGCGCGCATCGGCGACGGCGTGTGTCGGCATGCCGCCGCGGGTGCAGGCGTCGGCGAGCCGCTCGACCGCCTCGAGCGCGGCCGGCGCCGGCTCGAACGGCCCGAGCGTCGTGTCGCCTTTCACGTCCCACTGTACGTGGCCCGGCTCGAGGATCTTCCCGGCCGGGAAGGTGGTGCCGCGAATGACCCGTTCCACGTGGCGTGCGAGCACCTCCTCGTTGCCGATCCCGTTCTGCACGGTGGCGACCGCCCCGTCGGTGAACGAGCCCGCGGTCGCGCCGATCGCCGCCTCCGTGTGCATCGCCTTCGTCGCGACGATGCCGAAGTCGCACGGGCCGATCTCGGCCGCGTCCGTGGTCGCCCGCGGCCGGCCGAGCACGTCGCCCGCGCCCGAGAGGCGCAGGCCGTTCGCGTTGATCGCCTCGACGTGCGGTGCCGAGAGGTCGTACGCGACGACCTCGACGTCGTCGAGCAGCGACAGGTTCGCCGCGAACAGCGAGCCCACCGCGCCGCAGCCGACCACACAGATCCTCATGACGTGTACGAGGCCTCCTTTGCCTTGACGAGCCGGTAGACGGCGGTGTGCAGCGG
>DATBIC010000024.1:0-9710 GCA_036557145.1 Gaiellaceae bacterium
CTCGATCGCGCAGCACGAGAGCCCGAACGTGTCGGGCCACATCGACTTCGTCTGCGCCCAGCGCACCGCCTTCGCGAGCGTCGTGATCCCGAGGTAGTGCTCGAGGTCCTCGGCGCCGATCTCCTCCTCGAACTTCGACGGGCCTTTTGTCGGCCAGAGCAGGCGCTCCGACTGGAGGCCGTAGTCGCGCAGGCGCTTCGGCCGGCTCACCATTCGAGCGCCCCCTTCCGCCAGATGTAGACGTAGGCGACGACGAGGATGGCGACGAAGAACGCGAGCTCGCTGAACGCGAACCAGCCGAGGCTGTGCAGCACGACCGCGAGCGGGTAGAGGAAGACGATCTCGATGTCGAAGACGATGAAGAGCATCGCCGTCAGGTAGAAGCTGATCGTGAAGCGCTGCTTGGGCATCGCGCCGCGTGAGACGCCCGACTCGAACGGCAGGCCGCGCGCACGCGTGCGCCGCGCCGGCCGCTGCGCGAAGGCGAACGAGGCCAGGATCATCGAGGTCGGGATGGCCAGCGCCATCAAGCCGTAGATCAGGAACGGCAGCCAGTCGTGCAGCATCTCAGAGCTGCTCCCTTCCCTAGACGGGCCGCTGGGCGGTGGCGGTGGAACACGGCAACGACGGCCGGACGTTATCAGGAGGATTCGGGGCTACGAACGGGGTCCGAAACCGCTCAACCGTGAGTGAGTCAAGTGTCACAAGCTTGGGGCCGACGCGCACCCTCGACACGTCGCGGCCCGTTGGTACGATGAGTCCATGGCGACCGTCGAGCAGACCGACTTCCTCGTCACGCTGACCCCCGCGGCCGCGGCCAAGATCAAGCAGCTGATGGCCGACGAGACCGAGGTCAGCGTGCTCCGCGTGGCGATCGAGGGCGGCGGCTGCTCGGGCTTCCAGTACGGCCTCGGCTTCGACCGGGGCGCCGTCGAAGGCGACCACGAGTTCGAGATCGAGGGCGTCCGCGTCGTCGTCGACCCGTTCAGCGCGCCGTACCTGCGCGGCGCCACGGTCGACTATCTCGAGACGATCCAGGAGTCCGGGTTCAAGATCGACAACCCGAACGCGGTCTCCTCGTGCGGCTGCGGGCATTCTTTTCAGGTCGCAGACGGCGAGGATCCCGGCGACTCGGTCGGCGGTTGCGGCGCCGGCTGCTCTCACTGAAAGTCCTCTCGGACTTTCAGTGACCGAAACGGACGCTGTGCTCGGCACGAGCGCGGTCGTGCCGAGCTCCGCGGCTGTCAGGCTTGCTCAGGTGCTCGGCTCGGGGCCGCTCTTCGTGGTCGAGGCGTGGTGCTTCGCATCCCGCCTCGACCTCTCACGCGCGGCGTAAAGCTGCGCGTTACGCAGCGCTGAGCGGTGTGATCGGTTCGGGCGTTCGCGGGTGCATCGCTACATTCCGCTCTCATGAGCGAGCACCCTCTTCGCGTCGCGATCGTCGGCTCCGGGCCGGCGGGCTTTTACGCCGCGGGGGCCCTGCTCGGGGGCGAGCTGCCGGTCGAGGTGGACATGATCGAGCGGCTGCCGACGCCGTGGGGGCTCGTGCGGCTCGGGGTCGCCCCCGACCATCCGAACATCAAGGCGGTCTCGCGCGTGTTCGAGAAGATTGCGGAGCGACCGGGCTTCCGCTTCCTCGGCAACGTCGAGGTCGGTCGCGATCTCGGGCACGGCGAGCTCTGTCGGCTCTACGACGCCGTCGTCTACGCCGTCGGCGCGCAGACCGACCGGCGGATGGGCATCCCGGGCGAGGACCTGCCCGGCTCGTGGCCCGCGACGGCGTTCGTCGCCTGGTACAACGGCCATCCGGACTTCCAGGAGCTGGAGTTCGACCTCTCGGTCGAGCGGGCGATCGTCGTCGGGAACGGGAACGTCGCGGTCGACGTCGCGCGGATGCTGGCGCTGACCGCGGAGGAGCTGGAGCCGACGGACACGACCGACGCCGCGATCGCCGCGATTCTCGGCTCCGGCATCCGCGAGATCGTGATGCTCGGCCGGCGCGGCCCGGCGCAGGGCGCGTTCACCACGCCGGAGCTGAAGGAGCTCGGCGAGCTCGCAGGCGCGGACGTCGTCGTCGACCCGGCCGAGCTCGAGCTCGATCCCGCGAGCGAAGCTTCGCTTGCACACAACTCGACCGCGAGCCGGAACGTCGAGGTGCTGCGCGAGTACGCGGCGCGCCCGCCGTCCGGCAAACCGAAGACGCTGCGGCTTCGCTTCTGCGTCTCGCCGGTCGCGATCCTCGGGGACGAGCGGGTCGAAGCGGTAGAGGTCGTGCGCAACGTGCTCGTCGACGACGGACGCGGCGGCCTGCGCGCGCAACCGACGGACGAGCGCGAGACGATCTCGTGCGGTCTCGTCCTGCGCAGCGTCGGCTATCGCGGCGTCGCCCTCCCGGACGTCCCCTTCGACGAGGAGCGCGGCACGATCCGCAACGACCGCGGCCGCGTGCTCGACGAACGAGGGGAGCAGGTGCCCGGTGTCTACTGCACCGGCTGGATCAAGCGCGGCCCGAGCGGGATCATCGGCACGAACAAGAAGGACGCGGCCGAGACGGTCGAGCTGCTGCTCGAGGACGCGCGCGCCGGACGGCTTCCCCGCAGGGAGGACGCGGGTGCCGAGGCGATCGACGCGCTCCTCGACGAGCGTGGCGTGGAGCGCGTCATGTACGCGGGCTGGTCGGCGATCGACCTGCACGAGCGCTCTGCCGGCGAGCCGCTCGGCCGCCCGCGCGTGAAGCTCTGCACCTGGGACGAGCTGCTCGAGCGGGCGCGGGACTCCGCCGCCAGTCGGTGACCAGTCCCTCGAACGAGGGAGGCGTCGCCTTGGTCGGCCCGGCTGATCGGCCGATGCGGATGTCATGGAGAGACGTACGATCGAATGCCTCCTCTGCGGCTGCGTGCGGACGGTCGAGAAGCGGGACACGGAGGACTGCCCGCGCTGCGGCTACGTCGGCTGGGCTCCGGCGGAGACGGCGAGCAAGCGGGTGCGCAACGTGCTCCGGGAGAGCTCGCTGGCGCGCCGCCTGGGCGTCGTCGCTTAGCCGGCTCGCCACCGCTTCGGCTTGAGGGTCTCGGCGCCCCGAGGGTCGCGGGTGCGAGTCGCGGCCTGCGCTTTCCCGGCTTCGCAATTGCAGCGATTCGAGTCGAGCAGCACTTGGGCTGCGGCGAGAGCGCGGTCTCGCCTTCGCCCTCCGAGGCCGAGCTAGACTCGTCCGCATGGCGAATGTCGAGACGCGGCGCGAGCTCTGGGGCGGCGAGACCCGCAAGGCGGTGGGCAACTTCCCCGTCTCCGGGGAGCCGATCCCGGTACCGGTCGCGCGCTGGCTCGGGCGGATCAAAGCTGCCGCCGCGCGCGTCAACGCCGAGCTCGGGCTTCTCGACCCGGAGAAGGCCGAGCGGATCGCCGCCGCCGGCGACCGGATCGCCGCCGGCGAGCTCGACGACCAGTTCCCGATCGACGTCTTCCAGACCGGCTCGGGCACGTCGTCGAACATGAACGCGAACGAGGTGATGGCGACGCTCGCAGGCGAGGACGTGCACGCGAACGACGACGTCAACATGGGCCAGTCGTCGAACGACGTGTTCCCCTCTGCCGTGCATCTCGCCGCGCTCGACGAGATCACGAACGATCTGCTGCCGGCGCTCGATCGGCTTGCGGACTCGCTCGCCGCGAAGGCGACGGAGTTCGACGACGTGGTCAAGTCCGGACGGACGCACTGGATGGACGCGGTGCCGGTCACGCTCGGCCAGGAGTTCGGCGGCTACGCGGCTCAGGTGCGCCAGGGCGCCGCGCGCGTCCGCGACGCGCTGCCGCGTCTCGGCCAGATCCCGCTCGGCGGCACTGCGACCGGGACCGGGCTGAACACGCATCCGGAGTTCGCCGCGCGCGTGCGCGAGAAGCTCGTCGCCGACACGGGCCTGCCGATCGCGGCGCCTGCCGATCCGTTCGAGGCGCAGGCCGCGCGCGACGGGATCGTCGAGGCCTCGGCCGCGCTCAAGACCGTCGCCGTCTCGCTGACGAAGGTCGCGAACGACATCCGCTACCTCGGCTCGGGCCCGCGCGCGGGGCTCGCGGAGATCGTCCTCCCCGAGCTCCAGAAGGGCAGCTCGATCATGCCGGGCAAGGTCAACCCGGTGATGCCCGAGGTCGTGACGCAGGTCGCCGCGCAGGTGATCGGCAACGACCAGGCGATCGCGGTCGGGGGGATGCAGGGCCACTTCGAGCTGAACGTGTTCGTGCCGCTGCTCGCGCGCAACATCCTCGACTCGGTCAAGCTGCTCGCGAGCGCGTGCCGCCTGTTCGCCGACAAGTGCGTCGACGGGATCGAGGCGAACCGCGAGACCTGCGAGCGCTACGCGGAGCTGACCCTCTCGGCCGTCACCGCGCTCAATCCGTACATCGGCTACGACCGCGCGACCGAGATCGTCCATGAGGCGGCGAGCTCGGGCCGCTCGCTACGCGAGATCGCGCGCGAGCACGGCGTCGAGGATTCCGTGCTCGACGAGGCGCTCGACTACCGCGCCATGGCAAAACCGCACGCGTCTTAGCTTCGCCGCCGCTTCGCCTTGAGGGTTCGGCGCCCTTAGGGTCGCGGGTCCCGGGTCGTGGGCGGCGACTCTCGTGCGGGCCTAGCGGACGATTCGCAAGCTGGCTGGTAGCCGCTCGTTGCGGTAGAGAACCGTGAGCGGATAGCGGCCCGGCTTCGTCGGATTGCCGAGGTTGGCCGTCCGGTCGACGACGACCTTGACCGTCCCGGGGGCGATGCTGTCGCACATGACTCCCGTCGGGACGGGAAGCTCGATCGCGAGCGTGCGGCGCACGACGTGCACCGCGCTCGCGGGCTTGCCGCCGACGGTGACGCTCGAGGCGGCGACGGTCGAGGGGAGTCGCAGCTGCGCCGGGAGCGCGAGGGACACCGTCCGTCCGCTCAGGCGCCCGCAGCGGAGCTCGCCGCGGATCGAGACGGTCAGCGTCACCGGCCGGGCGCCGGCCCGGGACGGGGCGACCGCGGCCGACGCGGAGTCCACCCCCGGATCGTCCCCTTGCGGCGACGCGAACGCTGCTGCCCCGGCGGCCAGCGCTCCGCCGACGACGACGGCGCAAACGGCCCTGAGCACGCGGCCAGTCTAGCTCCGGCCGGGCCGGATTGTAGGTTGAAAATCGCCCGCGGGTGGTGAAGGATGCCGCGGGGTCTCAGGAAGGCCCAGTCCGAGAGATAGGGGGAGCAATGAGTTCGACGTCATTCCGCCGGCGCAGGCTTGCGCTCGGAGTGGCTGCGGCAGCAGGCATGGCAGTGCTCGCCGGCGCGGCGGTCGGCGCACCTCAGACGGTGTCACGTCCCGGGCGGCACATCCTGCCGGGGTCGAAGCCGTCGTGGACGAATGCGGTCAGCAAGACGGCGGACGTTCCCGCGAGCCAAGGCGTGGCGGCACGCGTGTGGCTCACCGCCCGGAACTCGACGCAGCTCGACGCGCTCGCGGATGCGGTCAGCGATCCGTCGAGCTCGCAGTACGGCCAGTTCATCTCCGCCGACGAGTACCGCGCGCAGTTCGCGCCGGACGACGCCGAGGTGACGGCGGTCCGCGGCTGGCTGACGCAGTCGGGACTGAGCATCGCCGGAATCGGCCCCGACAACGCGTTCGTCGCCGTCTCGGGGAGCGCGCAGGCCGTCAACGATGCCTTCGGCACCCAGCTCTCGCAGTACGAGGTCGACGGCGAGCACGTCCAGGCTCCCTCATCAGACCTCTCCGTTCCGGACGAGGTCGGCGGCTTCGTCCTCGGAGTCACGGGTCTGAACACGTTCCACACGAGAGTGAAGCCGGCCGACCTCGGGGCGCCTGCGGCGTTCGTGAACGGGACGCCGTGCTCCGACTACTACGGCCAGCAGCAAGCGACGAACCTGCCGCGGTTCCAGGGCAGGACGCTGCCGTACGCCGTCTGCGGCTACACGCCCGACCAGCTGCGCGGCGCCTACGGCGTCGACGAGACGCGGCTCACCGGTGTCGGGCAGACGGTCGCGATCACCGACGCGTTCGATTCGTCGACACTCGAGCGGGATGCGAACACCTACGCGCTGCGGCGCGGCGACCGGCCGTTCGCCCGCGGCCAGTTCCGCGACCTGAGCGTGCCGGAGACGAGCGATCCGAACGAGATCGAGGCCTGCGGCGGGAACGGCTGGTACGGGGAGCAGACGCTCGACATCGAAGCGGTGCACGCGATGGCGCCGAACGCGAACGTCCTCTACTACGGCGCCGCGACCTGCGAGGACCCGGACCTGCTCGTCCAGCTCGCTCAGGTCGTCTCCGACAACAAGGCGTCGATCGTCACCAACTCGTGGGGCCTGTACACGTTCATCGTCGTCAACGGGCAGCTGTTCATCACCATCGACCAGAATCTCGTCAACACCTACGAGTCGATCTTCAAGCGCGGCGCCGTCCAGGGGATCGGCTTCTACTTCTCCTCGGGCGACTCCGGCGACGAGCAGGACAACACCGGCTTCACGCATCCGGACTGGCCGACGGAGGACCCGTGGGTGACGTCGGTCGGCGGCACCTCGCTCGCCGTCGATCGGCGTGACAACCGCGACTTCGAGACCGGCTGGGGCACGCAGCGCTACGGCCTCTCGAGCGACGGCAAGTCGTGGACGCTCACGGTTCCGTTCCTCTACGGCGCCGGCGGCGGCTTCACGCTGCCGGAGCTGTTCCAGCGGCCTCGGTACCAGCAAGGCGTGGTTCCCGGCAACACGCAGGGCCGTGCCGTGCCGGACATCGGGGCCGTCGGCGACCCGACGACCGGGATGCTGATCGGCGAGACGCAGAACTTCCCGCTGCCGAGCCGGTTCGGCCCGGCCGGAGTCCACTACGGCGAATACCGTATCGGCGGCACGAGCCTGTCCAGCCCGCTGATGGCCGGCATCCAGGCCGACGCGCAGCAGGGAGCCCACCGGCGGATCGGCTTCGCCAATCCGCTGATCTACTTCCTCGCCCGCGGGCGGGGACGGGTGTACTACGACGTCGCGCCGCAGCCGCGCGCCGACGCGGGCAACGTCCGCGCCGACTACGCGAACGGCATCAACGCGGACGGCGGTCTCAGCTACACGGTGAGGACGTTCGACCACGACTCGTCTCTCGCCACCGCTCGCGGCTGGGACGACGTCACGGGGGTCGGCACGCCGACCGCGGACTACCTGCAGGCGCTCAGCGGCCGCTGAGCGCGACGGGGCCGGAGCGCGTTCGCACGCGCTCCGGCCCTCCCCTCAACGGGTCATTCGGCGTCCCTCGTTCAGGGGGGTTTCGCGGCTCAACGGCGAATATGTGCGTTTGGCGGGCTTGCCAGGGCGCCGCGTCTGGACCACAGTGGGTTCACGCTGCCTCTGGTCGGCGGCTGCGGACGAGAGCGACGGAGGTGCACACCAAGATGATGCGGATCGACTCCAGACGGCTGGCGACGCTTGTCGTGCTCGTGGTCGCCGCGGCCTCCGCGATCGCGTGGACCGCGGCCGCCTCGCAGGCGGCCTCCGCGAAGCGCACGCCGCTTGCGGCCACCGGGCCCTACGTGGCGATGGGCCCGCTCGGGAAGAACTCCGACCTGCCGCCCGGGATCGATCCGCCGACGTGCACGAATCCCGCAGGTGTGGTCTTCCGTTGCTACACGCCCGCGCTCCTCCAGCAGGCGTACTCCTTCCCGAACGGCCGCGGCGCGGTGACCGGTCGCGGTCAGACGATCGTCCTGATCGATGCCTTCGGCAGTCCGTTCATCGAGGACGACCTCGCCGCCTTCGACGACGACTTCGGGCTTCCGGCGCCGCCGAGCTTCACGATCGTCGGGCCGAACGGCGAAGGCGATCTCTCCGACCCGACCGTCTTCGCGTGGGCGCTCGAGACCTCGCTGGACGTCGAGTATGCGCACGCGCTGGCTCCGGGCGCGAACATCGTGCTCGTCGTGGCCGCAAGCGACGACAACTCCGTCATGAACGACGCCGAGGCCGCTGCCGTGCAGCAGTTCCCCGGCGCCATCTTCTCGCACAGCTTCGGCTCCGACGAGACCGAGGACGTGCCGAGCAACGTCGCGCTGCACCGCACCATCGTGAGGGGACAGCGGAGCGGCAGCACGTTCGTCGCGGGCACGGGTGACTTCGGCGCAACCGACGGCGGCCCGAAGCCGGTCGCCGCGTATCCGGCCTCCGATCCGCTCGTCACCTCGGTCGGCGGCACCGAGGGCCTGCCCTATCCGGACGGGCTCCTCCGCGGCCGCCGCGGCTTCGCCTACGGCGGCGAGCAGGTCTGGAACGAAGGCGACACGTTCGGGATGGCGACCGGCGGCGCCCCGAGCGTCCTCTTCCCGGCCCCGTTCTGGCAGCGCGACTTCAGCCACTGGCCGAAGCGGACGACCCCGGACGTCGCCTTCGACGCGGCGGTCGACGGCGGCGTCGTGATCACCTTCGGCGGCGGCGCCGGCGTGATCGGCGGCACGAGCGTCGGAGCTCCGAACTGGTCGGCGATCGTCGCGCTCGTCAACGAGGCCCGGGCGCGGGCGCACCAGCGGCCGATCGGGTTCGCGAACGACGACCTCTACGCCGCCGCGCGCGACGGCCGAGGCTATCGGCAGGACTTCCACGACATCGTCGTCGGCAGCAACGCGCTGGACGGCCCCGGCTTCCCGGCGCGGCCGGGGTACGACTTCGCGACCGGTCTCGGCACGCCTGTCGTGTCGGCGCTGATCGACGACCTGAGCGGCCGTCCTGGCGGGCCCGGAGACGATCCGGGCGATCCGGGCCGCGGCCAGAACTGGCCCGGCGGCGGGCGCCACCACCGCTTCCCGGGTCGCTAGAGCCCGGAGACGCTAGTAGCTGAGCGCGCCGTGGCCCGACGCCGCGGCGTGCCGCTGCTCGTCGGCCCGGTAGCTGGAGCGGACGAGCGGGCCGGCGAAGACGGAGCCGAAGCCGAGCGCCTCGCCCTGCTCGCGCAGCCAGCGGAACTCGTCCGGGTGCACCCAGCGGTCGATCTTCGCGTGCTTCGGCGACGGCTGGAGGTACTGGCCGATCGTGACGACGTCGACGTCGTGCGCGCGCAGGTCGCGCATGGTCTCGACGACCTCGTCGTTCGACTCGCCGAGGCCGACGATGATCCCGGACTTCGTCAGCACGGGGTAGGTGGGCTCAGCGTAGGCCGCGAGCTCCTTCGCGCGGCGCAGCAGCCAAAGTGCCTTGTCGTACGAGGCCTTCGCGCCGCGCATGTGCGGATGCAGGCGACGCACGGTCTCGATGTTGTGGTTGAAGACCTCCGGCCGCTCCGCGAGCACCGTGCGCAGCGCCTCCTCCTCGACGCCGAGGAAGTCGGGCGTCAGCACCTCGACCGACGCGTTCGGCAGCTTCGCCTTCAGCGCACGGATCGTCGCCGCGTAGTGGCCGGCGCCCTTGTCGGGGACGTCGTCCCGGTCGACGGACGTGACGACGATGTGCTCGAGTTGCATCTGCGCTGCGACGTTCGCGAGGCGAAGCGGCTCGAGGGGATCGACGGGCTCGGACGGCCTGCCGGAGTTGACGTAGCAGTAGCGGCACGCGCGCGTGCAGGTCTCGCCGAGGATCTGGAAGGTCGCCGTGCCGCGGCCCCAGCACTCGGCGATGTTCGGGCAGCGGGCCTCCTCGCAGATCGTGTGCAGGCTCGCGCCGCGCATCAGCCGCCGCACCTCGTCGTAGCGCCCGTCGGGGC
>DATBIC010000025.1:0-7626 GCA_036557145.1 Gaiellaceae bacterium
TGCCGCCGGGCGGCTCGTCGTACCCCGGCCGCAGGAAGGGATCGACGCTCTTGAACTTGTCCCAGAACGGGTCCATGTCGACGACGAGGTCCTTGACGATCGGCAGGTTCCCCATCGCCGAGATCACCGGCACGTGGCCGGCTTGCGCGATGTCGTACATGCGCGTCTTGCACGCGAGCACCGCCGCGCCGTCCATGCGCATGCCGCAGGAGCCGCAGATCATCATCCGGCAGCTCTTGCGGTAGGCGAGCGTCCCGTCGTGCTTGTCCTTGACGATGTCGAGGCAGTCGAGGAGCGTCGACTCCTCCGGCGCGTCGACCTCGTACTCGGCGAGCTCGCGCTCACCGGTGCGCGCGTTGAAGCGCCAGACCTTGAGGCCGACCTGCACTAATACGTCCTTTCCATCGGCTCGTACTCCGTCACGCGCACCTCCGAGTAGGAGAGCTGAGGCGCGTCACCGACCCAGCGCGAGATCGAGTGCTTCATGAAGTTCTCGTCGTCGCGCTTCGGATAGTCGTGCGGCCGGGCGTGCGCGCCGCGACTCTCCTTGCGCGCGATCCCCGCCTGCACCATGCACCAGGCGAGGTCGAGCATGTTCCCGAGCTCGATCGCCTGCGTCAGGTCGGTGTTGAAGACGTCGCCCTTGTCCTCGATCACGACGCCGCGCTCGTATCGCTCGCGGAGCGCCTGGATCGTGTCGAGCTGCTCGAGCATCTGATCCTCGCGCCGGAAGACCCCGAAGTTCTCGAGCATCGACGAGCCGAGATCGCTGCGGATCTGCCACGGCCGTTCGCCCTCCGCCTGGTCGAGCAGGCCGCGCAGCTCGCGCTCCGCGTCGACCTCCGCACTCCGCGGCACGTCGATCGTCGTGTGTGAGAGCGCCCACTCCGCTGCCGCACGGCCGGCACGCCGGCCGAACGTGATCGTCTCCATCAGCGAGTTGCCGCCGAGCCGGTTCGCACCGTGCACCGACACGCAGGCGACCTCGCCCGCGGCGTACAGGCCGGTCAGCTCGGTCGCGCCGTCGTTGTCGGTCTCGACGCCGCCCATGTGGTAGTGCGCGCCGGGCCGCACCGGCACCGGGTCGTAGATCGGGTCGATGCCGGCGAAGGTCATCGCCAGCTCGCGCGAGCCCGGCAGCCGCTCGATGATGCGTGCAGCGCCGAGGTGGCGCATGTCGAGGAAGATCGAGCCGTCGATGCCGCGGCCCTCGTCGATCTCGGTCTGCTCGGACCGCGATACGACGTCGCGCGACGCGAGCTCCATCGCGTTCGGCGCGTAACGCTTCATGAACCGCTCGCCGTTCTTGTTGATCAGGTACGCACCCTCGCCGCGGCAGCCCTCGGTGAGCAGGATCCCGGTCGGGTAGAGCGTCGTCGGGTGGAACTGCATGAACTCCATGTCCTTCAGCGGGAGGCCGAGGTGGAGCGCCATCGCCGTGCCGTCGCCCGTGCAGGCGTACGCGTTCGTCGTCGTGCGGTAGATCCGCCCCTGGCCGCCAGTCGCCAGCACGACCGTCTTGCCGCCGACCGTCTTCAGGCCGCCGTTCAGAAGATCCCAGCAGATCACGCCCTGGCAGCGGTCGTCGTTCTCGACGAGCTTCCAGGCGAAGAACTCCTCGTAGACGGTGATGCCGCGCTTGACCAGCTGCTCGTAGAGCACCTGGATGAGCACGTGGCCGGTGATGTCCGCGGCGAAGACCGTGCGCGGTGAGCCGGCCGCCCCGAACGGGCGCTGGGCGAGCTTCCCGTCGTCGCGGCGCGAAAACACCGCTCCCCAGTGCTCGAGCTGGTAGATGTCGCCCGGCGCCTCGCGGCACAGGATCTCGATCGCGTCCTGGTCGCCGATGTAGTCGGAGCCTTTGACCGTGTCGAAGGTGTGCGACTCCCACGAGTCCTCGGCAGCGTTCCCGAGCGCGGCGTTGATGCCGCCCTCGGCCGCGCCCGAGTGGCTCCGGGTCGGGTGGAGCTTCGAGATGACGCCGACGTCGGCACCGGCGTCGTGCGCCTCGATCGCCGCCCGCATGCCGGCGCAGCCGGCACCGACGAGGAGCACGTCGTGCGTCGCTTCCACGTGAATGGACGCTATCGGAACAGTTGACGGAGGCGGGAGAGAAGCCGTCTGCTCCGGGGAGCACCGCGGGCGGAACGCTCGCGGGCGAGGTCGGCCTTGGCCCACGCGCGCTCGCGCATGCTCCGCGTCGGATAGCGCGGCTTCCAGATCGTCGGCCGCTGCCTGTTCATGCCGGCCCTGCCTGGCTAGAGCCGAGGGCCGGCGGCGCGGAGCGAATCGTCGGCGCCCGGGAACCGCTTGGCGAAGTTGTCGGCGAACATCTGCGCGAGCCGGCGGGCGGCGGCGTCGTACGCGGCCGGATCGCTCCAGGTCGAGCGTGGCTCGAGCAGCCTGCCGTCGACGCCCGGCACGTCGACCGGGACCTCGAAGCCGAACAGCCCGTCCGTGCGGGTCGCGACGCCGTCGAGGTCGCCGGCGAGCGCGGCTGCGAGCATGGTGCGCGTCGCGGCGATCGGCATGCGCCGTCCTTCTCCGAACGGACCGCCGGTCCACCCGGTGTTGACGAGCCAGACGTTCGACCCGTGCTCGTCGAGCTTCGCGCCGAGCATGCGCGCGTACACGGCGGGCGGCTGCGGCAGGAACGGCTGGCCGAAGCAGGCCGAGAACGTCGGCTGCGGCTCGGTGACGCCGATCTCGGTGCCGGCGAGCTTGGCGGTGAAGCCGGACAGGAAGTAGTAGAGCGCCTGGTCGCGGGAGAGCTTCGCGATCGGCGGCAGGATCCCGAACGCATCCGCCGTGAGCAGGACGACCGACCGCGGGTGCCCCGCCCGCTTCGCGGGGAGCGCGTTCCCGATCAGCTCGAGCTTGTAGGCCGCGCGGGTGTTCTCGGTCTTCGACGCGTCGTCGAGATCGAGATTGCCGAGCTCGTCGGCCGCCACGTTCTCGAGCACGGTGCCGTACGAGTGGGCGGCCTTCCAGATCTCCGGCTCGGCGGCGGCCGAGAGGCGGATCGTCTTCGCGTAGCAGCCGCCCTCGATGTTGAAGACGCCGGTGCGACCCCAGCCGTGCTCGTCGTCGCCGATCAGCCGACGCGACGGGTCGGCCGACAGCGTCGTCTTGCCGGTGCCCGAGAGGCCGAAGAAGATCGCGACGTCTCCGCCCTCGCCCACGTTCGCCGAGCAGTGCATCGGAAACACGCCCTCGAGCGGCAGCCGGTCATTCATCACGGTGAAGATCGACTTCTTGATCTCGCCGGCATAGAACGTCCCGCCGACGAGCAGCTCGGTGCGCGTGGGATGCAGGACGACAAAGGTGCCGGTCCTCGTCCCGTCCGCGGCGGGATCGGCCTCGAGGTCGGGCGCGTGCAGGACCAGCGCGTTCGGCTCGAACCCGTCGCGCTCGTCGTCGGCGAGGTCGATGAACATCGTCTTCGCGAACAGCGCGTGGTACGGGTGCGCGGTCACGACTCGCACGCCGATCCGGTGCGCCTCGTCGGCGCCCGCCCACGCGTCGACGATGTACAAGGTCGACGCCGCGCCGAGGCGGCGCGTCACCTTCTCGCGCAACCCGTCGAAGTGCTCTTCCGAGAGCTCCTGGTTGACGTCGCCCCACCAGACGCGCTCCTCGGAGGCGGGCTCGCGCACGACGAACTTGTCCTTCGGCGAGCGGCCCGTGTGGACACCCGTGTCGACGACGAGCGGGCCGCCTTCGGCGAGCCGTCCGTCGCCGCTGGCGAGCGCGTGCGTGTAGAGCAGCGAGGTCGTCGGGTTCCGGTACACGCGGCCGGTCGCGTCGATCCCGTGTTCGGACAGATCCACGCGGCCTGGCACCTCGGTGGTCGTCATCGACAGAAGCCTATGGTACGCACCTAGATCTGCCAGTCGCCCTGCCGCATGACGGGGACCCGCTCGCCCGAGGCGGTGATGCCGTCCACCTCGAGCTCCGGCGATCCGACCATGAAGTCGACGTGGGCGCCGCTTCGGTTGACGCGCTCGACGTCGTCGTCGACGGCGAACGAAAAGCCGCCGCCGAGCGCCAGATGGCTCGCCGCGTTCTCGTCGAGCAGCGTGTCGTAGAAGACCGTCCCCAGCGGCCCGATCCGCCCGCCGCGGTCGACGAGCGCCACCTCGCCGAGGCGGATGCCGCCGTCGTCGACGGCCAGCAGCGAGCGCAGCGCGTCGGCCCTGGCGTCGGCCGAGATCTCGACCGCCCGACCGCCCTCGAAGCGGACGCGAAGGCCGGAGATGATCGAGCCGTCGCGGAGCACGAGCGGCTTCGTGCTCGTGACGTGCCCCTCGGCGCGCGCCGGATCGGGTGAGGTGAAGATCTCCTCGGTCGGCAGGTTCGCGATGTGGCGCACGCCGTCGCGCGTGACGAACTCGGCCGAGACCCAACGGTGGCCCGCCAGCATCCCGATCCGGAGCTCGGTTCCCTCGCCGCGCAGCTCGATCGCGTCGAATCGCCGCTCCGTCAGTCGTGACCCCGACGCGTTCAGCGCTGTCATCCGCTCGTCCCACGCTCGACCCGGATCGTCCGTGTCGAGGCGCAGGACGTGCTCCAGGTCGGCCCAGAGCTTTTCGAGCGCCTTGTCGCCGGGAAGCTCGGGGTACACCAGCGTCGCCCAGACCGGATGCGGGCACGGAACGATGCACCAGTTCGTCGTCCGCTCGGAGATGATCCGGGGAACCTCGGGAAGGAACGGTAGCCGGTCGCGCCCGGTCAGCTCGGGGTCGAGGTCGTCGAGCAGGCCGGGCACGGTCGGGCCGCCGATCGTCACGCGGGCGCCACGGCCGTCGGCGTGCTCGAGCATTCGCTGCCCGTACCACGAGGGCACGAACTCGATCGTCTCCGGGTCGGCGTGCTCGACGCGCGCCCGCTTCACATGGGGGTCGAAGTAGCCGACGTCGACGAACTGCGCACCGCGGTCGTACGCCGCTGCGGCGACCGCGCGTGCGAGCGGGGCATGCTCGAGATCGCCCGAGACGATCACGGTCTGGCCGGGCTGGACGTTCGCACCGTAGACGGCGAGCTCGGCGAGCGGCGTGAAACGGTCGGGATCCACCGGCAGGCGATCCTACCCACGGCGCCGAACACCGAACCGTGACGGTCGAGTCGGCAATCCGGCGCTTCCTCGAGCGCGCGGGCGTCTCCGACGCGACCCGCCGCGCCTATGGGTCCGACCTCGGCGAGTTCGCGCGCTGGTTCGGCCCCGACTCGCCGCTCGAGGACGTCGACCTGCGCGTGCTCGCGGACTGGGTGACGGAGCTCGGGCGGGCGCGTGCCGGCGGCAAGCTCGCGCCCTCGACGATCGCGCGCAAGCTTGCGTCGGTGCGCGCGCTCCTCCGCTACTCGCTCGGCCCGGAGCGAACGCCGGGAGAGTCGCTCGCTCCGCGCCGGCCGCGCCGGCTTCCCGACGCACCGAAGCCGACCGAGGTCGACGCGATCGTCGCCGGCGTCGGCGGCGACGGCGCGCTCGCCAGCCGGAACCGAGCGCTCGTCGAGCTCGTCTACTCGGCGGGGCTCCGGAGCGCCGAGGCGGTCGGCCTCGACCTCGGGGACGTCGACTTCGAGCAGGAGCTCGTGCACGTCCGGCAGGGCAAGGGCGCAAAGGATCGCGTCGTCCCGCTCGGCGAGGAGGCGGCGCACCTCGTCGCGCGCTACCTGCACGAGGCGCGGCCGCAGCTCGTGACCGGCGCCGAGAACGCGCTGTTCGTGTCGGCCCGCGGCCGCCGCCTCGACACGTCGACGCTGAGACGGCTCGTCCCCCACCCGCACCGGCTGCGGCACGCGTTCGCGACGCACCTGCTCGAGGGCGGCGCCGACCTGCGCACGATCCAGGAGCTGCTCGGTCACGCCTCGCTCTCGACCACGCAGATGTACAGCCACGTCGACGCCCGCAGGCTCCGCCGCATCTACGACCATGCCCACCCGCGATCCTGATCTCGACGGCTTCCTCGCGCTCCTCGCGGCGCGACGTGCGCCCTCGACGGTCGAGGCGTACCGCCGCGACCTCCTCGCGCTCGCTGCTGCACTCGCCAAGCCGCTCGCCGACGCGAGTGTCGACGACCTCGAGCGCTGTACCGCGCAGCTCCGTGCGGACGGGCTCTCAGGGGCGACGATCGCGCGGCGCACCGCAGCCGCGCGCAGCTTCTACAAGCATCTCCAGCTCGTCGGGCGGCGCGACGACAACCCGGCCGCCGCGCTCTCGCTCCCGCGTCGCGCGCGCACACTGCCGAAGACGCTCTCCGCAGGCGAGGCGGAGCGGCTGATCGCGGCCGCGCAGGGAACACAACCGCGTGACCTTCGCGACCACGCGCTCGTCGAGCTGCTCTACGGCGCGGGGCTGCGCGTGTCGGAAGCGGTCGGGCTCGGGAAGAGCGGCGTCGACCTCGACGGCCGGCTCGTGCAGGTCGTCGGCAAGGGCGGCAAGGAGCGGATCGTGCCGATCGGGCGGCCCGCGGCGGAGGCGCTGCGGCGCTACCTCTCGCGCGGCCGGCCGTACCTCGACGCCCGGCACCGGCCGGAGCTGTTCCTCAATGCCCGCGGCGGCGCGCTCACGCGCGCAGGCGCGTTCCTGATCCTGCGGCGGCTCGCCGAGAAGGCCGGTCTCGACCCGTCACGCGTCCACCCGCACCTGCTGCGGCACTCGTTCGCGACGCACCTGCTCGAGGGTGGCGCCGACCTACGGTCGGTGCAGGAGATGCTCGGACACGCGGACCTCTCCACGACAGAGCTGTACACCCACGTGTCGGACCGGCGGCGCCGCACCGTCTACTTCGACGCGCATCCGCACGCACGCCGAAGAGAGCGCTAGTACCGAAGTGCAGGTGCCTGTCACCAAGGTGCCAGGCACCGGTTTCAGGCCCGCGACTTACGCCTCAGATCCTGCGCGACCTTCGCCGCCGTCTGGCGCAGTTCGCGCGGCGCCTCGTCGTCGTCGCCGAGGCTCGCGAGGATCTGGATCGTGTCCGGACGGGCCGAGCCGTTGCGCAGCGCGATCACGGCGAGCCGCCGGACGGCGTCGTTGCCGTCGTTCGCGACCAGCTCGTGCAGCAGCGACCGCACGTCGTTGACGACGCCGGGATGGTCGCGCGACAGCAGCTCGAGCGCGAGCAGCGACGAGCCGCGGACCGCCGGGCTCTCGTCCCCGAGGCCGCGGCGCAGCAGCTCGATCTTCGCGCGAAAGCGGAACTGGCCGATCGCGCGGAACGCGACGACGCGCTGCCGGTAGTCGTCCGAGCGGGTGGCCGCCTCGAGCTCGTCGTCGAAGCGCGAGCGGAGCTGCGACAGCTCGCGCTCGTTTCCCTCCTGCGCGTAGGCGTCGGCCTGGGCCGCCGCCTCGGCGAGCGAGCTCAAAGGTCGGCCGCGCTGCGGGCAGGCGGGCCGACGTACGTCGCCGACGGCCGGAACAGGCGCCCGGTCTTCTTCTGCTCGAGGATGTGCGCCGACCAGCCGGCGACACGCGAGCACGCGAACATCGCGGGCGCGAGCGGCGGCGGGATCTCGGCGACGTCGAGGACGAGCGCCGAGTAGTACTCGACGTTCGTCTTGAGCGGACGCTCGGGATGGCGCCGCTCGAGCTCGGCGAGCGCGGCCTCCTCGAGCCGCTCGGCG
>DATBIC010000026.1:0-3659 GCA_036557145.1 Gaiellaceae bacterium
CGCGGGGTTGCTCGCGAGGTCGGCGCCGGGCCGCCACGCGCGTGCAGGTCGGACCGGGCGCGGGACGAACCCGCCGCCGCAGTTCGGGCAGACGTCGTGCAGCACCTCCTCGACGCAGGCTGCGCAGAAGGTGCACTCGTACGTGCAGATGCGGGCGTCCGCCGCATCCGGCGGCAGGTCCCTGTCGCACAGCTCGCAGTTCGGGCGGAGCTCCAGCATCCGGGCCAGGCTACCCGGGGCGTCCGTCCGGTACGCGATCATGCCCGGCGTGACAACCGGGTCGTCGTCACATGGCTCGGGGTCGAGCCGCCTGGCGCAGCATCCGCAGTTCCGGCTGGGGGCAGTCGTCGCGATCGCGCTGCTCGTCGCGTTCGTCGTGTGGCTGCTCGTGCGCGGCGGCGGCTCGTCGAGCCCGGCGCAGGCGCCCGAGCGCGCGGGGGCGGTGCCGGCCTCCCAGGCGGCGCTCGCTGCGCTGGCGCGGACGTCGCGCTCGCCGATCTACTGGGCGGGGCCCCGTAGCGGCTACACGTACGAGCTGACGCGGACTGCCGACGGGCGCGTGTTCATCCGCTACCTGCCCGCAGGAGTGCCGGTCGGCTCCGTCGACCCGTACCTGACGGTCGGCACCTATCCGTTCGCGCGTGCGTACACCGTGACGAGCGCGCTCGCGCGGAAGAAGGGCGCGGTGCGGGTGCACGTCCCGGGAGGCGTCGGCTTCTACCAGACGACTGCACCGACGAACATCTATCTCGCGTTCCCGGGGGTGAACGAGCAGGTCGAGGTGTACGACCCGTCGGACGTGCGGGCGCTCGGCCTTGCCACCTCCGGCCAGATCGCAGCGATCAGGCCTGCGCGTGCCTCCTCCGCTACGAGCGCCGTCGCGAAGCGCGTCTCGGCGGCCGGGCTGCGGGCGGTCTCCGCCGCGCTCCACCATCCGATCTACTGGGCGGGCGCGCGGCGCCGTATGACGTATGAGCTGACGAAGGCACCGGGGGGCCACGTGTTCGTGCGCTACCTGCCGCCCGGAGTGAAGGTCGGCGCCGATCACCCGTACCTGACGGTCGGCACGTATCCGGCGAAGAACGCGTATGCGCTGACGAAGAAGCTGGCGAAGCAGTCCGACGCCGTCCGCGTTTCGGTCGGCGACGGCGTCGCCTTCTTCAGCCGCGCGCACCCGACGAACGTCTATCTCGCGTACCCGAAGACGCAGGTTCAGATCGAGGTGTACGACCCGCTGCCCGGCCGGGCGATCGCCCTCGTCCACGCCCGGCGCATCGTGCCGGTCGGCTGAGCCTCGGCGTGACGATGGCGATCGCGTGGATCGTCTTTCCGGCCGTCCTGAGCGCGCTCTCGCTCGGGTGCGGCCTGCTCGTCCAACGCGCCGCCGGGATCGAGATTCCGGCGCCGCTGCTCCTGCCGGTCGGGTTCGCGCTGGTCGCGGTGGCCGGCCAGTTCGCGATCGTGGCCGGCGCCACGGCGCCGCTCGCGACGCCGCTCGTCGTCGCGCTCGCGCTGGTCGGGATCGGCATCTCGCTCCCGTGGCGGCACCGCCGGATCGACGGCTGGTGGATCGCGGCCGCCGTCGGCGTCTTCGCCGTCTTCGCGGCGCCGTTCGTGCTCTCGGGCACCACGAGCTTCGGCGGCTACATCAAGCTCGACGACACGGCGACGTATCTCGCGATGCTCGATCGCGCGATGCAGCACGGCTACCGCACAGCCGGGCTTCCGCCTTCGACCTATCAGGCGACGCTCTCGACGAGCCTCGCGTGGGGCTATCCACTCGGGTCGGTGCTTCCGCTCGGCGTCGGCCGCGCGCTCGTCGCGCAGGACGCCGCGTGGCTGTGGCAGCCGTACCTGACGTTCATGGCGGCGTTGCTCGCCTGCGGCGTCTACCAGCTGGTCGCCGGCATCGTCGCGTCGCCGCGGCTGCGTGCGCTCGTCGCCTTCGGCGGCGCGCAGGCGGCGCTGCTGTACGGCTACGCGCTCTGGGGCGGGGTGAAGGAGCTCGCGACGGCGGTCGTCGTCGTGCTCGTCGCGGCGCTCGTGCCGACGGCAGTTCGCGTCGAGGGACGGGTGCGCGACCTCCTCCCGCTCGCGCTCGGGCTCGCCGCGCTGCTCGCGGTCCTCAGCGTCGGCGGCCTTGCCTGGGTCGCGCCGCCGTTCGTCGTAGCGCTCGCGATCGTCTGGCGAACGCGCGGAGTGGGGGGCGCGCTTCGAACGGGCGCGACCCTCGCTGCGGCGACGGCGCTGCTCGTCCTCCCGTCGATCGTGCTCGCGGCCCGCTGGCTCGGGCACACGGGCGCGTTCACGAGCGCCGGCGAGCTCGGCAACCTGCTCGGCCGGCTGGACTGGGTGCAGGTGTTCGGGATCTGGCCGAGCGGCGACTTCCGGATCGCACCGAGCAGCCTCGACGTCACCCACGTGCTGGTCGCTGTCGTCGCGTTGGCCGCGATCGTCGCAGTCGTGCTCGCGGTTCGGCGCCGGGTCTACGAGCTGCCGATCGCGGTCGGGACGGCCGCGGTCGCGTGTGTCGTGTATGTCGGCTTCGGCTCGCCGTGGATCGGCGGCAAGGCGCTCGCGTCATCCTCGCCGATCGTGCTCGCCGTCGCGTTCGCCGGCGTGGCGGCGGTGTTCGAGACGGGGCGCCGCGTCGAGGCGGTCGTCGCCGGCGGCGTGATGCTCGCGGCGGTGCTGTGGTCGAACGCGCTGCAGTACCGCGACGTCGCGCTCGCTCCCAGCGCACGCCTGCACGAGCTGGCGACGATCGGCCACCGCTTCGGCGGCCAGGGCCCGACGCTGCTGACGGAGTACGAGCCGTACGGCGCGCGCCATTTCCTGCGCAACCTGCAGACCGAGGCGTCGTCGGAGCTGCGCCGGCGCTCGATCCTGCTGCGCGCGGGCGGCTCTCCGGTGCCGGGCTCGTCGCCCGACCTCGACGAGCTCACGCTTGCGTCGGTGCTCCAGTACCGGACGCTCGTGGTCCGGCGGTCGGGGACCGCGAGCCGCCCGCCGTCGTCGTACGTGCCCGTGTGGAAGGGGCGGTACTACGAGGTCTGGCAGCGCCCGGCGTACTCGCGGTCGATCCTCGCGCACCTGTCGCTCGGCAGCAGGCTCCAGCCGGCCGCCGTCCCGTCGTGCCGCAGCGTGCTGGCGCTGGCGCGGGCCGCCGCGGCGCACGGCGGGCAACTCGCGACGGTCGAGCGGCCGCCGGCGGTCGTGATCGAGCCGGGCGGCGCGGTCGGCCTGCCGTCCTCGTTCGGCGTGTATGGCGAGTCGCCGGACGTGGTCTACCTCACGGCGCCGTACTCGGCGACGTCGTCGTTCGCGACGCCGGCCGGCGCGACGTACGGCGTGTGGCTCGGCGGATCGTTCCGGTCGACAGCTTCTATCGCCGTCGACGGGCGTCCCGTCGGCAGCGCTCGCCAGTCCCTCGGCTGGCCCGACACCTTCACCCGGATCGGCTCGGTCCGGCTCGCACCCGGGAGCCACACGCTCGTGTTCCGCTACGCCGGGCCGAGCTGGCGCCCCGGCAGCGGCGGCATCCCGCCGTTCGGCGCCGGGCCGATCGTGCTCAGCCCCGATACCGAGGACGCGCCGGTCACCTACGTCGCGCCTGCGAACGCGGCGACGCTGTGCGGGAAGAGCCTGGACTGGGTGGA
>DATBIC010000027.1:0-2449 GCA_036557145.1 Gaiellaceae bacterium
AGCTCACGAGCCCGGCCGAGAACCTCAGACTCATCATGGCCAGGGGGAAGATCGTCAAGAACCTCCTGACGTAGCGTCGTGCGGGCGATCTGCATCCGCGGCTTCGGCGGCGTCGACCGGCTGGGGCTCGAGGAGCTTCCCGACCCGGAGCCCGCGGCCGGCGAGGCCTTGATCGAGGTCGCGCTCGGCGGCGTCAACTTCACCGACACGCAGCTGCTCGCCGCGGGTGTCCAGTCGACCGTCGTACAGGACGCAGCGCCGCGACGGCTCACCGATGCCGACCTGCCCGTGATTCCCGGCGCCGAGGTGGTCGGCACCGACGACACGGGCCGGCGCGTGGTCGCGTTCTGCGGCTCGGGCGGATACGCCGAGAGAGTCTGCGCCACGCGCGACCGCGTCTTCGGGATTCCCGACGGGCTCTCGGATGCCGCGGCGCTCGCGCTCTTCGTCCAGGGCCTGACCGCGTTGTACCTCTGCCGGGTGTCGGCCCGGATCGAACGCGGCGAGTCGGTCGTCGTGCACGGAGCGGCCGGCGGCGTCGGTTCGATCGCCGTGCAGCTGGCGAAGCTCGCCGGGGCAGGCCGCGTCATCGCCACGGCGTCGACGGAGAAGAAGCGCGAGCTGGCGCTCTCGCTCGGAGCCGACGTCGCGATCGACTCCACTGACGAGACGCTTGCCGAGCGGCTCGTCCGGGCGAACGGCGGCAGCCGAGTGGACGTCGTCCTCGAGATGGTCGGGGGCGCCGTTCTCGCCGAGTCCCTGGCCGCGCTGGCCCGGTTCGGTCGCCTCGTCGTGTATGGAAGCGCATCGGGACAGCCCGCCGACGTCGCCACGCGCAGCTTCGTGATCGGCTCGAGGTCGCTCGTCGGCTTCTGGCTGCTCGACTATTTCGGCGACATGCAGGCGGTGGGCGACTCGCTCGGGGAGCTCTTCCGGCTCGCCGCAGAGGGTCAGGTCGAGCCGGTGCTCGGGCCGACCTTTCCGCTCGCGGAGGCGGCGGAGGCTCACCGTGCCGTCGCGCGCCGCGACGTCGTCGGGAAGATCCTGCTCGATCCGCGATGAGCGCCGACGTCGCTCTGACCGGCGGTCGGATCTTGTGCCCGGACGGCGTGGTGCGTCCGGGAACGGTCCTCGTCGCCGGCGACCGCATCATCGATGGCGGCGAGACGGCGCGCGAGATCGACGCCACCGGCCTCACGATCCTTCCGGGACTCATCGACGTCCACTCGCATCTCACGCTCGGCGAAGCCGCGGACGCGAAGGCGCGCGCGAGTCTCCGGGTCGGCGTCACGACGGTGCGCGACGTCGGCGGCTACCGCCACGCGGACCTCCAGCTGCGCGACGCGATCGCGCGCGGCGAGGTCGCGGGGCCGGCGATGCAATGCGCGGGACGGTTCATCACCCGTGCGAGGACGCCCGGAGCGGAGCTCGGCGTCGGGGTGGCCGCTGCGTCGGAGCTCGGGCCGGCTGCGCGCGCGGAGCTCGACGCGGGCGCCGACCTCGTGAAGGTGATCGGAAGCGGAGGCGTCCTGGGCGGCGCGGACGACGTGTTCTTCGACGAGGACGAGCTGCGACGCGTCGTCGAGCTTGGACGTCCTGTCGCAGTCCACGCCCACCCGGCGGCCGCGGTGAAGAACGCCGTCAGAGCCGGCGCGCAGTCGATCGAGCACGGGTCGTTCCTCGACGACGAGGCGGCTGCGACGATGGTCGCGTCCGACGCGTTTCTCGTGCCGACGTTCGCCATCTACCAGCATCTCGCGCGCGTCTCCCCGGACCCCGCCGTCGCGGCCGCATCGGAGCAGATCCTCTCCCGCAAGCAAGCGAGCTTCCGCATCGCCCTCGAGAGGGGGGTCCGATGGGGCGTCGGCAGCGACGCGGACATGTGGGCAGACCCGAGCCTCCTGATCGACGAGGCCGTCTACCTCGTCCGGGAGATCGGGCTCACGCCGGCCGAGGTGATCGCAGCGGCCACCGCCGGAAACGCGCAGCTGCTGGGCATCGACGACGAGGTCGGGTCGATCCGTGCCGGGCGCCTTGCGGATCTCACCCTCGTTGCCGGCGATCCACTGCAGGACATCGAGGCTCTGCGAAGCGTCGCCCTGACCGTGGCGCGCGGAGTCGTCCACGACTGGCGAGACAACCAGGAGGTGTCACGGCATGCCTGACGACCTGTTCCAGCCGTTCCTCACGCTCGATGTCCCGACCGTCATGGGCGGCACGCCGACCGCCTACGGGGTGCCGCTCGTGCGTGACGAGGCCGGCCTCCGCGGAGCCGCCGCCGCCTTCCTGGGGATCCAGTGGGCCGCGCCGATCCAGTCCGACTACGTCTACACCGGCTACGGAGCGAACTTCGGGACGACCGGCGCCAGCCCCGGCCAGTTCCGCTTCACCTCGCTGCGCCATCGAAGCGGCTACCTCCCGGAGCTCGACCTGGCGGTGTTCGACTCCG
>DATBIC010000028.1:0-1991 GCA_036557145.1 Gaiellaceae bacterium
ATCGACAAGCTGTTCTTCACCGGCTCGACCGACGTGGGACGCCGCGTCGCCGCGCTCGCCGGCGAGCGGCTGTGCCCCGTCACGCTCGAGCTCGGCGGCAAGGACCCGATGCTCGTGTTCGCCGACGCCGATCTCGAGCGCGCGCTCGACGGCGCGCTGTGGGGCGCGTTCTTCAACTGTGGCCAGACCTGCACGAGCGTCGAGCGCATCTACGTCGAGGCGGCGCGCCACGACGAGTTCGTGACGCGGCTGGCCGACAGCGCGCGGTCGCTCCGGATCGGCGACGAGCTCGGGCCGCTCATCTCGTCCGACCAGCGCGACCGGGTCGAGGCACTCGTGGCGTCGGCCGTCGACGACGGTGCGGAGATCGTCACCGGCGGTCGCCGCCCGCCGCGCCGCGGCTGGTTCTACGAGCCGACGGTCATCACGAACGTTCCGCGTGGCTCGGCCGTCGAGACCGACGAGCTGTTCGGGCCGGTTGTGACAGTCGCGCCTTTCGCCGACGAGGCGCAGGCCGTCGAGCTCGCCAACTCGTCGCCGTACGGGCTCGGTGCCAGCATCTGGACGAGCGACGCGACGCGCGCGCGCCGGCTCGCGTTTCGGCTCGAGGCGGGCATGGTCTGGGTGAACGACGTCTCCTATTCGTTCGGAGCCGCCCAGGCATCGTGGGGCGGCGTCAAGGAGTCCGGCTTCGGCCGCACTCATTCGAAGCACGGCTTGTACGAGTGCGTGCGCGTGAAGTACGCGGACAGCGACGCCGGCCGCCTGCCCGTCTCGTGGTGGTTCCCGTACGACGCCGAGCTCGTCGACGGCGCCCGCGGGATGCTCCACGTCCTCTACGGCCGTGGGCTGTCGGCGCGTGCCGGCGCGGCGTGGCGTCACCGTCGCGGCCTCGCCGCGATCGCCCGCAGGAGCCTCGGCCGTTGAGCGACCTCTCGCACGTCGATGCCGAGGGCGCTGTGAAGATGGTCGACGTCGGCGCGAAGCCGCTGTTGCGACGGCGGGCCGTGGCCGCCGGTGAGGTGCGCATGGCGACGGCGACGGCGGCGCGTCTCCGCCAGCTGCCGAAGGGCGATGCGCTCACCACGGCCCAGCTGGCCGGGATCATGGCCGCGAAGCGCACGAGCGAGCTCATCCCGCTCTGCCATCCGTTGCCGCTGTCTCGCATCGACGTGGTGCTCGAGGTTCGCGACGCTGGCGTGGGAATCACCGCGACGGTCGAGACGGTTGCGCAGACAGGCGTCGAGATGGAGGCCTTGACGGCCGTGTCGGTTGCCGCCTTGACCGTCTACGACATGGCGAAGGCGATCGACAAGGAGATGGTCGTGGCGGACGTGCGGCTGGTCGAGAAGACGAAGGAGCCGGCGTGAAGGCTGCGGTGCTCACCGTCTCCGACGGGGTGGCGGCCGGCACGCGCGACGACCGCAGCGGCGACCTGCTCACCGACCTGCTGGCCGACGAGGGGTACGAGGTCGAGCGCCGCATCGTCCCCGACGAGCGCCCCACGATTGCCGCCGCAATCGTGGAGCTCGCGGAGACGGCGCGCGTCGTCCTGACGACGGGCGGCACGGGCCTCGGCCCGCGCGACGTGACGCCGGAAGCGACGCGCAGCGTGATCGATCGCGAGGCGCCCGGAATCGCGGAGGCGCTCCGCGCCGACTCGATCGCGAAGACGCCGCACGGGCTGCTGTCCCGCGGGGTGGCCGGCGTGTGCGGCTCGACGCTCGTCGTGAACCTCCCGGGCTCGACGGGCGGGTGCCGCGACGGGTTCGCGATCCTGAAGCCGGCGCTCGCCCACGCGCTCGAGCTCCTCGCCGGCGAGACGGACGTCGCGCACCGGCAGACCTGATCCTGCTCGCTAGGATCGAACCGGCCGCGCTGGCGCTCCTCCTCCCGTTCCGCGGGAGCGAACGCGGTCCCGGGCCGAGCGCGTCGTCGTCACCAGGAGGAACCGAATGGTCACTGCGCTCGCCTCCGCCGCCGCGACCTGG
>DATBIC010000029.1:0-7262 GCA_036557145.1 Gaiellaceae bacterium
TCGCGGAAGGCGCACGACTGCGGCGTGCAGCCGCGCGCGCCGGGGATCGCATCCCAGCCGGGCAGCGACGGCTCGCCGACCTTGCCCGTGCGCGGGTAGACGTAGAGCACCGAGAACGACGAGACGTCCACCGGCCCCTGCGACGAGTCGAGCACGAGGTGCGGAAGCTCGCGTCCCGGCAGGTGGTCGGCCGCGCCGTCGTCCTCCGGCACGGGGAGGTCGGGCGGCAGGTTGAAGAGGTCGTGCGGCTGCATCGTCACGACTATGGTGTCAGCCCGTGATCGACCTCCGCTCCGACACGCAGACGAAGCCGTCGCGCGGGATGCGGGAGGCGATGGCGTCGGCGGAGGTCGGCGACGAGCAGGAGCGCGAGGACCCGACCGTCCTCGAGCTCGAGCAACGCGTCGCCGCGCTGCTCGGCCACGAGGAGGCGGTGTACCTGCCGACCGCGACGATGGGCAACCAGATCGCGCTCTCGATCCTCGGCGAGCGCGGGACCGAGCTCGTCGTCGAGGAGAAGGCGCACATCATGGTGTCGGAGCTCGCGGGCGCGGCGGCGTTCTCGGGCCTCCAGACGCGCGGACTGCCCGGCTACCGCGGGCGGCTGACGCCGGAGCAGGTGCGGGCGTCGACGCACGCGGACGGGAGCTTCCACACGCCGCGCACGTCGGTCGTCGCGCTCGAGAACACGCACAACACGGCGGGCGGCGCCGTGTGGCCGCTGGACGAGCTGGGGGAGGTGGTCGAGACTGCGCGCGAGCTCGGGATCGCGGTCCATCTCGACGGCGCGCGGCTGCTGAACGCGTCGGTCGCGCTCGGCGTCGAGCCGGCGGTGATCGCGGAGCAGTTCGACACGGCGACGCTCTGCCTCTCGAAGGGGCTCGGCTGCCCGCTCGGCGCGTTGATCGCCGGCCGCGCGGAGTTGATGCACCGCGCGCGGCGCGAGAAGCACCGCTTCGGCGGCGCGATGCGCCAGGCCGGGATTGCCGCAGCCGCCGGCCTCTACGCGCTCGACCACAACGTCGAGCGGCTCGCCGACGACCACGCCCGCGCGCGCCGCCTGGGCGAGGGCTGGGCAGCGGCCGGGCTGCCGGTCGACCTCGGGCAGGTCGAGACGAACTTCGTGCAGGTCGACGTGGGCGCGCTCGGGCTCGGCGAGTGGGAGGCAGTCGGGCTGCTGCGCGACCGCGGCGTCCTGCTGTCGCGGACGATGAAGCCCGGCGTGCTGCGCGCGGTCACGCACCTCGACGTCGACGACGACGACGTGGCGGAGGCGCTCCGGCTCGTGCCCGAGGCGCTCGGATCCGGTGTCCGCGCAGCCTGACGCGCTCGCGCCGGCGCTCGAGCGGCTGATCGCCGAGCGCCAGGCCGACCGGCTGCCGTCGGTCGCCGCGGCCGTCGTGCGCAAGGGCGAGCTCGTCTGGTCGGGCGCCGTCGGCTCGGCGAGCTACGAAGACGACCTCTCGGCGACCGCCGACACGCAGTACCGCGTCGGGTCGATCACGAAGACGTTCACCGCGACCGCGATCATGCAGCTGCGCGACGCCGGCAGGCTCGAGCTCGACGACCGGCTCGAGCAGCACCTCGACGGCGTCGCCAACGGCACACCGACGCTGCGCCGGCTGCTCTGCCACCTCTCCGGACTGCAGCGCGAGGCGGGGGAGATGTTCGTGACCGGCGAGTCGCCGACCGAGGAGCAGCTGATCGACGGGATGCGGTCGGCCGAGTTCATCCTGCCGCCGGGCGAAGCGCACCACTACTCGAACCTCGCGTTCGCGCTGCTCGGGCAGGTGGTCGCGCGCCTGAGCGGCGAGCGTTACACCGACTACGTCGACGAGCGGATCATTCGTCCGCTCGGGCTGGCGCGCACGACCTGGACGAAGCAGGAGCCGAGCGCGACCGGCTACCTCGTCGACCAGTACGCGCGCACCGTTTGGCGCGAGCCGGAGACCGATCTCGGCGGGACGGCGCCCGCCGGCCAGCTGTGGTCGACGCCGCACGACCTCGCACGCTGGGCGACGTTCCTCGCGCGTGGCGCGGACGGCGTGCTCGACGCGAAGACACTCGAGCAGATGTGCTTTCCGCAGGTCATGTACTACCCCGACAACTGGATCCTCGGGTGGGGGCTCGGCCTGATGCTGTTCAACCACGAGGGCACGGTCTACGCGGGCCACGGCGGCGCGATGCCCGGTCACCTCGCCGGCGTGTACGTGAACCGGAAGACCGAGGTCGGCGCCGCGGCCATGACGAACTCGGGGACGCGCGGCGACATGGACCTGACGGCGGTGAGGCTCGCGGCGAAGACGGCCGAGCTGTGGCCCGAGCCGGTCGAAGAGTGGCGTCCCGAACAGGAGCCGGGGGACGTCCGGCCTCTGCTCGGCCGCTGGTGGTCGGAGGGCAACGAGTTCGAGCTCTGGTGGGAAGGCGGGACGCTGAAGGCACGCGTCGCCGCAGCGCCGCCCGGGCGGGGTGAGACCACGTTCGAGCGCGACGGCGATGGCTGGCTCGCCGTCGCCGGCCGCGAGCGCGGCGAGCGCCTGCGCATCGACGGCGACCGGCTGATCTGGACGGGCTACGAGTTCACGCGCGCGCAGCAGCCGTTCCCGGCCGGGCCTCAGACGGCCGCGTAGATCGCCACGGCGCCGCCGTACAGGCCCACGAGCAGGAAGCCCTCCCAGCGCTTCGACGTCCCGTCCCAGATCACGAGCGTCGCCACGGCCGCGGCGGCGGCCATCGTCGCCACCTCGACGACGCGGAACGACAGCGGCAGCGCGGGGCCGACGAGCCACGACAGCAGCGCGACGGCGGGGACGACGAACACCGCGACCTGCATCGACGAGGTCACGGCGATCTCCGTTGCGAGCTTGATGTTGCCGCGGTGCGCGACGACCACGGCACCGCCGTGCTCGGCGGCGTTGCCGACGATCGCGACGATCACCGTCGCGATGAAGAACTCGCTCAGGCCGAGCGAGCTGCCGAAGCCGTGCAGCGAGTGCACCAGGATCTCGGAGATCAGTGCCGTCACGACCGTCGCGGCCGCGAGCAGCGCAAGCGCGCGGCGCATCGACCAGGCGCCGGCGCGCGGCTCGTGCTCCTCCGCCTCACGGTGGATGCGCAGGTTGCGAACGGTGATGACGAGGTACGCGGCGAGCAGGACGAGCGCGACCGGAATGGTGATCAGGAACAGCGTGTGGCTGGTCGGCGAGCCGCGCCAGTCCGGGATCGACGGGATCAGCAGCAGCGCCACCGCGCCGAGCACCGTGACGAGCTGAAGCCGGAGCGAGCGCGCGTCGATCTCTCCGTTGCCGCCCGCGATCATCGCGGCGCCCAGTACGAGCAGCAGGTTCGACACGACCGAGCCGGTGAGCGAGCCGCGTACCACGTTCGGCAGTCCGTCCGCGATGGCGAACAGCGCGATGATCAACTCGGGTGCGTTCCCGAAGCTCGCGTTCAGGAAGCCGCCCATCCCGGCGCCCGTGTGCTCCGCCGCCTGCTCGGTCGCCTCGCCGATCAGCCACGCGAGCGGGATCAGCGCGAGCGCCGACAGCACGAACAACGTCGTCGCGTCCGCATGTGCGACGTAGCGTGCGAGCAGGGCGACCGGCGCAAGCGCGAGGGACGACCACAGGATCCGCCGCGCCACGCGGGTAGCCTAACCGCGCCTTGCTGCGGGCCGTCCTCTTCGACTGGAACAACACGTTCGTGCGTCTCGACTGGGACGACGCGCGCGTCGTCGAAGGGCATCGCGCCGCGCTCGGGCGCGACGACCCGGACTTCACGGCGCGCTGGCGCGAGGCGGTGTTCGGCGACCACGGCCACCGGCCGTACGCGGAGCTGCTCGCCGAGCTCGGCGTCGCGGATCCCGACGCCTTCATCGATGCCGAGCACGAGGTGTGGCGGCCGGCGCACGCGGTGCTCGCCTCGGCCGGGGCGCTGCTCGACTCGCTGCGGTCGCTCGGGCTGAAGACGGGGATCGTCGCCAACTCGTGGCCCGACCCCGGCCGCGTCCTGCGGGCCGACGCGGCGAGCTTCGGCCTCGCCGGTCGCGTCGACGTGATGGTCTTCAGCGAGGAGGCGGGCGTGCGCAAGCCCGACCCGGAGATCTTCTTCCTGGCTTGCCGTCGGCTCGAGGTCGATCCCTCGGAGGCGATGTACGTGGGGGACAACCTCGAGACCGACGTCGAGGGAGCGGCGCGCGCCGGGCTGAGGACCGTGCAGGCTCTGTGGTTCCGCGCCGACGACGCGCGGGTCGACGTCGAGCCGGACGTGCAAGCGTTTACGCCGATGGACGTCCTGAACGCGGTCCGACGCCTACCGATCGCGGTCCGATAAGTCAAGTCTTGCGGGCATCCGGCAGCGTTCGGACAATGCACACATGACACCGGAGCAGACCGCTGCACCGGCGCTGCCCCTCCATCCACAGGACGAGATGGAGTGCCGTCGCTGCGGCGTGCACTGCGACAAGGTGGTCTATCCAGCCGCCTGTCTCGGCCGGGCCTGCCCCTTCGTCTACTCGTACGAGGCCTGGGGCCACACGTACGTCGGCTGCATGCAGAAGGTGTTCGACGTGGAGATCGACCTCGACATGCTCCGGGCGGCCGAGCGGCGCCGGCCCGGCTTCGGCGCGATCCGCGCCGTCCGCCGGCCGCTGCCGATGTGCCGCACCGAGGTGGAGCGGACCTACGAGTCGCGGCTCGACGAGCTCGGCTGCATCAACCCGGAGTTCTCGGAGCTGCCGGTCGGCGAGCCGACGTTCCGGGTGTTCGCCCAGCTCACGGCTGGCTGAGCAGCGCGTCGACCCGGCGGCGGCGCACCGCGCGCACGGCGAGGTACACGAGGCCGACGAGGAGCAGCAGCGGCAGGCCGAACGCGAGCGCGTAGACCGCGCCGACGCCCGTCCAGTACGCGGCGACGCCGATCCCGTGCAGCGGGCCGTGCCCGTGGTGCACCGCGGCCTTCGGCGCCGGAGTCGCCACGTGCAGGTGGACAGTGGCGAACTGCGCGCTGCGGCGCGTGGCAGCCTCGCCGCGCTGGAGCCGCTGCACCTGAGCGGTGACGGCGGCGATCGTGCGGTCGCGCTGGGGCGTCTCGGGCTCGGCGCGGAGGGTCGCGAGCTGCCGCTGTAGGCGGGCGATGCGCCGGTCGGTGGCGTTCAGGCCAGCCTGCAGGTCCTGGACCTCCACTTGCTCGGAGGTGATCGTGCCGAGCTGCGACAGGCGCGTGATCGCCTCGTGGATGTGCGACCGCGGGACCCGCACCACGAGATCGGCGCCGCCGGTCTTCCCGGCGGAGACGTCGTGCACGGAGGTCGAGTAGCCGCCGAGCGCGGTCGTGATGCGCAGCGCCTTCTGCACGGCGTCCGAGACGGCGCTCGCCGAGCCGACGGAGACGCCGATCCAGGCGCCGTAGCGCTGCGCGCGTGTGGGCGACGGCGCGGGGGCGAACGCCTTGCGCACCGCGCCGCTCTGGACTCCGGCCGGCGGGGTCACCGCTGCGCCGCTCGGGACAGCGGCCGGAGGGCGCTGCAGCGCGAGCTCCTGGTTGCTGTTGTTGCCCGGGCGGGTGAGCACGATCGCGCCGGCGATCGCTGCCGCGACGGGGAGCAGCAGCACGAGCGAGCGGCGCCGCAAGAAGCGGCGCTCGTGCGTCGGCTCCGCCGCCGCGGCGATCATCCGCACGCGCTCGCGGAGCTGGACGGGCGCGGCCAGCTGCGCGCTCCGCAGCTCGGCGGCGAGATCACGCTGCGACATCGAGAGCCTCCTCGAGCTTCTTGAGCGCCCGGTTGAGGCGCGTGGTGCAGTTCGTCTCCGAGATGCCGAGCACGCGCGACGCGGTGCCGGCGTCGAGATCGAGCACGACCCGCAACGCGAGCACCTCGCGCTCGCCGGCGGTCAGGCGTCGGAGCGCGGCCTCGAGGTCGGGCGACAGCCCCTCGGCGAAGCGCATGTCGACGCGCTCGGCCGGGGCGGCGAGCTGCTCGCGGCGGGTGCGGCGGCGCTCGGAGCGGAAGTGATCGAGCGCAACGGTGCGCGCGACCTGGCACAGCCAGGTGCGGACGGAGCCGCGCTTCGGGTCGAAGCGGTGCCAGAGCCGCAGCGCGCGCTCGAACGTCTCGCCGGTCAGGTCGTCCGCGACGGCGCGGTCGGACGTGAACCAGGCGAGGTAGCCGTAGACGTCGTCGAGGTGCCGCTCGGCTGCCTGGGCGAAGGTCATCCACCCTCATTTACGCCGCTCGGGCGGCCGGCGTCACACTTTTGTGTCGGACCTGGGGTCAGACCCGGGTCTGACCCGGGTCTGACCCCGCGCGTGCAATGCGCGGGCCTTTTCCAGCTCTTCTGCGGTGACGCCGCTCCGGTTCACGCCCGGGACCTCGAGGTACGCGTCCAGGTCCTGGAAGGCCGGGTGGGCGAGGAAGGCGCCCATCCCTTCGCCGATCTCGCCCTCGAGGATGTTCGCGTGGCGATCGCGGTTCGAGCCGAGCGGCGTCGCGCTGTCGTTGACGTGCAGGGCGCGCAGCCGGTCGAGCCCCATCCCGTCGTCGATCTCTGCGACGACGTCGTCGACGACCGCGCGGTCGGT
The DNA here is from genome assembly GCA_036557145.1 of Gaiellaceae bacterium. Classification (GTDB taxonomy): domain Bacteria; phylum Actinomycetota; class Thermoleophilia; order Gaiellales; family Gaiellaceae; genus PALSA-600. The sequence continues at coordinate 6,580 of DATBIC010000029.1, forward strand.
GATGTCGTACCCCGACGCGAACAGGTGGCACGTGTCGAGGCAGATGCCGAGCCGCGGATGTGCGCCCATGCGGTCGAAGAGCGTCTGCAACTCCTGCAGCGAACGGCCGATCGTCCCGCCCGTGCCGGCCGAGTTCTCCATGCAGAGCCACGTTTCGCCGTCGCAGTGCGCCAGCACCTGCTCGAGCGCGTCGACCGTGCGCTCGAGCCCGGTCTCGAACCCGGCGCCAAGGTGCGAGCCGACGTGGAAGATGACCGCGTCCGCGCCGATCGCCTCCGCCGCGCCAAGCGTCACGATCAGCGTGTCGACCGACTTGCGGTGGATCTCGTCGTCCGGCGCCGCGAGGTTGACGAGATACAGCGCGTGGCAGACGACGCCGCCCACGTTCGCCTCTTCCCGGCGCTTGCGGAACCGTGCGACCGCCTCGGGCTTGTGGTTCGTCGGCCGCCACATCCGGGGCGACTGCGTGAACACCTGCACGCACTCGCCGCCGATCTTCTCGACGCGATCGATCGCGGTGTCGATGCCACCGCTCGCCGACACATGAGCCCCGAACCGCACCCACGCCTACGATAGAGGCGGATGAGCCGTAGGCTTGACGGAGGCGAACCAGGAGCGGAGCTGCCGGCTTCGCCGGCGGTGGAGCGGGCTCAGGCCGTCCGCGTGCGCATGGCCCCGAGCCC
>DATBIC010000030.1:0-8391 GCA_036557145.1 Gaiellaceae bacterium
CGCGCGTTCGCGTCGAACCTCTCGACGCCGACGCTGCTGGCCGACGCGCGCGGTTATCTCGTCTACTACAACGAGGCCGCGGAGGAAGTGGTGGGTAGGCGGTTCTCCGAGACGGGCGAAACGGCGATCGACGACTGGATCGCTGCCTTCGAGCCGCGGACCGCCGAAGGCGAGCCGCTGCCGCCGAGCCGGCGGCCGACTCGGATTGCGCTGGACGAACGCCGTCCTGCTCACCTTCAATACGTCGCCACCAGCGCAGACGGCGTCGAGCGCGAAGTCGAGGTGAGCGCCTTTCCCCTCTTCGCGCACACCGAGGAGTTCGTCGGCGTCATCGTCATCTTCTGGCGCCGGTAGCAGCTTGTCCGTCGCCGTGAAGATCTGGGGCTGCCGCGGCTCGGTGCCGACCCCGAGCCGGGACACCACGAAGTACGGCGGAAACACGTCGTGCGTCGAGGTGACGATCGACGACGACGCGGCGGTCGTGCTCGACGCCGGGACCGGCATCCGCGCGCTCGGCCTCGACCTCGCGCGGCGCGGCACCCGCCGCATCCATCTGTTCCTCACGCACCTCCACCTCGACCACCTCGAGGGGCTCCGCTTCTTCGCACCGCTGTGGGACGAGCGCGTGACGCTCGAGATCTGGGGCCCACGCTCGCCGGTCGCCAGCCTGCGCGACCGGATCCTCCGCTCGTTCTCGCCGCCGCTCTTCCCGCTCGACTTCCGTGACGTGCCGGCGAAGATCAGCTTCCACGACCTGCCGGCCGGTCCGTGGAGGGCGGACGGCATCTCGCTCGTCTCCGACCTGGTGCTCCACCCCGGGCCGACGCTCGGCTTCCGCCTCGAGACGGCCACCTCGAGCCTCGCCTATCTCCCCGACCACGAACCGGCGCTCGCGGGCATCGACGCCGGTGCGCCGGACTGGATCTCGGGCTGGGCGCTCGCACGCGGCGCCGACGTCGTGCTCCACGACGCCCAGTACACCGAGGAGGAGTACGCAGCACGGATCGGCTGGGGGCACTCGAGCGTCGCCGACGCGGTCGCGTTCTCCCGGGCGGTCGGCGCGGGCCGGCTCGTCCTGTTCCACCACGAGCCCGAGCACTCGGACGGCACGCTCGAGGAGCTCGAGCGGCGGGCCCGGGAGCTGGCCGGCACGGATGTCGCGCCGCCGGCACTCGCCCGTGAGGAGATGACGCTCGAGCTCGGTTAGGCTCGCTCGATGCGCGCCGGAGTAGATCTGGGCGGCACGAAGATCGACGTCCTCGTTCTCGAAGGCGACCGCGACGTCCTCGGCCGCGCGCGGCACCCGACACCGACCGAAGGTGGGGCCGCAGCCGTGGTCGAGGCGATAGCGGGCGGCGTCGGCGACGCTGCCGCAGACGCAGGGACGACGGTGGATCAGCTGACCGGAGTCGGCGTCGGAGCGCCCGGCGCCGTCGATCCCGCGGCCGGGACGATCGGGTTCAACTCGAACCTCGCGGGCGGGTGGAGCGACCCGTACCCGTTCGCAGACGAGCTGGCCCGGCTCGCGGGGGCTCGCGTGCGCGTAGCCAACGACGTCGCGGTGGCGGCGACCGCGGAGCTCGAGCTCGGCGCGGGGCGCGACGTGCCGTCGTTCCTCGCGGTGTGGTGGGGCACGGGTGTCGGCGGTTGTGTCGTGCTCGAGGGCCGGCGCTGGGAGGGCAACGGCGCCTCGGGCGAGCTCGGGCACACGGTCGTCAAGCTCGGAGGCCGCGTCTGTCCCTGCGGCCGGCGCGGCTGCGTCGAGGCGTACGCGGGCAGGGCGGCGATGGAGGCGCGCGCGCGACATCTCCACGAGCGTGGACAGCACACGAAGCTGTTCGACCTCATGCGCAAGGCAAACCGCGACCGCCTGACGAGTGGCGTGTGGGAGCGCGCGCTGAAGGAGGACGACCACCTCGCACGCGAGCTGATCGACGACGCCTACGACGCGCTCGGCGCAGCCTGTGCCTCGGCCGTCAATCTCCTCGACCTCGACCGCATCGTCCTCGGCGGAGGGCTCGGGACGCGCTTCGGTGACCACGCCGCCGAGCGCATTCGCGAGAAGATGCGGCCGCACATCTTCAATCCGACGCGCGATCCGCCGGTCGTGCCGGCGGAGCTGGGAGACGACGGCGGCGCAATCGGCGCCGCGCTGCTCGTCAGGTGACCGGCGCCGTGCGCGTCACCTGATCCGCAGCTGCAGGCTCAGGCGGTGCTGCCGCGGCGAGAAGACGCGCAGCAGCGCGCCGCGCTTGAGCCGGATCGAGCGCACGAAGAAGCCGCCGTTGTTCGTGAGCCTCGCGCGCCCGACCGGCTCCCAGACGTTGCGGTGGAGCACCTCAAGCCGGTACGGCATCCGCCGCCCCGGCCGGCCGCCGCGGATCTGCCCCCAGACCACCGTCTGCAACTCGGTTCGGCTCAGCTCCGCGAACGGCAGCTTGAACCCCTCCAGCGACGGCTTCGGCTTGTTGTCGGCGAAGACGAGCCCGGTCTGGAAGCGGCTGAGCGACACCTCGTCGCGGTAGAGGTACTGGAACAGCATCGTCACCCGCGGCAGCCTCCACGCCCGCATCGCCGCCAGGCTCAGGAGCGTCGCCTGCTTGCGCAGGGGCACGCCGAAGAACGTGTCGGGAGGATTCGTCTGGTAGCCGTACTCGGTGAGCCAGACCGGCTTCGGCCCGAAGTAGCGCTTCACGAGGATCAGGAGCTTGCGGATCGTCGCCATCGTGATCGACGGGCAGTTGCGGCACCCGTGACTCGACGGCGTCTCGGCCGGCGACGACGGATATGGGTGGTGGGTGTAGGCGTCGAGCTTCGCGTGGGCGAGGGCCATGCCGTGAACCCAGGTGACGGGTGCGACGCCCCCGAGCCCGCCGCGGGGGGCCGTCTCGCCGCCGCCGACCCGGGCCTGCCGGATCACAGCGTGGATCGCCGCGTACGCCGGGTTGAGCAGGTGTCGGACGTAGATCCCCGCCTTCGTCGGCCGGAGCCAGAGCCGCTGGTTCGGCTCGTTCCAGATCAGCCAGTACCGGATCCAGGGGTAGCGCCTGGCGGCGGCACGTGCGAACGCGCCGAAGTCCTTGACGTGCGGCGGCGCGTAGTTCGGCGTGCGGCCGCCGTTCGCCCACGCCGGCGTCCCGACCAGCGTGAGCACGGGCGTGAGGTGGTAGCGGCGGAGCCCGCGCAGGACCCGGTCGGGACGGCGCCAGTCGTACGCGGGGTCACGCGGCGACCCGGGATGCTTCGGACGCCGGAGCGCGATCTCGTTCCAATGCAGCGTGAAGCGGACGAGCGGGACACCGAGGCGCTTGAACGTGGCCAGCCGCTGGTTGAGCGTGCCGGGGCCGAACTCCAGCCACGCGTCGTCCTGGATCCCGTAGTGGATCCCACTCGACGCCCGCGCCGGGCCCGCGCCGAGGGATGCCGCCACCGCGAGCAGCAGCACGAACAGCACGACCGTGGCCCCCGTCGCCCTCATGCCTGCGCAATTCAAGCCGACCGGACCGACGTCGCAGCACGGTCGAGGCTCTCGAGACCGCGCTCGAGCTCCGCCTCGGTGGGCCACGCGAATCCGAGGCGAAAGAAGCGCCGATCCTGGTCGAACCAGTGTCCGGGGCCGACGTAGGTGCCGTACCGCTCGAGCAACACCCGGTAGAACGAGTCGACGTCGAGGTCGATCTCGGGCCGGAGGCGCGGGAAACAGACGACGCCGGCCTGCGGCTCGACCCACTCGAAGTGCTCGTGATCGCGGATCCAGGCGCGAACGACAGCCAGCTGCCGCTGCGTCTTTCCACGGACGAGCGAGAGAACGTCGGAGCGACGGTCGAGCACCCGCGCAGCGAGCTCCTCCTCGAGCACGGCGCCGCAGATGAAGATCTGCTCCTTCGCGGCGAGCAGCGTCTCCATGAGGCGATCGTCGCGGCATGTCAACCAGCCGACTCTCAGTCCGGGCAGGCCGTACGACTTCGACATCGACGAGACGGCGATCACGCGGGGCGACAACGACGCAGCCATGGGCAACGGCGCGCCATAGGCCAGCTCTCGGTACGTCTCGTCGACGAGCAACCGCGCAACCGGATGGCGCTCGATCACTGCGACGAGAGCATCGAGCTCGTCCGGTGAGATCATGCTTCCGGTCGGGTTGTGCGGATAGGTGATGCTGAGGAGTCGCGTCTCGGGCCGCAGCCGTGACGCGATCGCCTCGAGGTCGAGGGCCCAGCCGTCTTCGAAGCGGAGGTCGAACGTCTCGACGTCCGCGCCGAGTGCACGCGGAGTCTCGAGATTCGTCGCATAGTTCGGGGCGCAGACAAGCGCGTGATCGCCCGCGCCGAGCAACGACGTCGCGACGATGAAGAGAGCGGACGCGGCGCCGGCGGTCACGAGGACGTGGCCGGGAGCGAGCACGTCGTCTTCGCCGGCGATCAACGCACGCAGCCGCTCCGTCCCGAGGTGGTCGCCGTACGGGAGCAGGACATCGCCGACGTCGGCATCGACGCCGTAGTCGGCGAGCCGCATGTCCGAGAACGAGCTCTCGGCCAGATTGTTCTCGATTGTCGAGTAGCCGAGCTGCTCAGGCGACTCCACCTCGATCGGCGTCCGCCGGTACCGCACGGCGGGCGTGCCGCCTGCACTCACCGGTCGTGGGCGGTTGTCGAGGGAGTCTGGCGCGACTCGAGCCGAGCAGCCTGTTCGCGCCCCGCCTCGCGCACCACGCACGCTGCGATCGCGGCGTCCTGCACACCGACGCCGGTCAAGTCGGCGACGGTGATCTCGTCGTCGGTCGTCCGCCCAGGTGCCGCGCCCTCGAGGAGCTCGCCGATCGTGACGACGTCGTCCGCCGCCCGCGCGCCGTTGGCGATCGCGTGATGCAGCTCGCCGAAGCTCGCCGTCTGCCGCCGGTCGTCGACCGCGACGACGTCCGCGCGGCCGAGGACGGCGGGGTCGAGCTCCTGCTTCGTCGGCTCGTCCGACCCGACGGCGGTCACGTGCGTCCCGGCCCCGAGCCAAGCCGCCTCGACCAGCGGCGTCGGCGACGGCGTCGTCGTGATCACGATGTCGGCGCCTCGGACCGCCTCCTCGACGGAGCTGCAGAGTCGCGCCGACAGCCCCGACGAGGCGACCTCGTCGACGAAGACCTGGGCGCGCCGGGCCGACCGCGAGGCGACCCGCACCGTGTCGATCGGGCGAACCTGTCGCAGGGCCTCCAGCTGGAACCGGGCTTGGCTTCCGGCGCCGACGATCGCCACCGAGCTCGCATCCGCACGTGCCAGCAACTCGGCCGCGACCGCGCCCGCCGCCCCGGTCCGCAATTCGGTCAGGTAGCCGTTGTCGCCGAGCACGGCGACCACGGCCCCGTCGACCGCGCTGAGCACGAGCATCACACCGCTGTGCTGTATCGGGCTGCCGTCGTCCGGATCGAAGTCGCCGGACACCTTCACCGCCCACACGGCGTCGCTGTGCACGTGACCGGCCTTGATGTGCGCGACGCCGTCGGGATCCCTGAACGGAACCGAGATCACGTTCGCGAGCGTCGCCTCGCCCCGGTGAAGCGCCCGAAACGCATCGGCGATCGCCTCCCGGGCACTCGTGACGTCGACCAGACGGCGAATCTCGGCCTCGTTCAGCAGCAGCATGCGTCGCTAGACCGTATAGAACTCCCGGCGTGGCGAACCTCTACGACTTCGACGGCCGCGTGGCGCTCGTGACGGGCGGTGCAAGCGGGATCGGCGCCGCAACAGTCGAGCGGTTGCGCGCCGGCGGCGCCGAGGTTCACGTCTTCGACCTCGCGAACGGCGACGACGTACGCGACTCCGCGCAGCTCGACGCCGCCGTCGAACGCCTGGAACGACTCGACATCCTCGTCTGCGCTGCCGGCATCGCCGGCGACAACGTCCATACGGAAGAGATCACGAACGACGAGTGGGCGCGGGTCCTGTCGATCAACCTCGACGGCGTGCTCTTCGCGAACCGGGCAGCAGTGCCGAAGATGAAGGCCGGCGGGTACGGGCGGATCGTCAACGTCGCGTCGATCGCAGGCAAGGAAGGCAATCCGATGGCCGCCGCGTACTCCTCCTCGAAGGCCGCCGTCATCGCGTTGACGAAGGCGATCGGCAAGGACGTGGTCGGGTCGGGCGTGCTCGTGAACTGCATCGCTCCCGCGGTGATCGACACGCCGCTGCTCGGGCAGAGCACCGAGGAGCACATCGCCTACATGACGTCGCGCATCCCGCTCGCACGTCTGGGGCAGGCTTCGGAGGTGGCCGCGCTGATCTGCTGGCTTGCGAGCGAGGAGATGTCGTTCTCGACCGGGGCGTGCTTCGACATCTCCGGCGGCCGCGCGACGTATTAGCCCGGCACGAGCGCGATGCAGTCGATCTCCACCTTGCCCACCATCAGGTCCGCACGCACCGTCGCGCGCGCGGGCCGCGGCACGGGAAAGAACGACTCGTAGACACCGTTCATCGCGGCGAAGTCGTCGAGATCGACGATCCAGACGCCGCAGCGGACGGCATGTTCGAACGCGCTTCCTGCCTCGGCGAGCAGCCCACCGAGATTCTCGAGCGTGAGCCGCGTCTCCTCTTCGATCGTCCCCGGAACGTATTCACCGTCGACCAGCGGCCCCTGGCCCGAGACGAAGACGAACCTCCCCTCGCTGATCACCGCCGGTGAGTAAGGGCCGCGCACCGCGGCCCCGACGATCGCTTCGCGCATCGATCCGCTCCTTTCGAGTCGAGAACCCCGACTCTGCCAGACTCGGGCCGTGGGCCTCGAACACGTTCGCGCGGCGCTCGACACGGCCGGTCACGCGCAGGCGGTGCTGTCGCATCCGGAGACACTCGCGGCGCTCGGCTGCTTCGAGACGCCGGACGAGGACTGGCCGGTAGCGAATCCCTTCGTCAGCGTGCCGGCCCTGCTTCTCCTCGGCCAGCGCGAGCAGGTGCTCCTGGTCGCCGACTTCCACACGCCGGACGTGAGGTCGTCCGACGCACACGTGGTGACGTACAGGTCCTACGACTTCGAGCGCGCGCCCGATCCGGCCGGCGAGCTCCGGACCGCCCTGCGCTCCGCCCTCGACCGCGCCGGCTTCGCACAGGGCCCGACCGGCGTCGAGGCCAGGCACCTCCCCCACCTCGTGGCCGAGTGGCTGCTCGAGACCGGCCGGACGCCGGTCTCCTGCGACGCCGCACTCACGGTCACGCCCGGTCTCGATGCGATCCGCCGCGCGTGCCGACTCGCGGACGTCGTCCAGCAGGCGGTGAAGGACGACGCCGAGCCAGGTATCAGCGAGGCAGAACTGGCCGGCCTCGCGGCGGCGGCGATGTTCCGCGCAGCGGGAAAGCGCGTGCCGGGCATCCTCACCGTGTCGACCGGGGCGGAGGGAACCGCGACGGGAGGCGGTGTGTCGACCGACCGTGTCGTCCAGCCGGGGGATCTCGTGCTCACCGACACGTCCCCCTGGATCGACGGCGGCTGGTCGGACACCGCCAACGCCGTCTTCGTCGGGACGCCCGATCGTGTGACGCGCGAGCGATTCGACGCGGTTCGTCGCGCGCTCGACGACGGCATCGCCCTCTGCCGCCCCGGGGTCGTCGCGCGCGACGTCGACCGCCGGGTTCGCGGGCTGCTCGAAGGTCACGGCCCCACGTACCGCCATCACACCGGCCATCGGATCGGCGCGGCGTGGTCCGAGGAGCCCCGGATCACGCCGTACTGCGAGGAGCGGTTCGACGAGGGAATGGTGCTCGCCCTCGAGCCGGCGATTTACCTTCCCGGCTGGGGCGGGATTCGCCTCGAGCACACGTTCCTCGTCGGCGAGCGCGAGAACGAGATCCTGACGATGTTCGAGCACACGCTCTGATCACCGGTGCGTATCGCCGCACTCGAGACGATTCCGGTCAGCGTGCCGTACCGGCACCGTGAGATCAGCTCGCAGGTCGCGCGCGACGGCGTCAGCGACGTGCTCGTGAAGCTGACCACCGACGACGGGATCGTCGGCTGGGGCGAAGCGTGCTGCGGCGCCGACACGGCGTCGATTCAGAATGCGGTGCGCGCCATGGCGCCGTTCGTCGTCGGCCGCGACCCGTGGAATCGTGAGGCGATGCGCGGCGACGCGTTCACGCACGGGCTGTGGCAGTTCCGTGCCGGGACGGGAAACTTCGCGTGGGCCGGCATCGACATGGCGCTCTGGGACATCTGCGGCCGGGCCTGCGGGCAGCCGTTGTGGCGTCTGCTCGGCGGATTGCAGCGACCCGACGCGACGTACTTCTACTACCTCGCCCGCGCCTCCGGCGAGCGCCTCGCTGCACAAGTCGCGGAGGGTCGCGCAGCCGGCTTCGACGTCTTCTACCTGAAGGTCGGGCTCGACGATGCCGAAGATCTCGCGATGGTCGC
>DATBIC010000031.1:0-11739 GCA_036557145.1 Gaiellaceae bacterium
GGGGCAGCGATACGGCGGCGTAGAGCGTCAGCTTCGGGTCGACGAGCGCGAGGACGACGTCCAGGCGCGCTTCGCCGACAAGGCCGAGAGGGTTCGGGACGGGGTGCTGCGCCAGGCGCGGGTCGAGGCGACCTACCTGCCGGGCCTGCTGTTCCTCCCCACGGTGTCGATCGCCGCCGTGGTGCTCGTCGGCGGGAACGACGTGATCGGCGGGACCCTCACCTACGGCGAGTTCTTCCTCTTCTACCAGTTGCTCCTGCAGCTCGTCTGGCCGCTCGAGGCACTCGGCTGGATTCTCTCGCTCGCGCAGCGCGCAACCGCGTCGGCGTCGCGGAGCTTCGCATGGCTCCAGGGGATCGAGACGATCCCGGAGCCGGCGACGCCGCGCACGCTTCCCGCCGGCGAGCTCGCGGTGCGCTTCGAGGCCGTCCACTTCTCGTACGGGACCGGCAGCGAGGTGCTCTCCGGGATCGACCTCGCGCTCGAGCCTGGCGAGGTCGTCGCCGTCTGCGGCCCAACCGGAGCCGGCAAGTCGTCCCTGCTCAACCTGCTGCCGCGTTTCTACGACCCGACCTCGGGGCGCGTCCTCGTCGACGGCATCGACGTGCGCGAGCTGAAGCTCGACGAATTGCGCTCGGCCGTCGCCCTCGTCACGCAGCGGCCGATCCTGTTCTCGATCCCGCTCCGCGACAACCTGACCGCGGCCCGGCCGGACGCGCCGTGGGATGAAGTCGTCGCGGCTTGCGAGGCGGCGGGCGTCGCGCACTTCGCGGCCGAGCTGCCCGAGGGCTACGACACGGTGATCGGCGAGCGCGGCGTGAACCTCTCCGGCGGCCAGCGGCAGCGCGTCGCCCTGGCGCGCGCACTGATCGCCGGCGCGCGGATCGTCGTCCTCGACGACCCGATGTCGGCGGTCGACACCCAGACCGAGCGCCACCTGATCGCGAACCTCCGCCCCGCTCTCAGCGGCCGCACGGTGCTGATCGCGACGCAGCGGCTGAGCACGGTGCTGATCGCCGACCGCGCGGTCGTGATCGACGACGGCGTGATCGTCGAGCAGGGCCGGCCGCTGGCGCTGCTCGAGTCGGGCGGCCCGTTCAACGACCTCTTCGGCGAGGAGGTGCTCGCTGCCTAAGAAGCCCCGTGTCGGCCTGACGCGCCTCACGCGGTACCTGCGCGGACGCTGGGGCCGCGTCGCGCTGCTCGGCGCGATCGGCGTCTGCAGCGCGGCCGCACCGGTCAGCGCGCTCCTCGTCGTGCAGAACGCGATCAACGACGGCATGCTGAAGCACGACAACGCACGCCTCGAACAGGACGTCGCGCTCTACCTGGCGATCAACGCGGCCGCCTGGATCCTGCAGACGACGCTCGTGCGCGGGCTCGCGCGCGTCGGCCAGGACGTCGTGCTCGGCCTTCGACGCGATCTGTTCGAGCATTTGACGACCCTCTCGCTCCGTTACTTCAGCGAACAGAAGGCCGGCTGGATCATCGCGCGCCTCACCTCCGACGTCGATGCGCTCTCCGACGTCCTCTCGCAGGGCCTGACCACGCTCGTCGTCAACACGCTCACGCTGCTCGCAGCGATCGTCGGCCTGTTCGTGCTCGACTGGCGCCTCGGGCTCGTCGCGCTGGTGATCCTGCCGCCGACGCTCGTGCTTACACGCTGGTTCCAGGTGAAGTCGCACGCGGCGTTCCTCCAGGTCCGCGAGACGATCGCGGCGATGACCGCGCAGATCGCGGAGTCGGTCTCCGGCATGGCGGTGATCCAGGCGTTCAACCGCGAGCGTGTCTTCCTCGCGGAGTTCGATCGCGCCAACGCCGCCAACCGCGAGACGAACACGTACGCGCAGTACCTGAACTCGCTCTTCTTCCCCGGGATCGAGCTGCTCGGCGCCGTCTCGATGGTGGCGATTCTCTGGGTCGGCGGGCGCATGATCGCCGACGACACGCTCCAGATCGGGACGCTCGTCTCCGCAGTGTTCCTGCTCAACCTGATCTTCCAGCCGCTGCAGGAGCTGTCCGACCTGTACGGGCAGGTGCAGTCGGCCGGCGCCGCGATGGAGAAGATCACGACGGTGCTCGACACCGAGCCCGAGATTCGCGACGCGCCCGACGCACGGCGCGTCGCGATCGACGGCGACCTGCGGCTCGACCACGTGACGTTCGCGTACGGGAAGGAGCCGGTCCTGCACGCGATCGACATCCACGTCTCCCCGGGCGGCTGCCTCGCGCTCGTCGGCGAGTCGGGCGGCGGAAAGTCGACGACCGCCAAGCTCGTCGGACGCTTCTACGACCCGGACGACGGAGCGATCCTGGTCGACGGGCACGACCTCCGCGAGCTCGAGCTCCGCTCGTACCGGCGTCAGCTCGGCGTCGTGCTGCAGGATCCCTTCCTGTTCGCCGGCACGATCGCCGACAACATCCGCTTCGCCCATCCGGAGGCGACCGACGCAGACGTGGGGGACGTCGCGCGCGCGGTCGGCATCGACCGGATCTCCCGCCGCTTCGAGGAGGGGCTGCTGCACCCGGTGCGCGAGGGCGGCTCCGGCCTCTCGGCCGGCGAGCGTCAGCTGATCTCGATCGCCCGCGCGCTGCTCGCCGACCCGCGCATCCTCATCCTCGACGAGGCCACCTCGAACATCGACCGTCCGACCGAGATCCTGATCGAGCGTGCGCTCGACCGGCTGCTCAGCGGCCGCACCTCGATCATCATCGCGCACCGCCTCGCGACCGTTCGCCGCGCCGACGAGATCCTCGTCGTCGAGCACGGGCGCATCACGCAGCGCGGGCGCTTCGACGAGCTGCTCGCGGTCGACGGCCCGTTCCGCCGCCTCGCGCGCGACCTGGAAGGGTCGATCGTCTATCCGCAGCCGGAGCCGGGCGCCTCGGCGAGCGGCAGCCGGGCGAGCAACTGGGCGAGCGTCTCGAGCTCCGAGCCCGAGTAGCGGCCGAGGAAGAGCTCGTCGACATGCCGCCGGTGGGTCACCGCCGCCGCGCGGAGCGTCGTGCGTCCCGCGGTCGTCAGCTTCGCGTACGACACGCGCGCGTCAGACTCGCAGGTCGCCTTCTCGACGAGCCCGGCGCGCTCGAGCCCCTCGAGCAGGCGCGTGATTCCCGATGCGGTCAGCAGCACGCTCTGGGCGAGGTCGACGCGCCGCATCATGAAGCCGTCGGCCCTCGAGAGGTGCAAGAGGACCTCGTAGTCGTGGAGCGTGAGCCCGTGCTCGCGCTGCAGCTGCACGGACATCTCCCGCGTGATCGCGGCGTGGGCGCGCAGGAACGTCACCCAGCCGGTGAGGTCGGTCGTGGTCGCTTCGGACGTCGCCATAGTTGCGCCCTCAAGTGTAGCGCCGGGGCCGGGCGCAACCTAGCGTCAAAGTCGGCCGAACGTCGAGACCTGGCGCACCCGGCGCGTCCGGCGCATCACCTCCCCGCCGTCCGAGTCGTTGCCGACGGCCGTGTTCCCCTCGACCGTCTCGAGCTGCGCGCCGTGCGCGGCGATCACGATCCCGACGTGATCCGGCAGGCCGCCGTCCCAGTTGAAGACGGCGAGGTCGCCCGGCGCCGGCGCCGTCCCGGCGGGCAGGCTTCGGCCGGTCGCCCGCAGCCACGCCTCGAGCGTGGGCACGTACGCGACGCCTCGCGGAGAGACGCCCGCTCCGTGCCAGCCGCGGCAGAGCGTCACCCCCGCGCCGACCGAGAAGCAGTACGACGCGAAGATCGCGCACCACGGGACGCCGTCGGCGCCGAACCACCTCCCGAACATCGTCCGGTTCGAGCCGGGCGGGCTCTCGCGGACGCCGACGTGCCTGAGCGCCTCGGCCAGCGCCCTCCGCCCCGGTCTCACTGCCGCAGCAACGTCGGTCGCGCTCATTTCGCGCCTCCCTCGTCGCTTGACGGCGCAGAGCCTACAACGCGCCGCTGAACGTGTCGCAGCCGCTCGGCTCGCCGCGCTGATAGCCGCGCAGGAACCAGCCCTGCCGTTCCGCGGACGATCCGTGCGTCCACGTCTCCGGGTCGACCTGGCCCTGCGTCTCCGACTGGATGCGGTCGTCGCCGACGGCGGCCGCGGCATCGAGGCCGTCCGCGATGTCCTGCTGGGTGAGATCGACGATGTACCCCGTCGCGACGGCGTGCCGCGCCCAGACGCCGGCGTAGCAGTCGGCCTGCAGCTCCGTCCGCACGGAGCGGCTGGTCGCGCCCTGCGAGCTGCCGGGCTGGAGCGCGCCGAGCAGGTCCTGCGCGTGGTGCCCGTACTCGTGCGCGATCACGTACGCCTCGGCGAACGGCCCTCCCTGCGCGCCGAACCTGCTCTTCAGCTCGTCGTAGAAGCCGAGGTCGATGTAGACCTTCTTGTCGACGGGACAGTAGAAGGGCCCGACGTCGGTGGTCGCGGTGCCGCAGCCGGTGTCGGTCGCGCCGCTGTAGAACACCGTGTCGGCGAGCGGGTAGGGCTTGCCGTGCGCGCGGAACCAGCCCTGCCAGTACGCCTGCACCGAGTTGACGTCGGCGACGATGCGGCAGTCCTGCCGCGTGTTCGCGTCGGCGCCGCTCGTGCAGTCGGCGTCGAGCGTGCTCGACGGGGACTGCTGCGGTGACGTGACCGTGATGCCCTCCAGCGCACTGAGGGCGCTGCCGCTGCCGCCTCCGAGCAGCACGATCCCGAGGTAGATCACGAGCCCGAGCACGCCGAGCCCGCCGCCGCCGAGCGCGACCGGCGCCCCGAAGCCGCCGCCCGCGCCGCGCCGGTCCTCCACCTGCGACGGATCGAGCTGCTGGCCGGTGCGGAAGCGCATGGACGGCGAACGATAGAGCGCCGGCGACATCTCACGATTGCTTATTTGACGAATCAGCAGTCATTATGTAGTTGTTCAGTATGTCAATCGACAAACAGCGGAACAGGATCATCCTCGCCGCGGCGGTCGCCGCCGCGCTCGCGCTCGCGGCCGGAGCCGCGGCGCACACGACGGGCACGACGCTCTCGCTCGTCGGCTACTCCACCCCGAAGGCGGTGATGGGGAAGATCGTCCAGGCCTGGCAGCAGACGCCGGCAGGCAAGGGCGTCTCCTTCAACCAGAGCTACGGCGCGTCGACCGACCAGGCGCGGGCGGTCGCGCAGGGGCTCAGGGCCGACCTCGTCTTCCTCTCGACCGGCGACGACGTCAACCTGCTCGTCGACGCCGGCCTCGTCGACCAGGACTGGGACGAGCAGGCCTACGATGGGATCGCCGCCGACACGGTGGTCGTGTTCGCCGTGCGGCCGGGGAACCCGAAGCACATCAAGTCGTGGGCCGACCTGGTCCGGCCGGGGATCCAGGTGATCACGCCCAACCCATTCAGCTCGGGCTCCGCGAAATGGAACATCCTCGCCGCGTACGGCGCCGAGCGCCGGCTCGGGAAGACCGACAAACAGGCGACGCAGTACGTCAAGCAGCTCTTCCACCACGTCGTCTCGCAGGACTCGTCGGGCCGCAACGCGACCAACACGTTCCTCTCGGGCAAGGGCGACGTGCTCATCACCTACGAGAGCGAGGCGCTGAACTCGCGGCTGAACGGCCAGGACATCCAGTACGTGATCCCGCGGCAGACGATGCTGATCCAGCTGCCGATCGCAGTGCTCAAGTCGAGCCCCAACGTCGACAAGGCGAATCAGTTCATCCAGTACGTGAAGAGCGACCCGGCGCAGGATCTGCTCGCGCAGTACGGCTTCCGGCCGGTCGACCCGCGGATCGCGAAGAAGTACGCCGACAAGTACCCGTCGCGGCCCGGGATGTTCAAGGTCTCGGACAAGTACATCGGCGGCTGGCGCGCAGCCGACAAGGTCTGGTTCCAACCGAGCACCGGGCGGATGGCGAAGATCGAGCAGGCGGTGGGAGGGCCGACGGCTGGTTAGTAGCCGCACCGCGGCGTCGCTGCCGCGGCGCGCCCACCGGCGGATGCCGGCGAGCGAGGGGGCCGCCAAGGCCCTCTCGCTCGGTTTCACGACGGCCTACCTCTCGCTGATCGTCGTCCTCCCGATCGCGGCGCTCGTCTGGGCGTCCCGGGCGGACGGCGTCTCGTCCTTCTGGACCGTGGTGACCGCGCCGGAGGCGGTGGCGGCACTGAAGCTCAGCCTCGGCGCGGCCGCGGTCGTCGCCGGGCTCAACGCGGTGCTCGGGACGATCACCGCCTGGGTGCTCGTGCGCGACGAGTTCCGGGGCAAGGAGTTGGTCAACGCCGTGATCGACCTCCCGTTCGCGCTGCCGACGATCGTCGCCGGGCTGACGCTGCTGGCCCTGTACGGCCCGTCGTCCCCCATCGGGATCGACATCGCGTTCACGCGCACGGCGATCGTCGCGGCGCTGCTGTTCGTGACGCTGCCGTTCGTCGTGCGCACGGTGCAGCCGGTGCTGCTCGAGCTCGAGCCCGAGACCGAGGAAGCGGCCCGCTCGCTCGGCGCCGGCGAGCTGCGCGTGTTCCGCAGCATCGTCCTGCCGAACATCCTCCCCGGCGTCTTGTCCGGCGTCGCGCTGGCCTTCGCGCGCGCCGTCGGGGAGATCGGCGCGCTCGTGCTCATCTCCGGGAACCTCCCGTTCCGGACCGAGGTCGCCTCGGTCTTCGTCTTCACGCACATCGAGAGCGGCGACCAGGCCGGCGCGGCGGCGGTGGCCGTGGTGATGCTCGCGATCTCCTTCGCGGTCCTCCTCGCGATCGGCGGCGTCCGCTTCCTCGCGACGAGGCACGAACGTGCATAGGTATGCGCTTCGCTTCACGGCGCTGGGCTATCTGCTGGTCGTGCTGCTGGCGCCGCTGTCGATGGTGTTCTGGCGCGCGTTCGACGACGGCGCCGGCCACCTCTGGCGCTCGCTCAGCGATCCGAACACCGTCCACGCGTTCAAGGTCACGCTGCTGATCACGGCGATCGCCGTGCCCTTGAACACGCTCTTCGGCGTGATCTGCGCGCTCGCGATCGTGCGGCAGCGCTTCCCGGGCGCCGGCATCGTCAACGCGCTCGTCGACCTGCCGCTCGCCCTCTCCCCCGTCGTCGTCGGGCTCTCGCTGTTCCTGCTCTTCGGGCGCACCGGCTGGTTCGGGCCGTGGTTCGACGAGCACGGCATCCAGATCCTCTTCGCGCTGCCGTCGATGGTGATCGCGACGATCTTCGTCTCGCTGCCGTTCGTCGCCCGCGAGGTCGTGCCGACGCTGCGCGAGATCGGCGACGAGCAGGAGCAGGCCGCGCACACGCTCGGAGCCGGGCCGTGGGCGACCTTCTGGCGCATCACGCTGCCCTCGATCCGCTGGGCGGTGATCTACGGCGTCGTGCTCACCACGGCCCGCTGCCTCGGCGAGTACGGCGCGGTGGCGGTCGTGTCGGGCCACATCGAGGGGCAGACCGAGACCGCGACGCTGCGCGTCCAGGACGCCTACGAGAACTTCGACCTGCCCGGCGCGTACGGCATCTCGCTCGTCCTCGCCGTCCTGTCGGTCGCCGTCCTCGTCGCCATGACCCTGTTGAAGCCGAAGGAGGCCCGGTGAGCATCTCCGTCCGCAACGTGTCCAAGTGCTTCGGCGACTTCCAGGCGCTCGACGACGTCTCCGTCGAGGTCGCGAGCGGGTCGCTCACCGCGCTCCTCGGCCCATCGGGGTCGGGGAAATCGACGCTGCTGCGCATCGTCGCCGGGCTCGAGCAGCCCGACACGGGCGATGTCCTGCTCGCCGGCCAGCACGCGACCACTGTGGCGCCGCAGCGGCGCGGCGTCGGCTTCGTCTTCCAGCACTACGCCGCGTTCAAGCACATGACCGTCCGCAACAACGTCGCGTTCGGGCTGAAGATCCGCAAGCGGACACGCACAGAGATCGCAGCGCGTGTCGACGAGCTGCTCGACCTCGTGCAGCTGCAGGGGTTCGGCGACCGCTACCCGTCGCAGCTCTCGGGCGGCCAGCGGCAGCGCATGGCGCTCGCCCGTGCGCTCGCGCCCGAGCCGAAGGTGCTGCTGCTCGACGAGCCCTTCGGCGCGCTCGACGCACGCGTGCGCAGCGAGCTTCGTGTCTGGCTTCGCCGCCTGCACGACGAGACGCACACGACCACGGTCTTCGTGACGCACGACCAGGAAGAGGCGATGGACGTCGCCGACCGCGTCGTCGTCATGAACAAGGGGCACATCGAGCAGGTCGACGCGCCACGGGTGCTGTACGACGCGCCGGCCAACGAGTTCGTCATGGGCTTCGTCGGTCAGGCGAACCGCTTCGGCGAGGGCTGGGTGCGCCCGCACGACCTGGACGTCGTCTCCGAGCCCGACGAAAGCACGCGCGAGGGACAGGTGCTGCGCGTCGTGCACCTCGGCTTCGAGGTGCGCGCCGAGCTCGTCGGGGACGACGGCGAGCCGTTCTCGGTACAGCTCACCCGCGACCAGGCGGAGGAGCTGGAGCTCGAGCAGGGCCAGATCGTCTACGTGCGGCCGAACCGCACGCGCGCCTTCGCCTAGTGGGGCGCCCAGGCGTCGGGGTCGGCGGCGAGCGCCGCGACCGACGTCGGGAGCTTGCCGCGCGCGACGTCGGCGAGCGTCACCTGCTCGAGCACCGCGCGCAGGTTCGCGCGCACCGCGACCCAGACCTCTCGCAGCGCGGCCGCGCTTCCCGCGAACTCGACCTGCTCGGAGCGCTGTCCCCGCACGTTGGCGAGCGGCCCGTCCACCGCGCGGATCACGTCGGCGAGCGTGATCTCGTCCGGCGGGCGCGCGAGCCAGTACCCGCCGTCTGCCCCGCGCTTGCTCGCCACCAGGCCGGCGTTGCGCAGGTCGACGAGGATGTTCTCCAGGAAGTTCAACGGGATCTCCTGAGCGCGCGCGACGCGGTCGCCCTTGACCGGCCCCGCACCGGCCGCCGCGAGCTCGACGGCCGCGCGGATCGCGTAGTCCGCCTTGGCGGAGACCCTCACGCGGCCTCACCGAACTCGTCGAGCAGGATGCGGATCTCGCACACCTCACGGAAACCGAGCCGGGCGAGGATCGGCCGCGACATCGGGCTCGCCTGGGTCACGAGCGCAGGCACTCCGCGCCGCACCGCCTCGTCCCATCGCGCCGCCACGAGCGCACGATAGGCACCGCGACCGCGCGCCTCGGGCAGTGTCGCGCCGCCGAAAAGCGTCACGCCGTGCGGCGAAAACGACGCAGCCGCACGTGCGACGGGCTCGCCGTCGACCAGAGCGACGTAGACGACGTTCTCGTCCGAGGTCTGATCCGGCACGGAGACGGGCTCCGGCATCCCGAAGGCGACCGCCGCGATGCGTGCCGCTGCCAGCAGATCGTCGTGCGCCGTCGCCCGGCGCACCTCGACGTCCGGGGGCGGCGCGACCGGCGGCTCGGTCAGCACCATGCCGACCGCGAGCGGCGTCGCATCGTCGACGAGCCCGCGGGCCAACAGCTGGTTCACGAGGTCCGACGGCGTCGCATGCGTCCCTACCTCCCACGTGCACGCCGTGCGGCCCTTCGCCCGGAGGCGCGCGTGGATCTCGGCGCGCACGTCGTCGACCTCGTCCTCGGCGAGCCGGAAGCGCTGCGCGACGTTCCACGGTGGCTCGTCGCGGCTCCCCATCCACAGCACGTAGCGCGGCGTGACGTCGCGCTCGTCCTCCGGGCCCAGCGGCGTGTACGTGTTCGCGTTCTCCGCCAGCTCCAGCAAATCCACCGTCACGCTGCCCGCCTCAACCGGCCGACGGCGGACGAGTAGAGCTGCGAGTGCCACACGCGCCGGTAGATCGACTCGAGCTTCTCGACGCGCCGGATGTACGCGCGCGTCTCCGGGAACTCGATTCCCTGGTGGTGCGCACGCCAGCGGTCGACGTTCCCCTGGCCCGCGTTGTAGGCCGCCAGAACCAGCTCTTCGTTGCCGTACTTCTTGAAGAGGTTGTCGAGGTACCAGGCTCCGTAGCGGATGTTGATCTCGGGGTTGTACAGATCCTGCGTGGAAAACTTGCTCCCGCCCGTCCGGATCGCGATCCCGCGCGCGGTCGCGGGGGTCAGCTGCATCAGGCCGATTGCGCCCGAGGACGAGACCACGCTCGAGCGGAACTTCGACTCCTGGTAGATGACGGCTGCGACCAGTGCCGGATCGAGCCCGTGCTCGTCCGCGTGAACCCTGACGAACTGGGAATAGCGAAGCGGATAGCGGATGCGCTCGTACCACGGCGGGTTCGTGCGGAAGACGTAGAAGGCGAAGCCGGCGACGACCGCGACGAGCACCGCGAACGACAGGACGAGCGTCCGTCTCACCCAGGCTGCAGCGCCCGCATCACGTCCGCGACGAACGCGTCGAGCTCTTCGATGGTGCCGGTGTTCGTGTAGGCGAAGTCGGCGCGCGCAACCTTCTCGCGCTCCGGCAACAGCCGGCTCTCGCGTTCGTCGACGACCGCCACCTCGGAGCGGGCGCGGCGGAGCTTCGTCGGAGCGGTGATCACGACCACCTTGTCGAAGCGCGATTCGCCGCCCGCCTCGAAGAGCAGCGGGACCTCGGTCACGCAGACCCGGGGCGGGTTTGGGAGGCGCGCGAGATCCTCGCGCCACTGCAGGTACTCGGCCGCGACCAGCGGATGCAGCAACTCTTCGAGGAACGCGAGCGCTTCCCTGTCGTTGAAGACGGTCGTCGCGAGCGCAGTGCGGTCGATCTCGCCGTCGGGCGCGAGGACGCCGTTACCGACGCGGTCGACGACCCGCCCCTTCACCTCGGGGTGCCGGAGGAGGTGATGGACGATCTCGTCGCTCGAGACCGTCGCCGCGCCGTGGCGCGCGAACGCCTTCAGCGCCTCGCTCTTCCCGCTCCCGATGCCGCCGGTGATCGCGACGGCGACCGGGCGCGCCGTCACTCCTCGACGACGGCCTCGGCCTCGGGGACGGCCTCGGCCTCGGGCTCGGTCTCGACGACCTCGTCGACGACGTCGACCTCGACCGGGTCGGCCGCAGCTTCGGCGGCCTCCTCGCCTTCGGGCTCGCCGGGCGCGTCCGCGAACACGTCCTCGGAGAGGTCGAGGCTCGGGCGCGTGTGCACCGACTCGGCGCCGTCGGCGCGCGGTTGCACGGGATCCGTGTCCTCCACGCGCTTGAGCGAGAGCGAGAGCCGGCGGCGGTCGCCGTCGACCTCGATGATCTTCACGTTGACGGGCTGACCCTGCGCGACGACCTCGCGCGGGTTCTCGACGTGATGCTGCGCGAGCTCGGAGATGTGCACGAGGCCCTCGACGCCGGGCAGGATCTCGACGAACGCGCCGAACGTGACGACCTTCGTCACGCGCCCCTCGACCACGTCGCCCTCGTTGTAGCTCGAGAGCACCTGCTGCCACGGGTCGCTCTGCGTCTGCTTCAGCCCGAGCGAGATGCGCTGGCGGTCGCGGTCGATGTCGAGCACCTTGACCTGCACGTCCTGGCCGATCTCGAGCACTTCCGACGGATGGTTGACGTGCGACCACGACAGCTCGGAGATGTGGATCAGGCCGTCCATGCCGTCGAGGTCGACGAACGCGCCGAAGTCGACGATGTTGGAGATCTGCCCCTCGACGACGTCGCCGGGCTGCAGCTTGTCGAGGATCTGCTGCCGCTGCTCCTTGCGCTCCTCTTCGAGCACGGCGCGGCGCGAGAGCACGACGTTGTTGCGCGAGCGGTTGAGCTCGATCACCTTCGCGCGGAGCTCCTGGCCGAGGAACTCGTCGAGATCCTGCACGCGGCGGATGTCGACCAGCGACGCCGGCAGGAAGCCGCGCACGCCGAG
>DATBIC010000032.1:0-31287 GCA_036557145.1 Gaiellaceae bacterium
GAGGTAGGCGGCAGCGCCGACGAGCGACTCGCGCCGCGCGCCGAGCCCGAGCCGGTCGTGGACGTAGCTCGGGCCGCGGGTCGAGCCGACGAGCAGCGCCGCGCTCTCCTGCCCGAGCCGGGTGAGCATCCCCGAGACGTACGTCGACCGCACCGTCCGCGACCCCCACTTCGTCACTGCCGCGGTCTGGGCGCCCATGGCGGCGATCGCGCTCGTCAGGCACACGTAGAAGGCGGCGCCGCGATCCGGCAGGACGTCGTGCTCGAGCGCCGCGCCGCCGACCAGCATGAAGAGCACCACCAGCCCGGCCTCGAGCACGAACGCGACCGCTGCCGGTGAGCGCATCCGCCGCCGCATCGCCGCCTCGAGCACGACGGTGAACCCGGCGATCGAGCCGACGAACACGCCGACGGCGACCGCCAGCGGCACCGCGCCGCCGAGGTCGCCGCGGCCGAGTCGCTGCCCGAGCTGATTCGTGTTGCCGGTCATGTGCGCGACGAAGATCTGCCGCAGGACGAGGTAGCCGACCGCGTCGACGAACCCCGCGATCGCCGCGAGCCAGACCGCGAGGGCGATCTGGCGCCGCTCCGCGGTCACCCGAGCCGGCGCCGGACCGCGACGGTCCCGCCGGCGAGCAGCCCGGTGCCGGCGAGCGCCGCGACGGCGACCTTCGCGCGCTTCGCCGCCCCACGGCCGTTCGTCGCCACCGCGGCCGGCTCGTGCACGAGCCCGAGCCGCAGGACCTCCGCCAGGTGGCGGGGGCGGCGGCCGGCGCCGTGCTCGATCTGCGAGCGGCAGCTGAAGCCGTCGGCGACGAGCAGCGCGTTCTCGCCCGCGTCGCGCACGCGCGGAAGCAGCGTGTCCTCGGCGCAGCGCATCGACACCTCGTACTTCTCGCCCGCCTCGTAGCCGAACGAGCCGGCCATGCCGCAGCAGCCGCTCTCCAGCACCTCGACGTCGAGGCCGGTGCGCTCGAGCAGCTCGCGGTCCTTGTCGAAGCCCAGCACCGACTTGTGGTGGCAGTGCGCCTGCACGAGTGCCTTCCCCTCGAGCCGCGGCGCCTCCCACTCGATCTGCCCGAGGTACTCGGCGAGGGTGAAGCTCTGCTTCCGGAGCCGTTGCGCGTCGACGTCGTCGGGGAAGAGGTTGACGAGCTCGTCGCGGAAGACGGCGAGGCAGCTCGGCTCGAGGCCGACGACGGGCACGCCGCCGGCGATCTGCGGGCGCAGCTCGTCGAGGATCTGGCGGAGCAGCCGCTTCGCGAGCGTGAGCATGCCGAAGTCGTAGAGCGGGCGCCCGCAGCAGAGGCTGCGGCCCGGGAGCTCAACCCGGCAGCCGGCGTCCTCGAGCACCTCGACCGCCGCGATCGCGGTCTCGGGATGGAAGAAGTTGTTGAACGTGTCGGGCCAGAGCAGCACGCGGCGGCCGCTCTCGACGCGGCACCCGCCGCGCGCGACCCACCAGTCGCGGAAGGTCCGCTCGGCGAACTGCGGCAGCTCCCGCTCGGGCGCGATCCCGACGAGCCGCTTGCCGAGCCCGGCGAGGCGGTTCGCCGCTCGCGGGAACCGCGACGCGACGCGCGCCTCCCAGTAGATCAGCCCGAGCGCGTAGTGGCGCAGGGGGCGCAGCCGGCCGGCGAAGTAGTGCGAGAAGAACTCCGCCTTGTACGTCGCCATGTCGACCCGCACCGGGCAGTCGCTCTTGCAGCCCTTGCAGGCGAGGCACAGATCGAGCGCCTCGTGCACGTTGTCGTCGCGCCAGCCCTTCGCGCCGATCACCTCGCCGCGCAACATCTCGTTGAGGAGGCGCGCGCGGCCGCGCGTCGAGTGCTTCTCCTCGCGCGTCGCGCGGTAGCTCGGGCACATGACGCCGTCGCCGGCCGTGATCTCGCGGCAGGCACCGACGCCGAAGCAGCGTTCGGTCGCAGCGATGAAGTCGCCGCGGTCGTCGGGGAAGTGGAAGTGCGTCTGCACCCGCCGCGGCCGGTAGCTCGGGTCGAAGCGCAGGAACGAGTCGGTCGGATACGGGTCGGAGACCTTGCCGGGATTGAGCCGGCCGTCGGGGTCCCAGATCGCCTTGAACTCGCGGAACGCCTGCACGAGCTCCGAGCCGAACATCGTCTCGAGGAACTCGGCGCGGGCGTGGCCGTCACCGTGCTCGCCGGAGAGCGAGCCGCCGTAGGACGCGATCAGCCGGGCGGCGTCCTCGCCGAAGCTGCGGTAGTTGCGGATGCCCTCCTGCGTCGAGAAGTCGAAGTCGAGCCGCGTGTGGATGCACCCGTGGCCGACGTGCCCGAAGTACGCGGAGACACGCAGGCCGTGCTCCGAGACGAGGCTCTCCCAGTCGCGCAGGAACGCGCCGATCTTCTCCGGTGCGACGGCGGCGTCCTCCCACGACGGCCACGCCGGGTGCTTCCCCGGCACCTTCGAGTGTCCGACACCGCCCTCGCGGATCTGCCAGATCTCCTTGATCTGCGCGGGGTCCTCGTAGAGGCGGAGCTCGAGCTGCTCGCCCTTGCGCAGGCCCTTCTGCAGGCGCTCGGCCTTGTCGTCCGCCTCCTCCTTCGTGTCGCCGCCGAACTCGCACAGCAGCCAGGCCGAGCCGCGCGGGAGCAGCTCGGCGTGCTCCTCGAATCCCTTCTCGAGCTCGTTGTCGACGAGGCGCTGGTCGAACGTCTCGAGCCCGATCGGCCCGTACTCCATGATCTCGGGCACGTGGTCGGCGGCGTCCCACGGCGCCTCGTAGCCGAGCAGCACGAGCGAGCGGTGCTGGGGACTCGGGATCAGCGTGCACCGGGCCTGCAACGTGAGGGCGCAGGTCGACTCGGTGCCGACGAGCGCCGCCGCGACGTCGAAGCCGTGCTCGGGGAGCAGCCGGTCGAGGTTGTAGCCCGAGATGCGGCGGGGAATCTGCGGGTAGCGATCGCGGATCAGCCCGTCGTAGCGGTCGCGCAGGTCGCGGAGTGCCGCGTAGATCTCGCCGCGCCGGCCGCCGCCGTCGATGATCGCCTGCAGCTCTTCGTCGCCGGACTTGCCCACCGTGAGGCGGGTGCCGTCCGCGAGGACGACGTCGAGCTCCTCGATGTTGTCGGCGGTCACGCCGGCGAGGATCGAGTGCACGCCGCAGGAGTTGTTGCCGATCATGCCGCCGAGCGTGCAGCGGCTGTGCGTCGCCGGATCGGGGCCGTAGGTGAGGTCGCGCTCTTCGGCCTTGTCGCGGAGCGTGTCGAGGATGACGCCGGGCTGAACGATCGCGTAGCGCGCGTCGTAGTCCAGCTCGACGATCTCGTTCAGGTACTTCGAGAAGTCGAGGACGACCGCGTGGTTGACGCTCTGGCCGGCGAGGCCGGTGCCCGTGCCGCGCGCGAAGAGCGGCGCGTCATGGTCGCGGCACACCTCGACCGCCGCGATCACGTCGTCGATCGTCCGCGGGACGACGACGCCGACCGGCACCTGCCGGTACGACGACGCGTCGTTGGCGTAGAGCGCTCGGCTGCCGGCGCCGAAGCGCACCTCGCCCCCGACCGCGCGCGAGAGCGCGGCGGCGAGCGCACGCGCGTCGACCTCTGCGGGCCGCGTGCGCCGCGGCGCGGCGAGCGCGGTCACTCGTCCTCCTTCCCTCCACCGCCGGGAAGCAGGCTGCCGACCTTGTCGACCAGCCGCGCCGGGATCCCGTACGGGCTCGCGCTGAGACTGCGCTCGTCGAGCATGTCGCGGCCGACTGTGAGCGCGATCCGGCGGCGATGCTCCTCGCCGCGCAGCATCGCCTCGGCGAACAGCTTCGTCTGCTCGGTCGTCACGGCGGGCGGGTGCGGTGGCTCGTGCGGGTCGACGATGCACTCGATCAGCGCCGGCCCGTCGAGCTCGAGCGCGTCCTGCAGCTGCTCGTGGCACGTCTCCGGATGGTCGATCGAGATCGCGCGCAGTCCGCAGCCCTCGGCGACCTTCACGAAGTCGACCCCGCGGAGATCGACGCCGTACTCGGGGTTGCCGAGGAAGATCTGCTGCTCCCACTTGATCAGGCCGAGCGTGTCGTTCCGGATCACGACGACCTTGACCGGCAACTGCTCCTGCGCGAGCGTCGCGAGCTCGCCCAGCATCATCGTCATCGACCCGTCGCCGGTGAAGGCGATCACCTGTCGGTCGGGGAAGGCGGCCTGCGCCCCGATCGAGTACGGGACGGCGGCCATCATCGAGCACATCGTCCCGCTGAAGCTGAACAGCTGGCCCTTGCGCAGCTTGAGCCGCGCCTGCCACGTCGTCACCGTGCCCGAGTCGCCGCAGACGATCGCGTCGTCCCGCAGCAGCTGGCCGAGATTCCACGTGACGACTTGGGGCTTCATCGGCACGTCCTCGCGCGTGCCGCGCTCCTCCATCAGCTCCCACCAGTCGGCGATCCCCTGCTGGATCTCCTCGAGGAAGCTGCGGTCGTCGTTTCGCTCGAGCAGCGGCACGAGCTCCTGCAGCGTCAGCCGCGCGTCGCCGACGAGCCCGACGTCGGCCGGATGGCGCAGGCCGATGCGCTCG
Source organism: Gaiellaceae bacterium (assembly GCA_036557145.1). Lineage (GTDB taxonomy): Bacteria > Actinomycetota > Thermoleophilia > Gaiellales > Gaiellaceae > PALSA-600. Next base: position 4,527 of record DATBIC010000032.1, read on the forward strand.
GGACGGTCGTCGATCTGCACGCACACGCACTGGCCGGGCGCCGGCAGGAACTCGATGTACGGGAACGAGCTGCCGACGATGATCAGCGCGTCGCAGCCCGCGAACGCGTCGTAGGAGGGCCGCGTGCCGACGACGCCGGTGCCGCCCGCGCAGTAGGGGTTGTCGTCGGGGACGCAGTCCTTCCCGAGCAGCGCCTTGACGATCGGCGCGCCGAGCGTCTCGGCGAGCTGCTCCAGCTCGGCACCGGCGCCGCGTGCGCCCGCGCCCGCGAGGATCGCCGGCTTCGTCTTGCCGCGCAGCGCCTGCGCCGCCTCCTCCAGCTGCGCGCGCGGCGGGATCGGACGCGGGAGCTGGGTGATCGCCGTCGTGTGGCCGGCCACGTTCCGCGCGAAGCGCGCGTCGTCGCCGACCTCCTGCACCTGGATGTCGATCGGGATCGCGATGTGAGCGGCGCCGCGATTCGCGAGGGCGGTCCGGCAAGCGAGGTCGGTGACGTTCTGCGCGTGCGCACCGCCCATCACGCGCTGGCTGTACAGGCAGACGTGCTCGAAGAGCGCGTCGTGGTTGATGTCCTGCAGGTAGTGCGTTCCGATCAGGTCGTGGTACGTCATGCCGGTGATCGCGAGCACCGGCGACTGGTCGACCGCCGCGTCGTAGAGACCGTTCAGAAGGTGGATCGCTCCCGGCGCAGCGGTCGACATGCACACGCCGAGCTTCCCGGTGAACTTCCCGTACGCGCACGCCGCAAGGGCCGCCGTCTCCTCGTGCCGCGTGTGCACGAAGCGGACCTCGTCCTTCCGCTTGCGCAGCGCCTCCACGAATCCGTTGATCCCGTCGCCCGGGAGCCCGAAGACGGTGTCCACCCCCCACGTGATCAGCCGGTCGAGGATCAGGTCGGAAACCGTGTCAGCCATCGAAGCGCCTCCCGTGCATCGGATTACGATGCTTCTCTCCGTGGATCGGCGCCGTAAACCCAGGGCATCGAAAGCGCGTCGGGCTCCGAGAGAGGGGACGAGCGGTCGGCGTGTGGCTGGCCGGCGTGCGCTCAGTCGAGCCGGTCGCCGCTCCGGCGAAGGTGCTTCCACGCGCGCGGCAGCTGCTTCAGAACCGAGGCGCGGCGCGCGTGCTGGCGCTCGGCGATGCGTCCGGCGACGAAGGCGGCGGCGGTCGGCGCGTCGACGACGGTCACCGAGCGGAGCCGCTGCTCGGCGACGACGGCGTCCTGAAACGTGCCGAGCAGGTCCTGCAATGTCCGCGCGTCGTCGATGAAGCGCCGGCGTGCCTTCCCGCCGGGCGGTGCGAGCTCCGCCGCGTAGCGCGCACGCTTGAGCCGGACGCGGAGGCCGTGCAGCGCGTCCGCGTCCGGGTGCTTGCCGAGGCTCGCCACCGACGCGGCCAGCCGGCGGAACTCCTTGCGCGCCGCGCGCTCGAGGCGAACGCGCTCGACGCCCGGCGCGAGCGCCGGCGGGAGCCGGAGCCGCGCGAGCAGATGCCGGTAGGGGTCGCCGTCGAGCTCGGCCAGCAGCGCCGTCCGCGCTACGGCGCGCTCGCGCTCGAGCCGCGCGACGAGCGCGTACCCGCCTGCCGCGTCGACCGCCGCCAGCCCTCCGACTTCGCCGCGGACGTGCTCGAGGACGACGTCGAGATCGCGCACCGGCCCGGTCGCACGGGCGAGCTCGCGCAGCGACGCCGTGAGCGCCTTGCGCCAGGCGGGATCGAGCGAGGCACGAGTCGTGTGCAGGAACGCGCGCGTTCGCCTACCCGCGACCCGATGCTGGTGCAGGTTCTCCGGGTCCTCCCCGAGCCTCGAGCCGGGATCGTGCGCGACGAGCGACCGGCGCTGCGCCTCGATCAGCTCACGCAGCCGGAGCGCGCCCGGCTCGTCGCCGAGTGGCGGACCGGGGACGAGCGGCTTTCCCGCCACGACGCCGTCGACGAGCCGCGCGATCCCATCCGGGAGCGCGAGCCCGCCGGTGCCCGGCGCCCACTCCTCGACCCGCTCGCCGCGTGGCAGCGTCAACCGCCAGACGACGCCGGCCTCGCTCGGGAGGCGAGCGATCGTCATGCCCGCCTGCTCGAGATCGCGGTCGACCGTGTCGTAGCCGTGCGCAACCGCGAACTCCTGCTCGGCGCGGAGCCAGTTCTCGACCGGGGAGCCTGCGCCGGGCGCCTGCGAGAGCTCGAACGCGCGGAGCCGGACCGCGTCATCGGCGGTGCTCATGACGCCGATTCCGTGATTCGGGGCCGGGTTCCTGCCTCGGCGTCCTGCCGATGCGCGGGTTAGGGTTGTGCGCTCGAGCACGCAACCGCCTCGAGAGGAGCGTGGAATGGCAGCAATTGCACGGCCCGAGGAACCGACCGCCGCCCTCGTCGGCGACAAAGGGCTGAAGCGCGACGCGATCGGCTATCTGTCGAATCTCGTCATCGGCGTCGCCTCGACGGCCCCGGCCTACTCACTCGCCGCGACGCTCGGCTTCATCGTCGCCGTCCCGAGGATGGGGTTCCACGCGCCCGCTGTGTTGCTCGTCTCGTTCCTTCCGATCCTGCTGATCGCGTTCGCTTACAAGTACCTGAATCGCGCCGACCCGGACTGCGGCACGACGTTCGCATGGGGGACGCGGGCGATGGGCCCGTGGATGGGCTGGATCAACGGCTGGGCGATCTTCGTCGCCGACGTGATCGTGATGGCATCGCTGTCCGTGATCGCGTCGACCTACACGTATCTGCTGTTCGGCTGGGACGGCGGCGCGAACTCCACGTTCTGGATTCTCATCGGCTCGGCGGTGTGGATCGCCCTGATGACGTTCATCTGCTGGCGCGGGATCGAGCTCTCCGCGCGCGTGCAGCAGTTCCTGCTCGCCGCCGAGATCGCGATTCTCGCCGCCTTCGCCCTCGTCGCACTGATCAAGGTCTACGGGAGCAGCGCACCGGCCGGCTCCGTCCATCCGAGCTTCGGCTGGTTCAACCCGTTCGCGCTCGGGTTCAGCCCGCTCGTGGACGGGATGCTGCTCGGCATCTTCATCTACTGGGGCTGGGACTCCGGCGTGGCGGTGAACGAGGAGACCGAGAGCTCGGCCGAGGCGCCCGGTCGCGCCGCGGTCGTCTCGACACTGATCCTGCTCGGCATCTACCTGATCGTCTCCGCGTCGGCCCAGGCGTACGGCGGCACGCAGCCCCTGATCAACAACCAGGACGACGTGCTGCGCTTCCTCGGCGGATCGGTGTTCGGCTCACCGTGGGACAAGCTGCTGATCATCGCCGTGCTCACGTCGGCGTCGGCGTCGACGCAGACCACGATCCTCCCGACCGCGCGCACCACCCTCTCGATGGCGCGCTGGAAGGCGATCCCGAAGGCGTTCGCGCACATTCACCCGCGCTTCCTGACCCCCGACGTCTCGACGCTCGGGATGGGCGCGATCTCGATCGTGTTCACGCTCCTGCTCGTCGGCTTCAACTCGTCGCAGGACGTGCTCGGCGACTCGATCACCGCGCTCGGCTTCCCCGTCCTCTTCTACTACGGCCTCACCGGGCTCGCGTGCGTCGTCTACTTCCGCAAGCAGCTGACGCGCAGCTGGAAGCACCTCGTCGGTGCAGGCCTCGTGCCGCTGGTCGGGTTCGGGGTGATGGCGGCGATCTTCGTCAAGGCGTTCCACGACTACAGCCAGCCGGACGCCGGCTACGCGAAGCCACTCTTCGGGATCCAGATCCCGATCGTCATCGGCATCGGCTCGCTGCTGCTCGGGATCCCCCTGATGATCCTGTGCGCGGTCAAGTTCCGCGAGTTCTTCTCACGCAAGCCGGAGGTCGCGCCCGACGGCGCCCTCGACGCCGTGCCCGAGGAAGTCGCACTGCACTTCTGACGTTCGAGTCTGCGCGGTCTACGCGCGCCGCGCGAAGCGCTCGGCTTCGCGGCGGGTGGCGCAGCCCTGCATGTCGACGATCTTGCCGTCGCGCACGGTGAGCACCTGGAAGCGCTCGCCGCGATGGCCGTCCTCGTCGACCCACCGGGTCGAGCCGATGATCCGGTTGCCGACCTGGGTGAACTCGGGCTGGATCTCGAGGCGGAGCCCGTGCCGGGCGCGCTTCTCGATCTGGAAGCGAAGCACGTCGCGCGCCTCGTCCGGGCCGTGACAGGACGGCATCTGCTTCCACCACAGCCGCCCGCTCGCGACGCCGCGCCATTCGCTGTCGTCCGCCATCAGCGAGGCGAACGGCTCCGGGTCGCCGTTGTTCAGCGCCGCGGCCGCTGCGCGAAGCCGATCGATCACTCCGCGAGTTTAACGCGGGCGGCCCTCGGAAGAACACGCGCGTGGTCGTCCTCGAGTCCAACGTCAAGAGGCCAGCACGTGACGTGGACCGCGCCCTCCCCCGGCTCCGCGGCCTTCCTGTCCCGCGGCCCGGAAGCGGTCACTTGACCCTCGGACCGGCGACCCGTGACGCGCGACGGGGTACGCGCGACGCCGTCCGTCGGCGCCTCCGGTCTGGCCTGTTCCGGAGCGTCGACGCCTGGCGTCTGCGATAGCCGCCCGGCTTCGGCGCGTCGACTGCGCGGGGCCCGGCTACGCCCGGCGGCGGCACGGGCGCGGCTTCACCTACGTGGACGAGCGCGGCGGACGGCTGCAGGACGCCGCCGAGCTCGAGCGCATCCGCGCGCTCGCGATTCCGCCGGCCTGGGAGAACGTATGGATCTGCCCGCTTCCGAACGGGCACCTCCAGGCCGTCGGCACCGACGCCGCCGGCCGCCGCCAATACCTCTACCACCCCACCTGGCGGATTCGGCGCGACCGCGAGAAGTTCGAGGCGATGATCGCCTTCGCGCGGGCGCTCCCTGGACTGCGCGCCGAGTCGGAACGGCTCCTGCGGCGGCGCGGCCTGCCGAAGCCGCGCGTGCTCGCGTTCGCCGTCGCGTTGCTCGACCGCGGCCTGTTCCGCGTCGGCGGCGAGGACTACGCGAAGCAGAACGGCAGCCGCGGCCTGACGACGCTCCAGCGGCGACACGTCCACTTGGCGTCGAGCGACACGATCGAGTTCGACTACAAGGGCAAGACCGGCAAGCGGCTCGTGCACGCCGTCGTCGATCGACGGCTGCAGGGCATCGCCCGCGAGCTCGTCGAGCGGCCCGAGAGCGGGAAGGCGTTTCTCGTCTTCGCCGACGGCGGCGCATTCGTCGACCTGCACGCCGACGACATCAACGCGTTCATCAAGACAGTCTGCGGCGGCGACTTCTCGGCCAAGGACTTCCGCACGTGGCACGCGACCGTGCTCGCGGCGGCCTCGCTTGCGCGCTCGGACGAGCCGACGACGAAAGCAGGGAGAAACCGGGCGCTGACCGAGGCGGCGGAGACGGTGGCGGAGGCGCTCGGCAACACGCCGGCAATCAGCAAGACGTCCTACATCGATCCGCGCGTCTTCGACCTCTACCGGTCGGGCACGACGATCTCGAGGCGCTCTGCGAACAGGCTCTTCGAGCAGGGCGAGCACGATGCCGCGGAGCGCGCGGTGATCCGGTTGCTCGCAAAGAGCTGACGCGCATCAGGCGCGGACGTCGTCGAGGAAGCGGCGGATCGCGGCGAGGGTCTCCTCGGGCTGCTCCGCCTGCGCCATGTGCGAGCTCTCCTCGAGCAGGACCCACTCGGAGTCCGGCAGCGCCCGGTGCGCCTGCTCGACCGTCGCCGGCGTCACCTCGTCGTGCCGGCCGGAGATCAGCAGCGTCGGCACGTGGATCTCGCCGAGCCGCGCGCTGATGTCGAAGTCCTTGATCGTCCCGATCACGTGGAACTCGGTCGGGCCGTTCATCGTCTCGTAGACCTCGGGGTTCGCGGTCAGCGTCGCGAAACAGCGCTGCAGCCAGTCGGGCCACGGATCGGCGCGGCAGACATGGCGGCGGTAGAAGACCATCGCGGCTTCTTCGTACTCGGGATCGTGCGTGGTGCCGGCGGCCTCGTGCCGGTCGAGCACCTCCTGCACGTCTGTCGGCAGCTCGGCGCGCAGACGGGCGACCTCGGTCATCCAGAACGGAACGCTGGCGGGGGAGCTCTGCACGACGAGGCCGGCCAGGCCGTCCGGCTGCGTCAGCGCGTACGCGAGCGCGAGCATCCCGCCCCAGGACTGCCCGAGCACGACGACGCGGTCGAGGCCGAGCGCCTCCCTGACGGCGGCGACCTCCTCGACGTAAAGCTCGGTCGTCCACATCGCGGGGTCGTGCGGATCGGGGACGGCGGAGTTGCCGCAGCCGAGCTGGTCGTAGAAAACGGCGCGTCGTCCTTCAGCAAGTGCCTCGTAGCTCTCGAGGTGCTGCCAGCCGGCGCCCGGGCCGCCGTGCAGGCAGAGCAGCGGCAGGCGGTCGGGAGTCTCGCCGTCGCCCACGACACGGTACCACGTCTCGTGGCCGTGGAACGGGATCCGCCCCTCGGTGACCGTCGCCGCATCCACCGGGTGCGACCCTACGCGAATCCGATCACGCTGCGGATTCCGTCCTGCTGCTCCATCAGCTCGAAGCCGCGGTTGACGTCGTCCAGCGTCAGCCGGTGCGACACGAACGACTCGACGTCGATGTCGCCGGCGAGCCAGCGCTCGACGAAGCGCGGCACGCCGTCGCGGCCCTTGACGCCGCCGAACGACGAGCCGGCGACGCGCCTGCCGGTGATCAGGAAGCGCGGGACGATGTCGAGCGTCTCCCCCTTCCCCGCGACGCCGGCGACGGTGCACAGGCCCCAGCCCATCCGCGCCGCCTCGACCGCCTGGCGCATCACCGCGACGTTGCCGGTCGCCTCGAACGTGTAGTCGGCGCCGAAGCCGCCCGTCGAGTCGACGATGCGCTCGACCACGTCAGGGCCGCCGGTCATCGTCTCCGTCGCGCCGTGCGCCCGCGCCAGCTCGAGCCGCTCGGGCGACAGGTCGACGCACACGATCCGTTCGGCCCCCTGCAGGCGGCAGCCGATCACCGCCCCGAGGCCCACCATCCCCGCGCCGAACACGACACACGTCGAGCCCGGCTCGACGCGCGCGGTGTTGATCGCGGCGCCGAGGCCGGTCGACAGGCCGCAGGCGAAGAGGCACGCGCCCTCGAGCGGCGCCTCCGGTGCGATCTTCGCGAGCGCGATCTCCGGCATCACCGTGCACTCCGCGAACGTCGAGGTGCCCATGAAGTGCCGGATCGGCTCACCGTCGCGCGCGAGCCGGGTCGTCCCGTCGGGCAGATAGCCCTGGTTCTGCTGCTCGCGAATCGCGAGGCAGAGATTCGTGCGGTCGCTGAGGCAGTGGACGCACTCGCGGCACTGGGGGGAGAACAGCGTCACGACGTGATCGCCGGGCGCGAGCGACGTGACGCCCGGCCCGATCCGCTCGACGACGCCGGCACCTTCGTGACCGAGCACGGTCGGCGTGTACCCGGACGGGTCGGCGCCCGACGCCGTGTAGAGGTCGGTGTGGCAGACGCCGCACGCGGCGAGCCGCACGAGGACCTCTCCGTGGCGGGGCTCAGCGAGCTCGAGCTCCTGCACCACGAGCGGCTCACCGAACCGCTCGAGGACGGCTGCCTTGATCTTCACGCCGCGATCATGGCACGACTGCGGCGGCGGCTCGACCGCGTTCGGCAGTGTTGCGGGAGCCCATCGACGAAACGGAGAAGAACAGATGCAGCACGTCTCACTCGGCGCACTCGACGTCCCGCGGCTCGGCCTCGGCTGCATGGGGATGTCCGCGTTCTACGCCGGCGCCGGGGACGACGCCGGGTCGATCCGCACGATCCACCGCGCGCTCGACCTCGGGGTCACCTTCCTCGACACCGCCGAGATCTACGGCCCGTACACCAACGAGGAGCTCGTGGGCCGGGCGATCGCGAGCCGTCGCGACGACGTCGTCGTCGCGACGAAGTTCGGGAACATCCGGCATCGCACCGACGGGCAGCGCGGCCTGGACAGCTCGCCGGAGAACGTCCGACTGGCGCTCGAGGGGTCGCTGCGCCGCCTCGGCACCGACCACGTCGATCTCTACTACCAGCACCGCGTCGACCCTGGCACGCCGATCGAGGAGACGGTCGGAGCGCTGGCCGAGCTCGTCGAGGCCGGCAAGATCCGCCACATCGGGCTGTCCGAGGCGGGACCGGAGACGATCCGCCGCGCGCACGCCGTCCACCCGGTCGCGGCGCTGCAGTCCGAGTACTCGCTGTGGACGCGCGACCCCGAGGCGGAGATCCTGCCGCTCGTGCGGGAGCTCGGGATCGGCTTCGTCGCGTACTCGCCGCTCGGCCGGGGCTTCCTCACCGGACGCTTCCGCTCGACGGGCGAGCTCGCGGAGGATGATTTCAGGCGCAGCAATCCGCGCTTCACCGGAGAGAACTTCGACCGGAACCTCCGCATCGTCGACGAGGTCGAGGCGGTGGCCGCCGAGGCCGGCGCGACCGCCGCCCAGGTCGCCCTCGCCTGGGTGCTCGCGCAGGGCGACGACATCGCCGCGATCCCCGGCACCACCAAGGTCGCCCGGCTCGAGGAGAACGCACGGGCCGACGCGCTCGAGCTCACGCGCGAGCAGCTCGGACGGCTCGACGCCGTCCCCGCGCCTGCGGGCGACCGCTACGCGGACATGACGCCGATCGGCCGCTGACCGGCAGGCGCACCCTCGGCGTCGCGCATCCCGGGGATGAACAGCGCGGCGAGCGTGGCGGCCGCGCCGATCAGCCCCGCACCGACGAGCGTCGCGCGCACGCCGACCGCGCCGGCGACCGGGCCGGTGATCGCGAACGACACCGGCAGCAGGCTGATCGAGATCAGCCAATCGAGGCTGGAGACGCGTCCGAGCAGGCTCGACGGGGTGTGGCGCTGCTTGATCGTCGACCACATGATCGTCCCCGCCGCCTCGAGCGCGTTGAAGAGGAGGCACGCGACCATCAGCTGCGGGGCCGTCCGCGCGAGGCCGTAGCCGACGACGGCGAGCGTCGCGACCGTCCAGCAGAGGTACATCCAGGTGATGTCGCGCCGCGGCTGGCCGCGCTGGCCGACGACGACCGCGGCGCCGACCGCGCCGATCCCGCCGGCGGCGAAGACGAGCCCGAGGTCGGTCGCCGACCCGTGCAACTCGTTCTTCACGAGGTACGGGACCAGCGTCTCCGTCGGGCCGAGGAAGGCGAGGTACGCGACCGCTGCCGAGAGCAGCGTCCCCCACAGCCACACGTTCGCGCGCACGAACCGCCAGCCGTCCGCGAGCGCCGCGACCGTCGACACGACGGCAGTCGAGCCGGCGGCGACGCGGCGCAGCCGCAACACCGCGAGCGCCGAGACCGCGAACGACGCAGCGTCGATCGCGAAGGCGGTGCCCACCCCGAGCGAGCCGATCAGCAGTCCGCCGAGCGCGGGGCCGACGAGACGCAGCGCGATCGGGCGGACGAACTGGTCGAGCGCGTTCGCCTGCGGCAGGTCGGCCGGATCGACGATCGCGGGCACGATCGACTCGAACGCCGGGGTGAAGAACGCGGCGCCGACCCCGTAGGCGGCGACGATCAACGTGAGCCCGGCGAAGTCGAGCGCGTGTGCGAGCGAGAGGAACGCCAGCAGGGCGACGACGACCCCGCGGCCGACGTCGGAGCAGAGCAGGACGCGGCGCCGATCGAAGCGGTCGCTGATCACGCCGCCGAGCAGCAGGCACGCGATCGTGGGGATCGTCATCGCGATCCCGACGATCGAGAGCGCGGCCGGTGTGTTCCACAGCGCGTACGAGGTCCACGCGATCGCGACCAGGAAGATGCCGTCGCCGACGAGCGACGCGGTCATCCCGGTCCAGAGCAGGCGGAAGTCGCGGGAGCGGAGCGGGCGGATCAGGCCGATGCGGGCGGCCCCACCGGGGCGGTCGAGGCCCTCGAAGCTATGTTGCATCGGAGTCGAGCTGCACGGAGATCGACTCGCCTTGGCCGCTCAGGTACTCGTTCAGCGGGCCCTGCGGCATCGGGCGCCCGAACAGGAAGCCCTGGCCGAGGCCGAAGCCGAGGCTCTGCAGCGAGTCGATCTGGTCGCGGCTCTCGATGCCCTCCGCCACCACCTCGAGCCCGAGCCGCTCGCCGATCGCCATGATCGCCGCCGCGAGCCCGTTGTCGTCGATGCCCCCACCGAGGAACGAACGGTCCATCTTGATGATGTCGACCGGGAGCCTGCTCAGGTACGAGAGCGACGAGTAGCCGGTGCCGAAGTCGTCCATCGCGATCCGGACCCCGAGCGCCTTCAGGCGGTGCAGCCGCTCGGCGGCCACGTCGGCGTCGGCGAGCATCACCGTCTCGGTGACCTCGAGCACGAGGCTCGAGGGCGCGAGCCCGGTCGCCTCGAGGACGCCGCGAATGTCCTCGACGATCGCGTCGGCCTGCAGCTGCTTGACGGAGAGGTTGACGCTCATGCGCAGCGGCTCGGGCAGCGGGAACCGCTTCTGGAGCTCGACCGCCTTACCGCACGCCTGCTCGATCACCCACTTGCCGATCGGCACGATCAGCCCGGTCTCCTCGGCGAGCGGGATGAAGTGCGCCGGCTGGATCAGCCCGCGCTCCGGGTGGTTCCAGCGCAGGAGCGCCTCGACGCCGTAGTCGCCGCCGGAGCTCAGGTAGACGACCGGCTGGTAGTAGACCTCGAGCTGCTCGAGCTCGAGCGCGCGCTGCAGCTCGGCGCGCAACTCGAGCCGCTCGACGACGCGCTCGTGCATCGCGGGCTCGAACAGGCGGTAGCGCCCCTTGCTGTCGCGCTTCGCCATGTACATCGCCACGTCCGCGTTCCTGAGCAGCTCCTCGGCGTCCTGCGAGAGCAGATCCTCGTCGCTCATGCAGATGCCGACGCTGGCGCGCGGGTAGACCTGCTTGCCGTCGATCTCCGCCGCGACCTCGAGCTCGGCGAGCAGGCGCTCGGCGATCAGCGCCGCCTCGTCGGAGCCGCCGACGCCGTCGAGCAGGATCGCGAACTCGTCGCCGCCGAACCGCGCGACCGTGTCGGCCGGCCGGATCGCGCGCTCGAGCCGGCGCGCGACCTCGTGCAGCACGGCGTCGCCGGCCTGGTGGCCGAGGCTGTCGTTGACCGTCTTGAAGTCGTCGAGGTCGATGAACATGACTGCGATCAGCGCGCCGCTGCGAACGGTCGAGCGCAGCGCGTGGCCGACGCGGTCGGCGAACAGCGCGCGGTTCGCGAGGTCGGTGACGGGGTCGTGGAAGGCCTGGTGGGCGAGCTGATCCTCGAAGGCCTTGCGCTCGCTGACGTCGCGGCTGTTCAGCACGATTCCCTGCACGTGCTCGTCTTCGAGCAGCTGCGTGTGCTGCACCTCGAACTGCAGCCAGCGGCCGTCGCGGTGCCGGAGCGAGCAGTCGAACGTGTGCGACTCAGCCCCCGCGCCGACACCCGTGCCGATGATCGGCTCGAGGCGCGACCGGTCGGCCTCGGCGAGCAGCCGGTCGAAGCGCTGCGACTCGATCTCCTCGACGCTGTAGCCGAGCACGCGCTCGATCGACGGGCTCTGGTACGTGACGACGCCGTCGCGGTCGAGCACGGTGATCAAGTCGCTCGAGTGGGCGACGAGCGAGCGGAACCGGGCCTCGCTCTTCTGACGGTGGAGGTTCTCGGCGAGCGACGCGGCCTCGAGCGCGAGCGAGACCTGGGAGGCGAACGCCTCGAGCGAGTCGATGATGTCGGCGGGCACGTGCAGCGCCGACTGGACGACGATCGCTCCCTGCTCCTCGCCGCGCACCGAGAGCCGCGCGACGAGCGTGTTGCGGGCCTCGCCGAGCCCGAGCGCGACGATCACCTGTTCGGGCGGCGTCGCGGCGGCGACGTGCGCGCCGCTGCCCGTCTGCTTCCGGATCCACCGCACGGCCTCGGGCGAGACGTCCCAGTGGCCGGCGCCGTTGGAGGCGGCGACCTGCGCCCCCTCCGGCGTCCACAGCACGAGCCGGACCTTCGCCGACGCGCCGACGATCCTGGCCGTCGACGCGGCGACTTCGTCGTTGACCTCGGCGCGGCCGACCGCTTCGACGAGCGCGAGGCCGGCGTGTCGGAGCGCGAGCTCGCGGGCGGTTGCGCGCTCCTCCTGCCGCACGAGCCCCGCCATGCGCAGGACGACGATCAGGAAGAGGATCGCGGACGCGCCGATCACGACCAGGAGGTCGGTGTTGCCGAGCTCGTCGACGAAGTGGATGCCCGGCGCGATCAGGCACGCGAGCGCGAGCAGCGCGAGGCGCGTCGGGGTGAGCCGGACCCGGGTTTCGGCCGCGGGCTCTTCGAGGCCGCGCATCGACGGGTGCAGCGCGGCGGCGCCCCACAGCGCGAGGTAGCCGAGCCAGCCGGCGTCGTAGATCAGCTGGTGGTCGAAGGTGCCGGCGAGCAACGCGTAGTTGTAGGCGCAGTCGGTCGCGAGCAGGAGCACGGTGCCGCTGACGAGGAAGTAGAAGGCGTGGCCCTTGGCGCCGGCCTGCACGGCGAACCGGATCAGCGCGCCCAGCAGGAGCACGTCGCCGAGCGGGTACGCGACCGAGACGAGCTTGGCGAGGACGGTGAGGCCGGACAGGTGGAGGTTCGGCGCGACCAGGAACACCCACGAGAGCAGGGCGAAGCCGACGGTCAGGATCAGCGTGTCGAGGACCGCGGCGCGGTCGCGGTTGAACGGATCGCGGCGATGCACGAGCAGCATCAGCCCGGTGAAGAGCGCCGGATAGACGGCGAGGTAGATCGCGTCGCCGAACGACGGGAAGCCGACGGTGCCGCCGAGCAGGTCGGGGTAGGTGTAGGTATAGAAGTCGCCGGCGACGTAGAGCGCCTGCCCGAGCAGGATCAACGTCCACGCCACGAACGCCTGGGGCCGGTGCAGGCGGATGCCGGCTGCGATCGCGACGAGCGACGCGAAGCCGATCGCGTTCACGACCACCGCGTAGCCCTCGAGGGGCGGCACGAACATGTACGCGCCGAGCAGCAGCGTCTGGCCGGCGAGGTACCAGGCCCAGAGCGTCGCGCGGCCGGGCGCGATGCGCCGCGCGAGCCTCACGCCGCCTGCTCCGCGACTGACTGTAGGTCGAAGGCGTTCGCGAGCCGGCCGAGCACGTCGAGCAGGCTGTCGACCTCGGCGTCGGTGTTCGCCGCGGTGACCTGCACGCGGAAGCCGACCTCGCTGCGCGGCACGAGCGGGTAGGCGGCGAGCGTGACGTAGATGCCGTTCTCGAACAGGAACGTGCCGACGTCGCCGATCTGCTCGGCGCAGGCGAGCGGCACCTCGACGATCGGCAGGCCGTCTCGGTTCGGCGTGTGCACGCCGAGCAGGTCGAGGCAGTCGAGCACGCGCTGCGTCTTCGCCCAGAGGTCGGCGCGCAGAGCGTCGCCGCGGCGCTCGTTCACCTCGAGGCCGGTGAGCGTCGACGCCAGCGAGGCGACGGGCGAGGGGCCGGAGTAGAGATACGGAGGCGCCGCCGTCTTGAGCAGCCGCTTCATCTCCGGCGGGCACGCGATGAACGCGGCGAGCGACGAGTACGCCTTCGACAGCCCGGCGACGAGGACGACGTTCTCGTAGCTCTCGCCGAAGTGGCGGACGACGCTGTTTCCACGCCGGCCGTACGGCGACGTCTCGGCGTCGCTCCGCTCACCGACCACGCCGAAGCCGTGCGCGTCGTCGACGTAGAGGATCGCGCCGTGCTCGCGCGCGAGTGAGGCCAGCGCGGGCAGGTCGCACATGTTGCCGGTCATGCTGTTCACGCCGTCGACGCAGATCAGCCGCGCCGTCGACCTGTCGGCGCGCAGGAGCGACTCCAGCTCGTCGAGATCGTCGTGGCCGAAGCGCTGCAGCGTGGCCCCCCGCAGGGTCGCCAGCTCGGCGCCCTCGTACACGGTCTTGTGCGCGCGCCGGTCGACGAACACGGTCCCGCTCGCCGCGAGCAGCGGGATGACGGAGAGGTGGATGAGGGTGATGGTCGGGAAGACGAGCGCGTCGGGAGCGCCGACGAGCTCGGTGAGCCGCTCCTCGATCTGCTCGTAGAGCACGGGGCTGCCGAGGAGGCGCGACCAGCTCGGGTGGGTCCCCCACCGGTCGAGGTACGCCGGGATCGCTTCGATGATCTCGCGGTCGAGGTCGAAGCCGAGGTAGTTGCACGAGGCGAAGTCGGCGAGCCACCGGTCGCCGATGCGGATCATGCGGCCGTCGACCTCGTCGATCACCGCGTCCGTCATCGGGTTCGAGCGCTCGAGCTCGGCCAGGTCCGCGCATGCGGACAGCCAGCGAGCGACCCAGTCGTCACTCGCCCGCCGACGGTCGTTTCGCCGAGGGCCCACCGCAGCCATCGCCCGTGTATCGGCGCGTAGCGGTTGCACCTTTATGGGCCGAGAGGCACGTCGCCGATCGTCTTCCGGTGCGCTTGCGGAGGGGAAAGTCCCTCGAATCAGGTATTACTTCATTTTCTAAAGCTTCACCCACTCGAGAGAGGAGCGACCAGTGAGCGTGACCGACGAACTCCTGCGCAACGCCGACGAGTACGCGGGCCGGTTCGACCGCGGCGAGCTGCCGATGCCGCCCGCCAAGCGCGTGGCGGTGCTCGCGTGCATGGACGCGCGGATCAACCCCTACGGGCTCCTCGGCCTGAGCGAGGGCGACGCCCACGTGCTCCGGAACGCCGGCGGGGTCGTGACGGGCGACGAGATCCGCTCGCTCGCGATCTCACAGCGCCTGCTCGGCACGGACGAGGTCATCCTCATTCACCACACGGACTGCGGGATGCTGACTTTCAGCGACGAGGAGTTCGCGCGGAAGCTGCACGAGGAGACGGGCGTCAAGCCGGAGTGGGCGTCGGAGTCCTTCGACGACGTCGAGGACGACGTGCGCCAGTCGATCGCGCGCATCCAGAACAGCCCGTTCATCCTCCACAAGGACGGCGTGCGCGGCTTCGTCTACGACGTGAAGACGGGCCGGCTGAACGAGGTGACGTAGGCGCTTACGGCGCGTTGCCGCCGACCAGCGAGCTGTAGAGCTGCCGCTGGAGCGGCTTCGGATTGCCGGCGGCGAAGTAGGCGTCCTGCCAGGCCGGTGTCTCGTCGAGGTAGCTGTGCGTCTCGGCGTCGGCGCCGCCCTGGCCGTGCCCGAGCTGCGAGGCCCACCAGCGGGCGTAGAAGTGATTGAAGATCCGTGCGTATTCGGTGAGGTAGACGTCCGCCACGTCGAGGTCGTTGCCGACGATCAGCATGTTCTCGTCGTTCTCGTTCGTCGAGGCCGGCGAGAAGTTCGCCGAGCCGCTGATCACGGTCGGCGTCTCGGTGGTCGGATCGAGCAGCAGGATCTTCGTGTGCAGGTACGGAACGTGCGCGTTGAAGCCGGTGAGGTGCTCGGCGGCCCAGCGCGACAGCTCGTCAGGCCCGCCCTCGCTTCCGACGGCGACGAAGACGCGGTGGCTCCGCGACCAGGCGGCTTGGTCGTTGTCGACCTGGTCGAGCAGCACGTAGTGCAGCGCGTCCCCGGTGTACGTGGTGAGCGCCGTCTCGAACAGGGTGTTGAGCCCGAACGGGCCCGTGATGTAGGCGGCGACGCCGGCCTCGCCGAATCGCTTCGCGTAGTCGTCGAGCGGTCCGAGCCCGTGGCGCGGGCTGAAGACCGTCTCGATGCCGGCTCCGCCCTCGCCGGGCGAATACGGGCTGTGCTCGCTCACCCAGTCCCGCAACGGGTCGAGCTCGGGGTCGCGGTGGAGCTCGCGCCAGAAGGCGAGGAAGCGGGCGGCGACGGCGGCGTCACGCACTTCGTGGCCGACGTTCGAGTGGCCGAAGATCCCGCCCTCGCTGAGGTTCGTCGACCCGGTCCACACAGACACCGGAACGAGCGTCCGCCCGTGCTTGTCGCAGAGCACGATGAACTTGTCGTGCGCGATCGTCGCGTGGCGGCGCGGCTTGAGCATCGAAGCGGGAAGGCCGGCGGCTGCGATCGCTGCACGGTTCGCGTTTCCCTCGTCGTCGTCGAGCGCGTGGTACACGATCTGCACGTCGGCGCCGCTCTCGTGCGCCGCCTTGAACGCGGCGAGCACGTCGGGCTGGGTGAACTCGTAGACCGCTGCGCGGAGGGCGAGCCCGGCACCGCTCGCCTGCCCGATGTACGCGAGGATCGCCTCGAACAGACCGCGCGAGAGCCAGGCCAGCGCCTCCCGGCGCTTGTCGGACGGGAGCTGGTCGGGCGGCGCCCCGAACTCGACCGCATAGGCCTGGCTCGCGGCGACGCCGCGATTGAAGTAGACGCCGTGCACGCCCTGGCTCGGATCGCTCGTCGACACCGCAACCGTGGCCTCCACGCCCGCCCGATCCTCGAGCGCCGCCGGCGTGCCGTAGCGCGGCACGAGGCGGTAGCTGTAGTCGTGCCCGGGCTCGGCCGTGTAGTCGCCCCAGTAGAACGTCTGCAACGGCTGGTCGAGCGAGCTGTAGACGGTCTTCGGGTCGGGCTCGGGGACGACCGACTTGAACGTCTTGAATCCGGCGAGCCACCGCCCTTGGTGCTCGGTGTGGTCGGTGCGATGAATCGCGAAGCCGAGGCAGCCGGTACGCGCCGCCGGGTCGAGGTCGAAGCCGAGGAAGACGGCGCGGTTTCCGGCGATCGCCTGGACCGTGACGCCGCCCGCTGCCGCCCGCCGCCGCATCCGTTCCCTACGTCGCCGCGGCCGCCGCGCTCTGCGGCCGGCCGAGGTCGCCGAGCCCGTGCTCGAGCAGCCGGTAGGCACGCTCGAGGTCGTCGCGCAGCCGTCTGACCGCCCCCGGTCCGTGGCGGCCCGCGAGGGCTTGCTGCCGCGCGGCCCGGAAGAACTGCCGGTGCACGCTGACGAGCAGGCCCGCGGCGATGCGCGCGTCGCGCGCGTCGATGCCGAGCTCGCTCTCGAGCGAAGCGGCGACGACGTGGACGAACCGCGCCATTATCTCGAGCTCCTTCGCCTGTAGCGCCGGCGACTCCTCGATGATCCGGGCGAACGTGGCGAACTCCGAGCTGCAGAGGCGGCTGCACTCGCCGATCTGCAGCCGCCGCAGCGCCGCGAGCACCGATTCTCCGGACTCCCGGCCGCGGATCGCGCCGGCGATCGCGGCCTCCCGCTCCGGGACCTCGTCGTAGAAGAGGTCCTCCTTCGTGGGGAAGTAGTTGAAGACGGTCTTCTGCGAGACGCCGGCGGCTTCGGCGACGTCGGCGACGGTGACGCGGTCGAAGCCGCGCTCGACGAACAGCCGCATCGCCTGGTCGGCGATCTCCCGGCGGGTGTTCAGCTTCTTGGTCTCGCGCAGGCCCACGGACCCGAGTGTAACGTCGTCGTTACCGTTGCTGAAAGTTTTCAGCGCCTGTACGTTTCAGGCCGACCGCCGTCGCCGGAAGGAGCCCGCTTGCTCGCCCGCCTCGCCCACCTGATCGCCCGCCGCCGCTGGATCGTGATCGCGATCTGGTTCGTGCTCACCGTGTTCGGCGCCTACGCCGCCGGCCAGGTGTCGAAGCGCTGGTACCAGAGCTTCTCGATCCCGGGCAAGTCGGCGTACGAGGCGAGCATCCGCACGCTCGAGACGTTCGGCGTCGGCGTGCGCCCGCCGAACGTGGTCGTGTTCCACACGGACGGCGACGCGACGAAGAGCCACGCGATCCGGCTGGCGATGGCGCGCGTGGTCGAACAGTCGCCGCTCGCGCTGACGAGCTCCTACTTCTCGACCGGCAACCCGATGTACGTGTCGAAGGACCGGCACACGACGTTCATGATGGTCTACCCGCCCGGGCCGGCGCAGTTCTCGACGACGAGCGGGGCGGCGGCCGAGCGAGCCGTGGCGTCCGACGGGCTGCCGCCCGGGATCACGGTGCACGTCACCGGTCACGACCCGCTCGAGGAGGCGAGCTCGAACGGCGACACCGGCGGCCCGAGCGTGCTCGTGGAGGCGGTCATCGGCGGCCTCGGCGCGCTCGTGATCCTGCTGTTCGTGTTCGGGACGCTGCCCGCAGTGCTGATGCCGATCGTGGTCGCGGCGGCGTCGATCCTCAACACGTTCACGCTCGTGTGGGGCCTGACGTACCTCACGAACGTCTCGGTGATCGTGCAGTTCCTGATCGCGCTCGTCGGGCTCGGCGTCGCGATCGACTACGCGCTGCTGATGATCTTCCGCTTCCGCGACGAGCTGCGCGAGGGCAACGACGTCGAGTCGGCGCTCGTCGAGACGATGACGCACGCCGGGCGGTCGGTGATCGTCTCCGGGTCGACCGTCGCAGTCGGCCTCCTCTCGATGCTCGTGCTCCCACTCCCGTTCATCCGCTCGATGGGCCTCGGCGGGATGCTGATCCCGGCGGTGTCGGTGATCGCCGCGATCACGCTGCTGCCGGCGTTGCTGTCGGTGATGGGCGAGCGGATCAACAGCGTCCGCGTGATGCCGAGACGCCTGGTCAGCCCCGACCATCCCGAGGACGGCGGCTGGGGGCGCTGGGCGAGGTTCGTGCTGCGCCGGCCACTGCCGGTCGCGATCGTCGGCCTGGCGATCGTCTTCGTGCTGGCGAGCCTCGGACTGCGGCTGAACCCGAACGAGGCGCAGCTGAAGAGCTTCCCCGGCGCCGGCGACGCGATCGCGGGCCGCGACGCCCTGGCGGCCGCGGGGATCAGCCCGGGCGTGATGAAGCCGTTCAACGTCCTCGTGGAGCGCGGCGGCAATCCGCAAGCGATCGCCGCGAAGATGCGGTCGGTGCCCGGCGTCGTCGGCGCGGAGGCGCCGAGCGACTGGCGCCGCGGCCCCGACTCGCTCGTCGAGGCGTTCCCCGCAGTCGACGGCGCCGCGCCGCAGATCCAGGGCATCATCAACCACGTCAACGACGCGCTCGACGGCACCAACGCCACGCTCGGCGGCACCGCGGCGGTCGACCGCGACTTCGTGCACGCCGTCTACGGCAACTTCCCGTACGTGCTCGCGTTCGTGATGATCCTGACGCTGATCCTGCTCGCGCGCGCGTTCCGGTCGATCGTGCTGCCGATCAAGGCGGTGATCCTCAACCTGCTCTCGCTGGCAGCGGCGTACGGGATGATCGTGTTCATCTTCCAGGAGGGCCACGGCTCGTCGCTGTGGAACATCCCGGCGACCGGTGCGATCACCGCATGGATCCCGCTGATGGTCTTCGCGTTCCTCTTCGGCCTCTCGATGGACTACGAGGTCTTCATGCTCACCCGCATGCGGGAGGCCTACGACGAGACCGGTTCGACGCCGAAGGCGATCGAGCTCGGCCTCGCCCGGACCGGCAAGCTCGTGACGAGCGCCGCGCTGATCCTGATGTTCGCGTTCCTCGTCCTCTCGTCCAGCCCGGGCTTCGAGGTGAAGGAGTTCGCGATCGGCCTCGCAGCCGGGATCATCTTCGACGCGACCGTGATCCGCGCGCTACTCGTACCGTCGCTGATGGCGCTGCTGGGCAATGCGAACTGGTGGATGCCGAACTGGACGCGCACGGCGCTCTTCATCCGCGAGCCGGAGCCGCCGCGCAAGCCGGCGGCGGAGGGCGCCTAGCCACTGACTACGCGGACTCGACGAGCAGCGCCTGCGCCTCGCGCCCGGCGCGCATCTGCGCGCGGCCGGGGATGAACAGCCCGGCGAGCGTGCAGAGCACGAGGAAGAGCGAGGCCATCACGAACGTCTGCTCGAAGCCGGTGACGGTCGGCACGCCGTCGACGGTGTGCCCGGCGATGAACGTCGCGGCGAGCTGGCCGCCGATCGCGCCGCCGATCGTCCGCATCACCGTGTTCATCCCGCCGGCCGCGCCCGTCTGCTCCGGCGGCACCGCCTCGACGATCAGGTTCCCGAGCGCCGCAAAGGCGAGCCCGATGCCGATGCCGAGCAGCGAGGCGCTCACGAGCATGTCGTACGGGTGCTCGTGCGCGACGGCCATCAGCGTGAACGCCGCGGCCGTGACCGCCGAGCCGGCGACCACCGCCGCCTTCGAGCCGAAGCGCGCCGCGATCCGGCCCGCGGCGAACCCCACCGCGACCATGCCGAGCGTCGAGGGCAGCAGGTAGAGGCCCGACACGACGACCGAGGCGCCGAAGCCGAAGCCGGTGCTCGTCGGGAGCTGGGCGAACTGCGGGAAGATGATGAAGGACGAGTACATCCCTGCCCCGAGCAGGAACGCGGTCACGTTGGTCGTCCACACGCCGCGGATCCGCATCATCGTCATGTCGATCAGCGGCGACTCGCTGCGGACCTCGACCGCCACCCAGGCGCAGCACACGGCGAGGCCGGCGGCGAGCAGCGCCAGCGTGCGCGGCGACCCCCAGCCCCACGCCGTCGTCTGGCTGACGGCGATCAGCACCGTCGAGACGCCGACGCTCATCAGCGCCGCCGCGAGCCAGCTCGGACGGCCGGGGATGCGCACCGGCGACTCCGGCACGAAGCGCCACGTGCAGAACGCGGCGGCGACGATCACGAGGAGCGGGAACCAGAACAGCCACTGCCAGCTGAGGTGCTCGACGATCAGCCCGCCGACGACGATGCCGACACCGGCGCCGATGCCGAGGATGGCGGAGAGCAGGCCGATGCTGCCCGCCACCTGCTCGCCGGGGAACTCGTCGCGGACGATGCCGAACGAGAGCGGGAAGATTCCGCCGCCGACGCCCTGGATCACGCGTGCGACGATCAGCAGGGCGAGCGAGTGCGAGACCGCCGCGAGCAGCGTGCCGGCCCCGAGCAGCACGAGCGTCCAGACGAGGACGCGCTCCTTGCCGTAGGCGTCGCCGAGCCGCCCGAGGATCGCCGTCCCGACCGAGGCCGACAGCAGGTAGCCGGTCAGCACCCAGGTGATCCCGGTCTCGGTCGCGCCGAGGTCGTGCTGGATCGTCGGCAGCGCCGGGACGACCGCCGAGCTCAGCACCGCGTACGCGAGGCCGGCGATCGCGAGCACCGAGAGGGTGACGCGCGGATGGACGCGATCGGGCGACGCGTGGCTCATCGCGTGAACCTAGCGAACCGCTGCCGGTCCGCCGGTTCATCCTTTCGAAGGAGGACGTTCGGTCGAACGGCCGAGCAGGCCGCCGCTACGGTGGCCGCCATGATCGAAGCCGCCGGGCTCACCAAGGACTACGGGCGCAAGCGGGCCGTCGACGGCCTCTCGTTCACCGTGCAGCCGGGCGTGGTCACCGGCTTTCTCGGGCCGAACGGGTCGGGCAAGTCGACGACGATGCGGCTGATCCTCGGCCTCGACGCGCCGACCTCCGGTGACGTGCTCGTCAACGGCAAGCACTACCGCGACCACGCCGCGCCGCTGCACGAGGTCGGCGCGCTGCTCGAGGCGCGGTCGGTCCACACCGGGCGCTCGGCGTACAACCACCTGCTCGCGCTGGCGCAGACGCACGGCCTGCCGCGACGCCGCGTCGACGAGCTCGTCGACCTCGTCGGGCTGCACGACGTCGCGCGCAAGCGCGCGGGGCAGTTCTCGCTCGGCATGGGCCAGCGCCTCGGGATCGCGGCGGCGCTGCTCGGCGACCCGCACACGATCATGCTCGACGAGCCCGTCAACGGGCTCGACCCGGAAGGGATCCAGTGGATCAGGCACCTGCTCAAGGAGCTCGCCGGCCAGGGGCGCGCAGTCTTCGTGTCCTCGCACCTGATGAGCGAGATGGCGCTGACCGCCGATCACCTGATCGTGATCGGGCGCGGCAAGCTGATCGCCGACGCGAGCGTCGAGGAGCTCGTGCGCCAGGCATCCGGCGACGTCGTCCGCGTCCGCTCGCCCCGGGCCGCGGAGCTGCGCGACCGCGTCGCCGACGCGGGCGTCACCGTCGTCTCGCTCGCTCCCGGGCTGCTCGAGGTGCAGGGCCTGACCGCGGAGCAGATCGGCGAGACCGCGGCCGCGAACGGCATCGCCCTGCACGAGCTGACGCCGCAGCGCGTGTCGCTCGAGCAGGCGTTCATGGAGATGACGCGGGACGACGTCGAGTTCAGGACCGGCGAGCTCACCGGGTCGGAGGCCGCATGAGCGCGGTGACCGACGCCGTCGCCGTCCCGCCGCTCCCGGCGCACGGGCGCGTCACGCAGGCGCGCGTCGTCCGCTCCGAGTGGACCAAGCTCTTCTCGCTCCGCTCGACGCGCTGGTCGCTGCTCGTGGCGGTGCTGCTGACGATCGGCCTGCCGCTGCTGTTCGCGGCGGTGACGTCGTCGCACTGGGGCGGGATGAGCCCGCACGAGCGCGCCGACCGGCACCCGCTCGACATCGCGCTCGCCGGGGTGAACCTCTCGCAGCTCGCGATCGGCGTGCTCGGGGTGCTGGTGATCACGGGCGAGTACTCGACGGGGATGATCCGCGCCAGCCTGACGGCCGTTCCGAAACGCCTGCCCGTGCTCTGGGCCAAGGTGGGCGTGTTCGCGTTCGTCACCTTCGCGTTGATGCTGCCGTCGGTCTTCATCGCCTTCTTCGCGAGCCAGGCGATCCTCTCGAAGCACGACATCCTGCAGATCTCGATCGCGCACGGGGGCGTCGCCCGTGCCGTCGTCGGCGGCGCGGTGTACCTGATGCTGCTCGGCGTCTTCACGCTCGCGCTCGGCGCGATCGTGCGCAACACCGCCGGCGGGATCGCGGTCTTCGCCGCGATCTTCTTCGTGATCCCGCCGCTGCTCGACATCCTGCCGTCGAGCTGGAACGACGCGATCTCGCCGTACATCCCGGACTCCGCCGGGCGGTCGATCTTCTCCCTCACGCACGGCGCGCATAGCCTGGCGCCGGGACCGGGGCTGGCGCTCTTCGCCGGCTACTGCGCGCTCGCGCTCGTGCTCGCCGCGATCGTGCTCGTGCGGCGCGACGCCTGATCGCGTCGCGGCTACCGTGACCGTTCGATGATCTGGAGCTGGCTGCACCGGCGCCCGCTGGCCGCCGACCTCGGCCTCGCCTTCGCGCTCTGGCTCCCGACCGTCGCTGTCGCGGCCCGCGGCCCCCACCCGATCGCGTGCGCGCTGTTCGTCACGCTCGGCTCCCTGCCGCTTCTGCGGCGGCGGCAGGCGCCGCTGACCGCCGTCGTCGTCTCGAGCCTCGCCGCCGTCGCCGTCTTCGCACTCGGCTCGGCGCTCCCTCCGCTCCAGCTGGCCCTGTCGCTGTACACCCTGGCCGCGTCGGGATCGGCGCCGGCAAGGCGCACCGTCGGCCTCGGCGCGATCGGCGTCGTGGCGATGGCATTGACGATCGCGCACGGTGACGACGAGTTCGGCAGCACGGCGTTCCACGTCGTGTTCCTGGTTGCGGCCTGGCTGCTCGGCGACGCGATCGGCGCACGGCGGGCCTACGTGCGCGAGATCGAGTTGAAGGCGGACCGGCTCGAGCGCGAGCGCGCATCCGAGGCGCGCCGCGTCGTCGCCGAAGAGCAGGCGCGCATCGCCCGTGAGCTGCACGACGTCATCGCGCACGCGCTCAGCGTGATCGTCGTGCAGGCCGGTGCAGCCGAGGAGGTGTTCGAGCTCGACCCGGCACTTGCGCGGCCGCCGATCCGCGCGATCGACGCAGCCGCCCGGACCGCGCTCGCCGACCTGCGCCGCGTGCTCGGCGTGCTGCAGGAGGACACCGCCTACGACCCGCAGCCGGGCCTCGCGGAGCTGGACGGTCTGATCGACCAGGTGCGCGCGACCGGCCTCGACGTCGCGCTCGAGATCGAAGGGCGGCGGCAGCCGCTGCCCGCGACCGTCGACCTCTCGGCCTTCCGGATCATCCAGGAAGCGTTGACGAACACGCTCAAGCACGCAGACGCCCGGCACGCCCGCGTCAGCGTCCGCTACGGCGACGAGCTGCGCCTCCAGATCCGCGACGACGGCCGCGGCGACGAGGCGCAGAGCCGGCCGGGCAACGGCCTGACGGGAATGCGCGAGCGCGCGGCGATCCTCGGCGGGCTCGTCGAGGCCCGCTCGCCGGCGACCGGGGGCTACCTGGTGACGGCGCGCATCCCGCTCGACGACGAGCCGTGACCGTCAGCGTCCTGATCGCCGACGATCAGGCGCTCGTGCGGAGCGGATTCCGGCTGATCCTGGAGACGCGCTCCGACATCACCGTCGTCGGTGAGGCCGAGGACGGCCGGCAGGCGGTCGCGCTCGCAGCCGAGTGCGATCCCGACGTGATCCTGATGGACGTCCGGATGCCGGTCCTCGACGGGATCGAGGCCACCCGGCTGATCGTCGCCGGCGAAAGCAGCGCACGCGTGCTCGTGCTCACGACGTTCGACCTCGACGAGCACGTCTACGAGGCGATACGGGCCGGCGCGAGCGGCTTCCTGCTCAAAGACGTGCGTCCACGCGAGCTGATCGATGCAATACGTCTGATCGCGGACGGCAACGCGCTGCTCGGCCCGACGGTGACGCAGCGGCTGCTCGACCGCTTCGCCGACGGTGCGCCCCGGCAGCCGGCGATCGACGACCGTGCGTTCGCGACGATGACGCCGCGCGAGCTGGAGATCCTGCGCCTGCTCGCGGGTGGGCTGTCGAACGCCGAGATCGCCTCGCGCCTCTACCTCGGCGAGACGACGGTCAAGACCCACGTGTCGAGCATCCTGCGGAAGCTCGGCGTACGCGACCGCGTGCAGGCGGTGATCGCCGCGTTCGAGGCGGGCTTGGTCGTTCCGCGCCTCGAGCCGGAGCCCCGGTCGGAGTGAGCACGTTTATCCGGCCTGGGCCGGGGTATCTTCGGGGGGTGCCCCACGCGCTCCTCCGCACGTGCGCCCATCCCGGGTGCTCGACACTGACGATGGGCGAGCTCTGTCTGGCGCACGAGCTTCCCGTCCTGCGGACGTTCAGCCGCGGCCGCCCGTTCCGGCGGGCCGCACGCGTGCTGCAGCCCGCCGGACGAACGCTCGCCTACGGCAAGAAGTAGTTCGGGTTCGGCAGCTTGTAGGTGTGGTCGGCGTACCCGCCGACCAGGTCGCTGAACTGATCGCCGAAGTTCGCGACGATGTCGTAGCCGAGCGACTCGATGTGGGCACGCACCGCGGTCTTGTAGTGCGAGGTCGTGCAGGAGCCGTTCGGATCGCCCGCGCACGCGGCCTTCAGGTAGTCCGGATAGTCCGCGACCGCAGGCTTGGTGAAGAGGCCGTCCTCACCGTCGCTCAACGTCGACGGCTGCGGATAGCCGGCGTCGACGCCGATGCCGTCCCTGGTCAGGTTGCCGAGCGTCGCGGCTTCCTGGGTCGCGGGCCGGCCGGTCAGGAAGATGATCGAGTAGCCGACGCGGGCTGCATCCCTGACGAGGTCGACCATCCCGGGCACCGGCGGGAACAGCTGGCTCGTCACGTACTGGCCGTTCGTGGTCGGGTTGTACGCCCAGTTGCTGGCGATCTCGTAGTTCCACGTCGCCAGGGTGGTGTCGTCGACGTCGAGGATGATCGCCTTCGTGTGCGAGACGTGCGAGAACGTGCGGCCGAAGAGCGTGAACCGCGACGAGTTCGCGACCGTCTCGGCCTCCTTCGCATAGTTGCTGTCCGGTGAGAAGACGCCCGTCCCCAGCGGATCCCCGTAGTAGTTCCTGATCTGCTGGCGCAGGACGTCCAGGTTGGTGATGTCGTCCGCCGACTTCGGCGTGGTCGTCTGGATCGCCGGCCCGGCCGCGAGCGCGAACGCGGCGGTGACCGAGACGACGATCGCGCAGAGAAGCCCAACGGTCAGCGCCGGCCGGCGCCGGAGGGCCCTGATACCACTCATGCCTACCCCCTCTTCGTGAAAACGGGAAACGATGCGGCGCTGACCATACAGCGCTTCGCCTCGCTCGGAATCCGGAGGTCGCTCGAGGCACGTAGGAGCGTGCAACGACAGAAAGGGGTTTCGACTCATGCGCCGCACCCGAGCTCTCGCGATCGCGCTCGCGACGATCGGTGCCGCGATCACGACGGCATCGGCGTCCGGGCGCTCGACCGCAACGCCGACCCTCGTCGGGACCGTGGGGCCGGGCTTCACGATCTCGCTCAAAGAGGGCAACAAGGTCGTGAAGACCTTGAAGGCAGGGAAGTACACGTTCCTGATCCACGACAAGGCGAGCATCCATGCGTTCTCGCTGGACGGGCCGCGCGGCTTCGCGAAGGACTTCACGACCGTGCCGTTCGTGGGCACGAAGTTCGTCACCGTCACGCTCGCGGCCGGGAAGTACAAGTACTTCTGCCCGCCGCACGAGGCCGAGATGTTCGGCCACTTCACCGTCACGTGACGGCTCTCACACCGCGGGAGGGGCGCGCCGCGACGCCCCTCCCCGGCCGTCTCGTTTGACGGCACTTTTCGCCTCCGTCAGGATCCGCGCGTCCGAGCCGCCGAAAGCTCCGATCCGACAGCGAGGGAGGCGTCATGCTCAAGGAGTTCAAGGACTTTCTGATCAGGGGGAACCTGATCGAACTGGCCGTCGCGTTCGTGATGGGCGTCGCGTTCGCCGCCCTCCTGAACGCGTTCGTCGCCGACCTGGTCATGCCGGTCATCGGCGCGATCTTCGGCAAGACCGACTTCAGCAACCTCACCTTCACGATCCACAACTCGAAGTTCTTCTACGGCGCGTTCATCACCGCCGCGATCCAGTTCGTGACGATCGCCGCAGCCGTCTTCTTCTTCATCGTCAAGCCGGTGAACATGATCAAGGCCCGCCGCCAGGGAAGGCCGGAGGAAGAGGTCCTCAGCGACGAGGAGCGGCGCCACCAGGAACTGCTCGCCGCGCTGCGCGCACACGCCTGACCCCTTGGGCACGACCGGCGCGGGTGCCGCAGGCTCCGCGCCGGTCCTCGCCTGGACCGGGGCCGGCGTCGAGGCATCTCGTCGCCGCCCTCGAGCCGGACCGAACCGATCGGGCGGCGACG
>DATBIC010000033.1:0-2924 GCA_036557145.1 Gaiellaceae bacterium
GAACTGGAGGCGCTCGATCTTCACGACGTGGTCGGCCTCGGCCATCGCCGCGTCGAAGTCGCCCCAGTCGAACACGCCGCTCCACACCTCGTTGGAGCCGGCGTCGTCGTGGAGCACGACCTCGTCGGCCGAGGCAGCCTCCGCCGTCGTCACGACGGGAAGCGGGTCGTACTCGACCTCGACCAGCTCGGCCGCGTCGCGCGCCAGCTCGCGCGACGACGCGACGACGGCTGCCACAGGCTCGCCGACGTGTCGCACCTTGCCGACCGCGAGCGCGTAGTCCTTGATGTGCGCGCCGGGCGGCACCGAGAGCTCGAAGAACGGGTCGGTCAGGATCGCGACCTCGTCGCCGGTGAGCGTGCCGTACACCCCGCCCAGCTCGAGCGCCTTCGAGACGTCGATGGAGCGGATCTTGGCGTGCGCGTAGGGCGAGCGAACGAAGTGGACGAAACCCATCCCGTGCCGCTTGACGTCGTCGAAGAACACGCCCTCGCCCTGGACGAGCCGCCTGTCCTCCTTGCGCGGGACGCTCTCGCCCTGCCACCGCCGCGCGGGCGCCTTGACCGGAGGCGCCTCGGTCTCGACGGTGACTTCGCTCACTCCGACACCTCCTGTCCGGACGCGGCCTGGATGGCCCTGACGATGTTCACGTAGCCGGTGCATCGGCAGATGTTGCCCTGCAGTCCCTTGCGGATCTCGGCCTCGCTCGGCCGCGGGTTGCGCTCGAGCAGATACGTCGCGCTCATCAGCATCCCGGGCGTGCAGTAGCCGCACTGGAGCGCGTGGTGGTCGCTGAACGCCTGCTGCAGCGGCGCGAGGGCGTCCTCCTCGGCGAGCGACTCGACCGTGCGGATCGAGGCGCCGTCGGCCTGAACGGCCAGGAGCATGCAGCTCTTCACGAGCGTGCCGTCGAGCAGGATCGAGCACGCGCCGCAGTTACCGGTGTCGCAGCCGACGTGGCTGCCGGTGAGGTCGAGGTCGTCGCGGAGGAAGTGGATCAGCAGCCGCCGCGCCTCGACCTCGCGCTCGTACGTGGTGCCGTTCACCTCGACCGAGATCGTCTGGCTCGGCCGGACGGCGGCGCTTGCCTCCATTCAGCTCCTCGCTCTCGTGGCTGCCTGGTCGACCGCGCGGACGGCCAGCACCTCGGCGATCTCGCGCCGGTACTCGGCCGAGGCGTGGACGTCCGACGGCGGGTCGAGCCTCGCGGCGCGAACCGCCTCGCGCACCGCGTCCGCATCGGGAGCGGTCGGCTCGACGAGCACCGGCGTCGCGGCCACGCACCCGATCGCGACGCGCGGGCCGCCGTTCAGCGACGCGGCAGCGTTCACGATGCAGGTGCCGTCCTTGCCGATCGTGACGGAGGCGAACCCGTCGTGGCGACCCGGCGGGATCGAGATCGAGGTCAGCAGCTCGCCCGGACCGACGGCAGTCATGTAGACGCCGAGGAAGAACTCCTCCGCCGGGACCGTGCGCTCGCCGTCCGCGCCGAGGATGGTCATCGTGGCGCCGAGCGCCACCATCAGCGGCGGCAGATGGTTCGTCGGGTCGTTCGAGCACACGTTGCCGCCGAGCGTCCCGCGGTTCCGCACCTGCACGTCCGCGATCGCCTCGCACACCTCGGCGAGGATGGGCCGCGCCCTCGCCTCCGCCGCTTCGATGATCTCCGTGTACGTCGCCATCGCGCCGATCGCGAGGGTGCCGTCCGCTGCGAGGTCGATCCCCTTCAGCTCGGGCAGCCGGTTGAGGTCGACGAGGACGTCGGGCGACGCGGCCCGCGCCTTCATCACGTTGACGAGCGTCTGCCCGCCCGCGAGCGCGCGAGCCCCGTCGTGCTCCCCGAGATGGCGAACCGCCTCCTGGACGGTCGCCGGCCGCACGTATTCGACCTCGCGGAGGAGCACCGCGGCAATCCTATGGGGACGCCGAAGCTGCTTGCAAATGAGGATTGATCAAATCCGACCGGACGACCGGTGGGGCCGCTCGCGACGCCGGCGATCGCCGTCCGAAAGTCACACAATCGGCGCACAATCGGCACGGACACGCGCGTCCTTTCTCGATACTGTCGACCTCGAGGGAGGCGGGTGAAAGCCCCACCCATTGAGGGTGGGGGTGCCCCCAGATTCGCTACGAAGCGGGCGCCGTCTCGGGCTCGCGCTCCACGTGGATGCGCGTCGTCGCCTCGCGCAGCGGCCCGCCGGAGCGGCCCGCCTTGACCGCCATGATCTCGGCCAGGATCGACACGGCCGTCTCGGCCGGGGTGTCGGCACCAATGTCGAGGCCGCACGGGCCGGAGATCCGGTCGAGCTGCGCCTCCTCGACCCCCGCCTCGATCAGCTTCTCGCGGCGGCGGGTCTGGTTGCGGCGGGAGCCGAGCGCGCCGATGTAGGCGGCGTCGGTCGCCAGCGCCCCCACGAGAGCCGGGACGTCGAACTTGTCGTCGTGCGTGAGCACGACCACCGACGTCGCGTGATCGGGCCGAACGCGCGCGAGCACTTCCTCCGGCCACGCGACCACGATCTCGTCGGCGCTCGGCAGGCGATCGGGCGTCGCGAAGCGGCCGCGCGCGTCGGCGACGATCGTCGTCCAGCCCAGCGCCTTCGCAGCGGCGCAGAGCGCCTCCGCGGTGTCGACCGCGCCGAACACGAGCAGGCGCGGCGGCGGCCCGAGCACCTCGGCGAACACCCGCCGCCCCTCGAACTCGAGGACGCGGCTGTGCCCACCGCGGATCAGGGCGTCCGCCTGCTCGGCCAACTCGCCCGGCGCGTCGCCGCTGACGATCCCGCCGTCGTCGCCGACCACGAGCTTCGCCCCCAGCGGCTCGCCTTCGATGACGGTGAAGATGACTGCGTGCTCGCCCGCCGCGAGCAGCCGCCGCACCTCGTCGAACAGGCTCACTCGAGCGGCTCGACGAAGACGTCGAT
>DATBIC010000034.1:0-4674 GCA_036557145.1 Gaiellaceae bacterium
CGGGGATGCCGAGATCGAGGCGAAGGTGACGTTGCCCGCGACGTGCCTGGCGCCGATCGTGTTCGTCCACCCGAACGGCGCGGCCGCGCGCTACATCGCGGTCAGCGGCTGGAAGTCCTGAGCGTGCTTCGGGGGCGCCGCCGCGGCGGCGCCCCCTAGCTCGAAGCGTCGCGCGCCCCGATCTCCTCCGACTCCGGCTGCATGAACGGATACCGGTAGTCGGTCGCCGGCGTGAACGTCTCCTTGATCGTGCGCGGCGACACCCAGCGGATGAGGTTCCACATCGAGCCGGCCTTGTCGTTCGTGCCCGAGGCGCGCGCGCCGCCGAACGGCTGCTGGCCCACCACGGCGCCGGTCGGCTTGTCGTTGACGTAGAAGTTGCCCGCGGCGTACCGGAGCTTCTCCTGCGCGAGGTCGACGGCCGAGCGCTCCCGCGCGAACACCGCGCCGGTGAGCCCGTACGACGTGCCCTGGTCGATGAGGTCGAGCGCCTCGTCGTACCGATCGTCGTCGTAGACGAACGTCGTGACGACCGGGCCGAACAGCTCCTCCTTCATCGTCCGGAAGTCCGGGTCGCTCGTCTCGATCACGGTCGGCCGCACGAACCAGCCGTCCTCGTCGTCGACGCCGCCGCCCACGAGCACGCGCGCCTTGCCGTTGCCCGCCTGCGCCTCGTCGATCGCCTGCTTCTGGGTCTGGAACGACTTGCCGTCGATGACCGCGCCCATGAAGTTCCCGAAGTCGCTGACATCGCCCATGCTGAGCTCGGACACCTGCTCCACGAGCCGCTCGCGCAGCTCCGGCCACAGGCTCGACGGCGCGAACACGCGCGACGCGGCCGAGCACTTCTGACCCTGGTACTCGAACGACCCGCGCACGATCGCCGTCGCCACCGCGTCGACGTCCGCGCTGGGATGCGCGACGATGAAGTCCTTGCCGCCGGTCTCGCCCACGATGCGCGGGTAGTTGCGGTACGAGTCGATGTTGTCGCCGACCGTCTTCCACATCGACTGGAACACCGGAGTCGAGCCCGTGAAATGGATGCCGGCGAGGTCGGGGCTGGCGAGCGCCGGATCGCCCACGCGCGAGCCGTCGCCGGGGAGGAAGTTGATGACGCCGGGCGGCAGGCCAGCTTCCTCGTAGAGCTTCACCAGCCACCAGGCCGAGAACACCGCCGTCGAGGCCGGCTTCCAGAGGACCGTGTTGCCCATGAGCGCCGCCGACGTGGGGAGGTTGCCCGCGATCGCCGTGAAGTTGAACGGCGTCACGGCGAAGACGTAGCCCTCGAGCGGCCGATATTCGAGCCGGTTCCAGACGCCCGGCGACGAGATCGGCTGCTCCTCGTAGATCTGCGTCATGTACCGCACGTTGAAGCGCCAGAAGTCGGCGAGCTCGCAGGCCGAGTCGATCTCGGCCTGGTGCGCGGTCTTCGACTGGCCCATCATCGTGGCCGCGTTGAGCGTCGACCGCCACGGCCCGGTGAGCAGGTCGGCTGCGCGCAGGAGAACGGCAGCGCGGTCCTCCCACGGCGTGCGCGACCAGTCGTGCCACGCCTCGGCGGCGGCCTTGGCCGCCCGCTCGACCTCGGGCGCTCCCGCCTTGTGGACGGTCGCGAGGACGTGGTGACGTCGGTGCGGCATGACAGCCTCGAAGGTGTTGCCGGTGCGGATCTCCTCGCCGCCGATCACGAGCGGGATGTCGATCTGATCCGACTCGAGGTCGTCGAGCCGCCGCCGCAGCTCCTCCCGCTCGGGGGAGCCGGGCGCGTAGTTCTTGACGGGTTCGTTGTAGGGCTCGGGGACGCGGAAGAGGCCATGGGTGCTCATGGGGATCGAGTCTAGATCGGTCCGGACGGCGCTGCGGCGACGGCCGAGCGCGGTACGTTTTGGGCCATGGCCGTCCGGTGCCTGACCTACGAGGCCGAGGGCTGGGGCGTGGGGGAGCTGTGGCTGGAGGACGGCCTCGTCGTCTGGCACGAGCTTCCGTTCCCACGTGCTCCGAAGGCATCGCTTGCGATGCCGACGCCAGGGCGCGCGGGCTCCGCTCGTGCGTCCGTCGGCGCCGCTGACCCGAAGCGTCAGCATGAGTCGAACCGGCCCAAGGGGGCCGAGACGCCCCCTGCAAACAGCGTCGCACGCGCGGGCGCACGCGGGTGTGACGGAAGCGCGCCGGAAGTGGAACTTCTCGCGAGGCTGCGCTCCTACTTCGCGGGCGCGGCGGTGGACTTCGACGACGTGGAGCTCGACCTCGAGTACGGGACCGCGTTCCTCGAGTCGTGCGCTCGGGCGCTGCGGGCCGTGCCGCGCGGCGAGGTGGTCACGTACGGCGAGCTCGCAGCCCTCGCAGGCGCGCCCGGCGCGGCGCGGGCGGCCGGGAGCTTCTGCGCGCGCAACCGGCTGGGCCTGTTCGTCCCCTGCCACCGCGTCGTGTCGGCCGACGGCCTCGGCTCGTACGGCGCGTTCGGCCTCGACTACAAGCGCCGGCTGCTCGCACTCGAGGGTGTCGCTCTCTGACGACCTCCGCAACGAGCTCGCGGCCATCGCGCCGCGGCGCCGCTGCGACCGCCTCGCCGAGCTCTCGGGCCTCTTTCACGCCGCGGGGAGCGTCAACCTCCGCGGGCGCGGCGAGCTCTCGGTGCACCTCGACGTCGGAAGCTCGTCGGTCGCGCGACGCGCCTTCATCCTCGTCCGCGCCTTCGGCCTCGCGGCCGAGATCCGGACGTACCGCCAGCGCGCGTTCGACCGCGCGACCCGCTACCAGCTGCGCGTCGAGGGCGACGACCACGCACGTGCCGTCCTGCGCGAGGCCGGCGTGCTCGACGCGGCCGGCCGCCCCCTCGAGCGCCCTCCGAAGCGCGTCGTCGGGAGATCGTGCTGCCGCGGCGCGTACCTGCGCGGGGCGCTGCTCGCGGGCGGCTCCCTCAGCGGCCCGCGCGACCCGCACCTGGAGGTCCGGACGGCGACCGAATCGGGCGCACGCTTCCTCGCGTCGGTCGCCGCCGCCGAGGGCACGCCGCTCGCCGTCGCCGACCGGGGCCGCCACGTGGTCGCGTACGCGAAGGGAGCGGAGACGATCGCCGACGTGCTCGGCCTGACGGGTGCGTCCGACGTGGTTCTCGCCCTCCAGGAACACGCGGTCGTGGCTGCGACACGCGCGGGCGCGAACCGGCTGGCGAACGCGGACCACGCGAACCTCGTCCGGGCGAGCCGCGCCGCCCACGTGCAGCTCGAAGCCGTCCGCACGCTCCAGGCCGACGGCACGCTCGAGCGCCTTCCGCCGGCGCTGCGCGAGCTCGCCCAGCTGCGGTTGCGGCATCCCACACTGTCCCTGCGCGAGCTCGCGCTGAGGTGTCGACCGCCGACCACGAAGTCGGCTGCGTTCCGCCGCTTCCGCCGCCTGCAGCAGATCGCAGACCGATGACTATGAGTTGCAAGTCCTCTAGCCTTCTCGAACGCGGCTCGGTCATACTCGCAACGGCGGGTCCGTGCTCGTCCGGTGACGGATTCAGACCCCGTCCGTCGCCACGGTCCTGAGCGTGGTTCAACCGGAGGGGGAGGTCGTCCTCGGAGCTTCCCCTCCGGCCCGCCTCTACTCGCGCCTTTAGACTCGCTTTCGACTCGCGAATTGGAGGCTTGCAATGGCGAAGGTGCGCGTGGGCATCAACGGATTCGGGCGGATCGGACGGAACTTCTTTCGCTCGTACCTGCAGCGTGGCGGCGACTTCGAGATCGTCGCGATCAACGATCTCGGCGACGCGAAGACGATGGGTCACCTGCTCAAGTACGACTCGACGGTCGGGCCGCTCGGACAGGACGTCGAGGTGGACGACGGCGTCATCCGCGTAGGCGAGCACGAGCTCAAGGTGCTGGCCGAGCGCGACCCCGCGGGCCTGCCGTGGCGCGAGCTCGACGTGGACATCGCGATCGAGTCGACCGGCTTCTTCACGAAGCGCGACGGCGCGCAGAAGCACCTCGACGCCGGCGCGAAGACGGTGCTCATCTCGGCCCCCGCGACCGATCCGGACATCACGCTCGTGCTCGGCGTGAACGACGACCAGTTCGACCCCGAGCAGCACCGGATCATCTCGAACGCGTCCTGCACGACCAACTGCGTGGCGCCGATGGCGAAGGTGTTGCACGACGCGTTCACGATCGAGCAAGGCTTCATGACCACCATCCACGCGTATACGAACGACCAGAAGATCCTCGACCTCCCGCACAGCGACCTGCGCCGGGCACGCGCCGCCGCGATCAACCTGATCCCGACGTCGACCGGAGCCGCGCGCGCAATCGGGATCGTCATGCCCGACCTCAAGGGCAAGGTCGACGGGATGTCGATGCGCGCGCCGGTTCCCACGGGCTCGGTCGTGGATCTCGTCTGCCGCGTCGGCCGCGACGTCACCGTGGACGAGGTGAACGACGCGTACCGCTCGAACGCGGACACCGGCCGCTACGAGGGAATCCTGCGGTTCTCCGACGAGCCTCTGGTGTCGACCGACATCCAGCAGTCGCCGTTCTCGTGCATCTTCGACAGCGACCTGACGATGGCGAACGGGAACCTCGTCAAGGTGTTCGGCTGGTACGACAACGAGTGGGGCTACTCGTGCCGGCTCGTCGACCTGGTGGCGAAGATCGCGCAGACGATCCCGGCCGGCGCGGCTGCCTGAGGCGTCGC
>DATBIC010000035.1:0-2594 GCA_036557145.1 Gaiellaceae bacterium
GGGTTCGTCGAGACCGCGCAGTCGACCTCGCGCGAGCACTCGGTCGGCCCGGAAGGCCTGCAGCTCGCGGTGCCGTACATCCCGCTCGGAAGGATCGGCGAGCCGGCCGACATCGCCGAGGTCGTGCTCTTCCTCGCGTCCGACGCAGCCCGCTACGTCACCGGCCAGGTGCTGCTCGTGGACGGCGGCATCACGCTCGGCGACCTCCGCAAGGCGTTCGAGTCGCTCGAATAGACTCGCTCCGGTAAGGCAAGCGCAGGCAAGGGGAACCCATGAGCACCACGCTTCGCATCCTGGTCGTCGCGGCTGCGATCGCCTCTGCGGCGGCGGTCGCCGGCACCGCGCGCGCGGCGGACTGGTTCTGGTCGCCGGGACTGTGCAAGAGCCGGCTCCACCAGTTCGGCATGCAGATCAACGACGGCCGCACATTCGGGGTCGAGCAGTCGTTCTGCATCGGCCGGGGCGGGACCGTGCACTGCGAGTGGACTTCTGCGAGTCACGTGAAGAGGCTCTACGACCGCTTCCTCGTGATCGCGCGCTCGAGCGACGGCGTCGTCCGCAGGTTCGACCTGATCCCGACCGGCAAGCTGAACTACCGCGCCACCGGCATCAAGTCGCTCGGCCACGCCGACAGCGCAGCGCGGTTCAACACGATCGTCGTGCGCCTGGCAACCGTCGCCGCGCAGACCGAGCAGCAGAAGGGCTGCGCTCCGCCCAGCCCCTAGGGGGCGAGCTCGAGCAGCGCCGCGATCTCCTCTGCGGGGGCGCCTGCGGCCGCTCTGCTCGCGGCCAGCATCGCGGCGAACGCACGGCACCACGCCCACAGGCGCTCGTGCTCGAGGCCGAGCGCCGACGCCAGGCCGCGGCAGCGCGGCTCCCAGGCGCGCGGGTCGTCGACCGCCCAGAACACCCAGTCCACGGCGTCGACGGCCGCGTCCCCTGCACACGGCCGGGGATCGATGGCGACCAGCCCGCGCGCCGGTCCGCCGTCCAGGACGTTGCCCGCGTGGAGGTCGCCGTGCAGCAGGACGGGCTCGGCGGGATCCGCGACGAGCTCGCGCGCCAGCCCGCGTCCCCGTCGAAGGCGCTCGACCGGGACGGCGCGCGTGACCAATGCGCCGCGCCGCGGGTGGCGCTCGATCCAGTGCTCGAAGATGAACTCGGTCCGCTCCGCGAGCGACTCGACGCCGACGGGATCGCCCGTGCGGTGCAGCGCGTCGATGAGGCTCGCAACCTCGTCCAGCTCGACAGCCGTGCTCAGCTCGGACAGCGGCGCCTCGTTGGAGATCGCCTCGAGCAACAGCGCTCCGAGCGCGGCGTCGTGACCCCACACGAGCGGCACGCGGCGGGACGGCTCCCAGCTCCGAAGCGCCCGCGCCTCCGCAGCCGCGATGTCCTCCTCGGGCGTGAGCTTCAGGACCGCCGAGCTCCCGTCGGCGCGCCGGCACCGCACGACCAGCGACGTGTTCCCGCGCCCCACGGCGTCGCCGACCGCGAGCTCCCACCGCCGCTCGAGCTCGGCGAGGAGAGCGGGCAGCGATGCCCACCAGGGCTCGACCCGCGCGCCGAACCGAGCCAGGAGACGAGCGCGAGTCGCCTCGAGCGTCGGCGACGCGAAGTCCACGCTCAGCGGCTGAGCAGCACGACGCCCGCGACGACGAGCGCCGTCCCGACCACGCGGATCGGCGTGATCGACTCGGACAGGAAGATCGCCGACGCGATCAGCGTCACCACCGGGTACGCCGAGCCGACCGGCACGACCTTGCTCGCGTCGCCGCGGTCGAGGGCCACGAAGAAGAGGATGAGCGCCGACGAGGCGCAGATCGCCGTCAGCGCCGCCCAGCCGCCGCCGGCGCCGAGCGGGAAACGGGCGCCGCCGAACACCGCGAACACGATCGCCCACACGATGTAGACCACCGGCACCCACAGCACGAGCTGCTGCCACGAGATCGTCCGCAGCGCGAGCTTGATCGTCACGCCCGCGAGCCCGAGCGTGAGGATGTAGCCGAGCGTCGGCAGGATCCACGGGGCCATCCGGCGATCCTTCAGGCCGCGGCCTCGAGGTCGGACAGGACCCGTTCGGACACCTCGAGCACGTGCTGGACGTCGGCCTCGCTGTGCGCCGCCGACGTGAACCCCGGGTGGGACGGCGCGAGGTAGACGCCTCCCGCGAGCAGCCCGAGCGAGAAGGCTCGCTGGCGGGCCGCGTCGGCGGTGAGCGCGTCGCGCCGCGTGCGGATCGCCCGGTCGGTGAACGTCAGCCCGAGCCAGGAGCTGATCCCGGTCACCTGCACCGGCAGTCGCAGGTCGGCGGCGATCGTGCGCCAGCCGGCGCGAATCGCGTCGGCCCGCGCGTCGGCGACCGCGATCGCGTCCGTCCGCTCGAGCTGGTCGAGCATGACGAGCCCGGCCCGCATCGCGGGCGGCGTCCCGGAGAAGGTGCCCGACTGGAAGATCGTGGCCTCGCCGTGCGGGTCGCCGCCGCGCGGGTTCACGACCGCCTCCATGACGTCGCGGCGCCCGCCGTAGACGCCGACCGGGAAGCCGCCGCCGACCGTCTTGCCGAACACGTGCAGGTCGGGCGTGATCCCGAA
>DATBIC010000036.1:0-8417 GCA_036557145.1 Gaiellaceae bacterium
GCTCCTTCGGGATGCCAATGATGAATCCCCGCAGCATCCACACGCAGAACGGCAGCACGAACGTCATGTAGGTGATCACGAGCCCGGACAGCGCATTCACCTGGTGGTAGCGGGCGAGCACGACGTAGAGCGGGATGATCAGGCCGGCCTGCGGCAGCATCTGGATGCCGATCACCAGGGCGACGAAGAGCCAGCGTCCGCTGAATCCGTAACGAGCAAGGGCGATTGCCGCGAGGAACGCAAGGGCGATCGAGATCGCAACCGTCGCGATCACGACGATCAGCGCGTTCTTCACGTCGGCCCAGAAGTACGGGCGGTGGATCGCGTCGGTGAAGTGCTGGATCGTCGGGTGGAGGGGGATCCACGTCGGCGTCAGCGACGTGATCTCGTCGGTCGGCTTGAACGCCGTCGAGACCATCCAGAACACCGGGAAGACGAGCACGACGAACAGGACGATGCCGACCGCGTTCCACGCCGTCTGCCGCGCGCGGCGCCCGCGCCGGCGGCCGCTCACTGCGCCGTTCCCATCTTCACCATCTTGCGCACGTAGAAGACGCTGAGCACGGCGACGATCAGGAGCATCAGGATCGAGATCGCGGCGCCGCGCCCGAAGTCGGTCTTGAAGTAGCCCTCCTCGAAGAGGTAGATGCTCATCAGGTAGTTGCCCGGCGTGATCTTGGACTGGCCGATCAGCAGGTAGGGCTGGGTGAAGACGCCGAAGTCCCAGATGATCGAGAGGCTGGTCAGGATCAGGAGGATCGGCCGGATGATCGGGAACGTGATGTCGCGGAAGACGCCCCAGGGGCGGGCGCCGTCCACCTCGGCCGCCTCGACCAGATCGCGAGGCACCTGCGCGAGCCCGGCGAAGAGCGTGATCGCGACGAAGGGCAGCGCGCCCCACACGATCAGCACCGTGACGAGGGACAGCTGCGAGAACGTCGACGCGTACCAGTCGTGCTGGTCGAAGTTGCCGACGTGGAGCGCGGTGAGCAGGTAGTTGACGACGCCGTTCTGGAAGTTCGTCATCCAGTAGAAGATCTGGACGGCGACGACGACGGGCATCGACCAGACGAGGACGAGCCCCGAGCTGAGAATCAACCGCACCGCCGTGCTGACGCGCACGAGCAGCAGCGCGATCAACAGCCCGAGCACCATCGTCAGCCCCACGTTCACCGCCGTGAAGACGACGGTGCGAAGCAGCGTGTGCCAGAAGATCTGGTCGTGCAGGACCGAGCTGTAGTTGGCGAAGCCGACGGACGCGCCGTGATGCTGGATCAGCTCGAACAGGCCGTAGCGCTGGGTCGAGAGCCGCGCGAGCCAGTAGAGCGGGTAGCCGAGGACGAGCGCGATGACGACGAGGACCGGGACGATCAGCGCATAGGGAACTGCCGATCGCGCCGTCTGCTCCCAAAAACGCTTCCGCCGCCGGGGCCTTGGCAATGCGGCCCCGGCGGCGGAAGCGGAAGTGCTGGTGTCGTGCACCGGTTTACGGCTGGTTCAGCACCGATGCGATGTTGTCGCTGGCCGACTGAGCCGCCTGCTTGACGGACAGCTTGCCGGTGAGGATCTGCGCGAGCATGTTGCGCAGGATGTTGCCGTTCTCGACGTCGACCCAGTGCTTGGCCGTCGGGACGAACCAGCTGCGGGCGGCCGCGCGCTCGTTGACGCTCGAGCCGAGCAGGTTGGTCGCGTTCGGGATGTTCCCCTTCGCCTGAAGCGCCTTCTCCGACGCGGTGTCGGTGAAGTCCTTGATCCACTGGGCGGCGAGCGTCTTGTTGGAGCTCGTCACCGGGACGGCGAGGTCGGAGCCACCGAGGAAGCCGGGCATCGTCTGGCCCTTGACGTGGCCGGGCATCACGAACTGCCCGGTCGAGGCCGTGAACTTCTTGCCGACGCAGCACGTGTACCAGCTCGGGCCGACCATCGAGGCCGCCTGGCCCTGTGCATAGACGTCGTACGGGTTCGGGTGCGCCTCGTCAGTCGTCTTGGACGCCCGCGAGGTGGAGAGGAAGAAGCTCTTCCACGCATTCAGGCCGGCGAGCGACTTCGGCGAGGCGAGCAGGCCCTTCCACTTCCCACTCACCTGCGTCGCGATCCCGCCGCCGTAGTCGAACACGAAGCCCATCGCCACGTACCAGTCGGTGCCGGCGAGGTAGACGGGCGAGAAGCCCTTCTTCTTGTTCTTCGCGAGCAGCTTCTGCGCGTCGGAGACGTACTGCGCGGTCGTCGCCGGCACGGAGATCCCCGCCTGCTTGAACAGGTCCTTGCGGTACGTGACGACACGCGAGCCGGCGTAGTACGGGACGCCGTACGTCTTGCCGCCGTAGCGGCCCGACGCGGCGAGACCCGGCAGCCAGTTCGCTGAGTTGTCGAACTGCGACTTGTCGAGCGGGGCGAAGGCACCAGACGCCATGTACTTCGTCATCTCGGTGTTCCCCATCTCGATCACGTCCGGCCCGCCGCCGCCCGCGAGGGTGGCGTCGAACTTCTGCAGGTGATCGCCCCAGCTCTGGTACTGCACGTTCACCGAGGTGCCGGGGTTGGCGGACTGGAACTGCTGGTTGGCGGCCGCGACGACGTCGGCCCAGCCGCTCTGTGCGTCCGTCTGCAGCCAGACGGTGATGCTGTTCGCCGCTGTCTTCTTCGTCGCGGCCGACGTCGTCGCAACGAGCGCGACGGCGAGGACGGCGACCAGACCGAGAGCGACGATGATGCGTCTCTTCATCTGGATCCCTCCAGAGTCAGGCGGCCCTGTCGCTCTCCTCGCATCGCGTTCCTGGGGCTGCGAGAGGTCTCGGCGCCGCGCGGTTGGTATAGACCACTTGCCACTTCGGCGGATCGTGTCACAAGGGTGACCAAATTGTCAATACCAATCGTGGATTGGTCTGGTCGACGGCTTCAGGGGTGCGAGACCTGCGCGAGTTCGTGCGGCTGCGCGAGCCGGCCGCCGATCCCGAGCTCGGTCACGAGCCGGTAGCGGTCGCCGCGGTAGGTGGAGGTCGTGAACTCGACGACATCGCCGGTGACCGAGCGCGTCACACGCTCGAAGAGCAGCGCCGGCGAGTGCAGCGGGACGCCGAGCGCCGCCGACTCCTCGTCGTTCGTCACCGTCGGCTCGACCGTCTGCGTGCCGCCGACGATCTCGATCTCGTAGCGCGACGCGAGCAGGTCGTAGAACGAGCTCTCCTCGAGGTCGGCGGACGTCAGCCCGGGAACGAGCGACGCGCGGACGTTCAGCAGCTCGATCGCCATCGGCTCGCCGTCGGCGAGGCGAAGGCGTTTCACCGAGAGCACCGGCTCCGACGGGGAGACGTGCAGCATGCGGCCCAGCCGCGCGCCGGCGGGGATCGAGCGCAGGTCGAGCGTGCGGCTGGCCGGCTGCAGGCCGCGCCGTCGCATGTCGTCGGAGAACGAGCTGACGTCGATGCCCTTCGCCACCTTCGGCTCGGCGACGAACGTGCCGGCGCCGCGGCGTCGGACGAGGTAGCCCTCCCGCACGAGCTCGTCGAGCGCCGCGCGCACGGTCAGCCGCGAGACGCCGAGATCGACTCCGAGCTGG
Organism: Gaiellaceae bacterium; assembly: GCA_036557145.1. GTDB lineage: Bacteria > Actinomycetota > Thermoleophilia > Gaiellales > Gaiellaceae > PALSA-600. The sequence goes on from DATBIC010000036.1 coordinate 3,560, forward strand.
CGCTCGGACGGGATCGCGTCGCCGACTCCGAGCGGCTCGATCAGCTCGAGCACGCGCTCCCGCGTCTCGCGCTGCTTCGTCACCGGACCGCCTGGAGGGGCGCGGCGGCCGCGAGCCGCTCGCCGCTCTCGGCGTCGAAGAAGTAGAAGCGCGACGGGTCGAGCGCCAGCGTGATGCCGCCACCGGGGCGCGCCGCCGTCCGTGGGTCGACGCGCGCCGCGAACAGGGCGCGATCCACGGCGAGGAGGGCGCTGTCTGCCGCTGCTTCCAGGGTTTCCGCGGTAATCGGCGGCGCGTCGACGTGGAAGAAGACGTGCGCATCCGACCCGAGGTCCTCGACCACCTCGACGGCGACGTCGATCGTCGGGGCGGCGCCGTCGGCGAACGCGGCGTCCTCGAAGCTCTCCGGCCTGATCCCGAGCACGATCCGGTTGCCCGCGCCGGCAGGGCGGGCACCCGGCGGGAGCCCCACGCGGAACTGGCCGAAGGTCACCTCGTCGCCGTCCAGCGTCGCGTCGACGAGGTTCATCGCCGGCGAGCCGATGAACGCGGCGACGAACAGGCTGCGCGGCCGGGCGTAGAGCTCGTGCGGGCTGGCGACCTGGAGGATCTTCCCGTCCCGCATTACCGCGACCCGCTGGCCGAGCGTCATCGCCTCGGTCTGGTCGTGCGTCACGTAGACGGTCGTCACTTTCAGGCGCTGGTGGAGCTGCGCGAGCGACGCGCGCATGCCGACTCGCAGCTTGGCGTCGAGGTTCGAGAGCGGCTCGTCGAGCAGGAAGGCCTGCGGCTCGCGCGCGATCGCGCGCCCCATCGCGACGCGCTGGCGCTGGCCGCCGGAGAGCTGCGCGGGACGCCGCTCGAGCAGGTCGCTCAGCCCGAGCAGTGCCGCCACCTCGTCGACGCGCCGCGTGATCTCCGGCTTCGGCGTGCGTCGCGCCTTCAGCCCGTAGCCGAGATTCTGGCGCACGGTCATGTGCGGGTAGAGGGCGTACGTCTGGAAGACCATCGCGACGTCGCGGCTGCGCGGCGCGAGGTCGGTAACGTCGCGGTCGCCGATCCGGATCGCGCCGTCGGTCGCCTCCTCCAGCCCGGCGATCATCCGCAGGAGCGTCGACTTGCCGCAGCCGGAGGGGCCGACGAGCACGAGGAACTCGCCGTCGGCGATCTCGAGCGTGACGTCGTCGACCGCGCGGACGCTGCCGAAGGCCTTCGTCACCTGCTCGAGCCGAATCCCCGCCATCGCCTGCGATGGTATAGACCAAAACGGATGCAGACAACCCCGAAACCAACCAATTTCGACAACTGGTATTGACCAAACCATCGGACCACTCGTACACTGCGGCGATGCGCAGGCGGAGAGAACCGTGAGGCTCGGTGTCGAGGCCTGCCTGGTGGACGGCGTGCTCGTTCCCGGCGACGTCGAGATCGACGAGGGACGCCTGACCGCGACGGGCCTTTCGTCGCCGAACGGCAAGGGGATCGCCGTGCCCGGGTTCGTCGACCTCCAGGTGAACGGCTTCGGCGGCGTCGACTTCCTCGATGCCGACGCCGAGGGGTACCGGCGCGCGGGCGCCGCCCTGCTCGAGACCGGCGTCACCGCCTACCTGCCGACGTTCATCACGAGCCCGGAGGAGCAGTTGATCGCGGCGATGCACGAGGTGCCGCGAGAGCGCGTCCGGCCGCGCATCCTCGGGATGCACCTCGAGGGGCCGTTCCTGTCGCCGAGCCGGCTCGGGACGCACGCCGCCGAGGCGCGACGCGATCCGGACGTGGCGCTGCTCGACCGCCTGCTCGACGCCGGGCCGGTGCGGCTGATGACGCTCGCGCCCGAGCTCCCCGGCGCGGGCAAGGTGATCGACCGCCTGCTCGTGCGCGGAGTTGCCGTGTCGCTCGGCCACAGCGACGCGACGGCCGAGCAGGCGAACGCGGCGTTCGACCGCGGCGTGCACAGCGTCACCCATCTCTTCAACGCGATGCGGCCGTTCCGGCACCGCGACCCCGGCATCATCGGCGCCGCGCTCGCCCGCGACGACGTCGTCGTCGCCGTCATCCTCGACGGCATCCACCTCGCGCCCGAGACGGGGGCGGTCGTCTGGCGCGCGGCGCGCGAGCGGCTCGCGCTCGTCACCGACGCGATCACGGCGGCCGGCCGCGCCGACGGCTCCTACTCGAGCTTCGGCACGCTCGACGTCCAGGTGCTCGACGGCGCGGTGCGCGGCCCCGACGGCGTGCTCGCCGGCAGCGTGCTCACGATGATCGAAGCGGTGCGCGCGCTGCACGCGCTCGGCGCGTCCTTCGAGGAGGCGGTGCGCGCCGCCACCGCGACGCCGGCCTCGGTGATCGGCGCCGCGGCCGGTCGGCTCGACGTCGGCTCGGCCGCCGACCTCGTCGTGCTCGACGACCGGCTCGAGATCCTCCGCGTCGTCGTCGCCGGCGAGACGCGCGTCGCCGCCTAATCCGTCGCCGGCGCTGGGGCGGGAGGCATCGGTGCGATCGGTCGCACGTGCACGTGGGGATGGAAGAGCCGCTGGGCGATCGCGGTCGGGACGATCGCCGAGAGCACGACGACCCCGATCAGCAGCGAGAACTGCGTGCGGTCGATGATCCCGGCGCTGAGGCCGTACAGCGAGGTGATCGTGCCGAAGGTCAGGCCAGTCGACATCAGCAGCGTCGTGAACATGGCGTGCGGTGCCGTGTAGCGGCGCGCCAGCGGATAGACGCAGCCCAGCTTCGGGATCATCTTCCCGACGAAGAGCAGCGCGAGGATGCCGAGGTTCGCCCAGAGCGCGCCCGCCGAGACGTTCATGCCGCCCTTGAGGAAGAAGAACGGCGTCAGGAAGGCGAAAGCGACCACGCGCAGCCGCTCCTGCTCGAGCCGGTGAGACGTGTAGTGGCCGCTCATCACGAGCCCGAGGACGAATGCGGGGAGCGCCGCCTGTGAGTTCGCGCGCATCCCGAGCCACATCAGGGCGAACAGGCACGCGAACACGAGCTTGATCTCGGGCTCGATCACGCGATTCCCGTAGCGCCCGAAGAACCACGGCGCCAGCCGAGGCAGGCCGACGATCAGCGCGATCGACGCGGCGACGAACGGCACGACCCAGATCGTGGGCGTGGCGAACAGCAGCGTCAAGCCGGTGACGGTTGCGATGTCGGTGACGAACGTCGCCGACATCAGGCGCTTGCCGACGAGCTCGCGGTTGAGGCCGGTTTCGACGAGCACGGCGTAGACGACGGCGAGGCTGGTGGTCGAGAGCGCGAGCCCGCCGATCTCCGCCTGGCGGCGGTCCCACCCGAGGCCGTAGTACGCGAGCAGGCCGACGACGACGAACGGCGCGAAGAACGAGACGAGGCCGATCGAGAGCGACGCTTTCCATTCGCGCCGGAACTGGGGAACGTCGACCTCCGCGCCTGCCTGGTACGTGAGCACGATCCCCGCGAACGAGCCGAGGAAGGCGAGCCACGACGGCACGGCGAGGTCGAACGCGTTGCCGACGACGACGCCGGCGAAGAGCTCGATCAGGGCGACGGACAGCCCGATCTCGACGCTCACCATCGACGCAACGAGGATCGTCCCTGCAAGAAGTGCTGCTACTGCGAGATCGCTCACCGTTCTCTACCTCCTGGAAGCCGGACTTCGAGTTGGTAGAGGCCATCGGCGGCGTTCGGCCGCGGTTCGGCGGGAGCCTCACCCCGCTGTAGCAACCGGAGCTTAGCCGCCGCGGGCGCCGGCGGAGCCGTTCGTACGGTCGAGCGCGTCGAGCATTCGCATGTGGTCGTCGCCGAGCTCGAAGTCGAACACTTGCGCGTTCGAGCGGATCCGCTCCTCGCGGACCGACTTCGGGATCACGATCGTCCCGTGCTGGATCGCCCAGCGGAGCATCACCTGGGCGGGCGTGCGCCCGGTGCGCTCCGCCACGCCGGCGATCGTCGGGTCGCCGAGCCCGCGGCCGCGCTCGAGCGGGCTGTAGGACTCGAACACGATGCCGTGCTCGTCGCAGTACTCGAGCAGCCGCCGCCGGTAGCGGAACGGGCTGAACTGCACCTGGTTGACGGACGGCGTCTGCGCACCGCCGGCAGTCAGCGACTCGAGCTGGTCGCGGCTGAAGTTGCTGACGCCAATCGCGCGGGCGAGCCCGCGTTCGGCGAGCGTCTCGAGCTGTCGCCAGTAGCGTCCGTTCATGAGCGGGAGCGGCCAGTGGATGAGGTAGAGGTCGACGTAGTCGAGGCCGAGGCGCTCGAGGCTCTTCTCGAGCTCGCGCGTCGCGCTCGCGCGGCCCGGCATCAGCTTGGTCGTGACGAAGACGTCCTCGCGCGGCACGGTGCTCCGCCGAATCGCAGCGCCGACGCTGCGCTCGTTGCGGTACATCGCCGCCGTGTCGACGTGCCGGTAGCCGGCGTCGAACGCCCACTCGACCGCCTGCTCGGTCTCGCGGCCGGCCGCCGCCTGCCAGACGCCGAGGCCGAGCACCGGCATCTCGGTCCCGCCGCTGAGCGTGCGCGTCGGCTGACCGTTCGCCGTCACGAGCCCAGCGTAGGTGAGGCGCGGAGGGAGGCGGCTAGACTCGCGACGCCGAAGGGTGGCCTCCGCCCCCGTAGCTCAGTGGATAGAGCAGCGGTTTCCTAAACCGCGTGCGCAAGTTCGATTCTTGCCGGGGGCACTGACCCGTATGGTGGTCGAACCACGGGCAAATTGAAGAAGGGGTAGATCTCGGTCCTCGATCCGGCGCGCCGGATCGCGCGGGCGCAGCGGTAGCTGCTCAAGCCTGCGCTCCTGCTCACCGGTCGGAAGCAGGATGAAGTTCTCGCAGTTGACGGTTGCCCAGGTCCATGGCGGCCCGGCCGGCGCGTGCAC
>DATBIC010000037.1:0-19879 GCA_036557145.1 Gaiellaceae bacterium
CGCGGGGCCTTTGAGCGTGGCGTCCGCGGGATTCCCGCCGAACATCACGATCGTCCCCGAGATGATGATCAGCGGCCCGCCGACAAGCCCGAGCCACGTCCACGGCCGCGGCACGAGCCGGGTGCGATACATCATGTAGCCGAGGATCAACCCGTTGCCCCACCCGACGATCCAGCCCGGCCCGAGCAGGAATGTCCAGTCTTTGATCGCGGCGAGCGTGTAGGCGACTGTTCCTTCGGCCGCGCCCGCACTCTCTTGCTGGAGCGTGGTGATCGCGAGCATCGCGACGATGCCGGCGAGGATGAACGTGGACTCGACGATCCGCGCCGTCACGTAGCCGATCGACAGCTCCTCGAACTGCCGTCTCATGATCGGGACGATCACGACTGCCGTTCCGATGTTCGCGATGATCAGCAACAGCTCCAACAGCGCGCCGAAATAGATCTTGTTGACGTTTCCCGAGCCCGCGACGAAGGCCACTGGATGACGCAGCGCAGGCTCGTACAACGCCAGCGCTGGGATCGACGTGACGAACGTGATGAGGTAGAGCACGCCGAACCACCGCGCTCTCTTCTGATCGAGAGACATGCCTGCCTTGACCCCCTTTTCGGGCGGATCGCCGCCGTCTCCACCGGATAGATCGCGAACCTAAACCTTCGAAGCGGAGATATCCAGGGCCGTCGAGCGACGAGCCCGAACCCTGCCGTGATTCAGGACGCGCAGCCGTGGAACCAACCGGCAGATGTCCGCTCAGGGTCTCGACGTCGTCACGGGCGCGTTCGGCTACACCGGCCGCTACCTGACGCGCCGGCTGATCGCCGAAGGGCGGACGGTCCGCACGCTGACCAACAAGCCGCCGGCTACCGGCGAGGACCGGACCGGGATCGAGGTCCACCCGCTCGCCTTCGACGAGCCGCAGCGGCTCGTCGAGGCGCTGCGCGGCGCGAGCACGCTCTACAACACCTACTGGGTGCGCTTCACCCACGGCGACGTGAGCTACGAGCGCGCCGTCGACAACACCCGAACACTCTTCCGCGCAGCGCGGGACGCGGGCGTCGGGCGAATCGTGCACGTGAGCATCACCAATGCCGACGAGTCGTCCCCGTTGCCGTACTTCCGGTGGAAGGCCGTGCTCGAGCGCGAGCTGCGCGAGCTCGGCACCGGGTACGCGATCGTGCGGCCGACCGTGATCTTCGGGCTCGAAGACATCCTGATCAACAACGTCGCGTGGCTGCTCCGACGTCTTCCCCTGTTCCTCGCCCCGGGCGGCGGCGAATACCGGCTCCAGCCGGTCTACGTCGACGACCTGGCCGCGCTGCTCGCGGAGGCCGGCGCGACCGACGGGGACGTGGCCTTCGACGCGGTCGGGCCCGAGCAGTACCGCTTCATCGAGCTCGTCGAGGCCCTCCACCGGGCGGTGGGGTCGCACGCGCGCGTCGTGACGGTTCCCCCGCCCGTTGCACTGAGGCTCTCGAGCATCGTGGGCCGGCTCGTTCGCGACGTCGTGCTCACGCGCGACGAGCTCGACGGACTGCGAGGCGATCTGCTCGTCTCGAGCGGCCCTCCGACCGCGACGACGAGCTTCCGCGAATGGTCCAACGAGCACGGCCGACAGCTCGGACGCACCTGGGCGTCGGAGCTCGCGCGCCACTACCGCCGCTGAGAGCTCACCGTGTCTGCCAGGTCGGCGACCGCACGACCGAGAAGCCGCCGTTCCAGCCAGCGCCGGCCGCCCGCCACGAGCAGCAGCCGGTCGAGCATCCGCGCGCGCTCCACGGTGAGCTCGAGCACGACCTGCGTGCCGGCCGGCAGCGCGGAGACGTTCCACGCGACCCGCAGCGACGTTCCGTGCGGTGTCGCAGCGGTGCCCTCCACGACGCCCCCGACACTCTTCGTGGGCGCAACCGCCTGCGTGATCCGCGTCTGCGCGACGCGCGAGATACCCAGCGGCCCGTGCAGCACGACACGCCCACCGCCTGACGACGCGTCACCGTCGAGCTCGACGATCCTCACGTTCCGGCTCGCGAGGCGCCAGTGGTTGCGGAGATCGGACAGAAACGCGAAGACAGCGTCGGGCGGAGCCTGGACGACGGCGCTTGCGCGAGCGCGAAGCGAGCGTTTCACGCACGCGTCAGGCGGCGCGGCGGAGCGCTGCGACGAGCTCGCGCTTGGTCATCTTCGACCGGCCGGCCACGCCGGCCCTCCGCGCGCGTTCGGCGAGCTCGTCCTTCGACAGGCCGTCCAGCGAATCGGATCTGCGCGGCCGCGAGCGGCGCCGCCTGGAGCCGCCGGCGGATTGCTTTCTGATGCTCTCCCGCAGGGCCGCCATCAGGTCGGTGGCCGGCTCCTCTTCGCCCGTCTCCGCCTCGGCGTGGACGTCCTTGCCCTTGCGCTTCGCCTCCACGACCGCGAGCAGATCCTTGCGGTAGGTGTCCTCGTACCTCGCCGGGTCCCACGTCGTCGTGTAGGACTCGATCAGCCGCGAGGCCATCTCGAGCTGGTTCGAGTCGACCCGCTGCTTGGCCGGCGCAAGCTCTTTCGTGGGTCGGACCTCGTCGGCGAAGTGCAACTGCTCCAGCATGATCACGCGATCCCGGACGCGCAGCACGCCGAGGTGCTGCCGGTCGCGCATCACGAACTTCGCGACCGCCGCCAAGCCTGACTCGTCCATCGCGCGGGCGAGCAACGCGTACACCTGCTCGGCGCCTTCCGACGGCCCGACGTAGTACGTCTTGGCGAAGAAGATCGGGTCGATGTCGTCGTACGGCACGAAGTCCGTGATCTCGATCGTCTTGTAGCCCTCGACCCGCGCGGCCTCGAAGTCTTCGTCCTCCATGTAGACGTACCGGCCCTTCGCATACTCGAACCCCTTGACGATCTCGTCGTCGGGAACCGGTCGGTTCTCCTTCTTGCAGATCTTCTCGTAGCCGATCGGGCTGTCGTCCTTGCGGTGCAAGAGGTGAAAGTGCACCTGGTGCTCCTCGATCGCGCTGTAGATGCGGACCGGCGCGTTCACGAGCCCGAACGTGATCGACCCCGACCAGAGCGAACGCGCCATCAGGCTCTCGGTTGCCCGAACGAGCCGCGGTAAAACCGCCTCGTTTCGCGCGCACGTCTCGGTGGAAGGACCGGATCGATGAACGCGAAGTCTTCCCTCGAGCGAGTCAAGGGCTGGTTCCGCCGCGGGGCGTCGTCGGTCGAGGAGATCGCCGAAGGCGGTCAGCCGGTCGCGACGCCGCCGCCCGGAGCCGCCCCCCACGACCCGACCCGCGAGACGTCGACGAACGCGCAGATGGGCGTCGCCGCGGACGAGCCCTGGGACGAGAACCGCTAGCGCCGGTCAGACGACGACGAGCTCGAGGCCGAGTAGGTCTGCGACCTTGCGTAGCCGCGAGACCTGTCGGCCGACGCCCAGCGCGACGTGGTGCGTCGGGCCGTGCGAGCACCACTCGTCGAAGAACGCGCGCGGCCCCGCCGCGAAGCGGATGCGCGAGTTCGTGTTACCGATCCGGAAGGTCGTGCCGGGGATCGACTCGCCCTCGGCGGCGAGCAGCTTGAGCCGGCCGTCGGCGGTCTGGCTCACGCCGAGGATCGTCACCGGCCCGAGCCGCACCTTCATCTCGATCGAGAGCCCGGCGCCGGCCTTGCCGTGGTACAGCTCGAGCGCGCGCGCAACCGGACGGCCTTCGGCGATCGCGAGGTGCCCGGGGCCGTCGTGGCCCATCAGCACGAACTCCTCGTCGAAGTCCAGCGCGTAGAACTCGGTGTAGGAGCCGCCCGCGCCGAGCCGGTCGAGCAGCAGCATCGCGAGATTCGTCTTCAGGTCGCCCTCGCCCGACGCGGGGACGCCGCGCGCGGTGAGCAGTGAGTTGCCGACGATCAGGCCGGCGGCGACACGCTCCGCGTCGTTGCCGCCGACGCCGCGGTAGTAATAGGTGAGGCCGTTCAGCTCGAAGTCGTCGACGAGCCGGTCGAGGCCGACCGCGACGCGCGCCGACCAGTCGAAGATCTCCGGCGTGATCTCCGCGGCGATCGGGTCGGCGCCCGCATCCGCGAGCTCGAACGTCGCGCGGATCTCCTCTCCCTTTCGTTCGACGGCGGCGGCGTCGGCCGACGCGACCCGCGCGACGAGGTCGTCGATCTCGAGCACCTCGACGTGCGCGCCGGTCTGGGCGTGCACCTGCGTGAAGTCCGAGTACATGTCGAGCATCCCCGGGTACGTGTGGCCCACGAAGCCGATGCGCGCCTCGCGCAGGCCGCGCACGGCCCGCGCCGCGTCGAGCCACTCGCCGACGACGTCCCACGCCGGATCGTCGTCGAGCAGCGTCCCCGTGACGGTGCGGTACGAGATGCGCGCGCGTGTGAAGGCGCCGGCGATCTCGGGCACGCAGCAGGCCGAGCAGTTGGCGAGCCACTCGCCGGTCGTCATCGCCTCGTAGTCGAGCGTGCGCGTCGGCTGCAGGTTGAGGACCACGACGGGAGCGTCGGCCGCCTGGACGACCGGCAGCACCTGCGACGAGGTGGCGTACGTCGCCGTGTAGAGGAGCAGCAGGTCGAGCCGAGCGGCTCCGAGCTGCTCTCCCGCTCGACGCGCCGCCTGCGGCGTGTCGACGAGACCGGCCGAGACGACCTCCGCGCCGGTTGCGGCGAGCCGCTCCTCGATCCCCTGCTGGTAGCCCTCGAGCCGCTCGCGCAGGCCTTCGAACTGCGGCCAGTAGGCGGCGAGCCCGATCCCGAAAATGCCGACCCTCACGGGCTCTCCGCCTGCACGGGCCCCGCTCGGTGCCGTCGGGCCTCTGCGCTGCGCAACCGGTCGCGTGTGCGCCGGTACAGGTCGCCGGCGTTCGGCACGATCACGCTCGCGAGCAGGAGCGCGCCGACGACGATCTGCTGGTCCTGAGCCGGCACCAGGTCGGCGGTGAGCGCCGTCTGCAGGCAGCCGAGGACGGCGACCGCGAGGATCACGCCCGCGATCGTGCCGCGGCCGCCGAAGATCGAGATGCCGCCGAGCAGCACGATCGTGACGACGTAGAGCTCCTGCCCGATGGCGGCGTCGTAGCGCGCCGACGCGAAGCGCAGCGTCCACAGGACGCCCGCGAACCCGGACAGCATCCCGCAGAGGACGTAGAGCCAGAACTTGATGCGCTTGACGCGAATGCCCGCGAAGAACGCCGCCTCCTGGCTGGCGCCGATCGCGAAGATCGCACGTCCGAGCGGCGTCGCGTGCAGCACGACCGCGAACACGACCGCCAGGGCGCCGAAGAACGCGATCGAGTACGGGACGTGCGTCCCCGGGATCGGGACGACGCCGATGTTGGTGAGGTGCTCGGGAAAGCCGCCGATCGTGTCAGTCGGCAGGATCCCCTGCGCGATCCCGCGGTACAGCGTGAGCGTCCCGATCGTCACGGCCAACGAGGGAAGCCCGACGCGCGTCACCAGGAAGCCGTTGAACGCCCCGAGCACGGCGCCGAGCAGGACGGCCGCGATCATCGCAGGCCAGATCGGCCAGCCGTGCTTGAACAGCTCCGCCATCGCGACGCCGCAGAGCCCGAGCATCGACGCGACCGACAGGTCGATCTCGCCGGTGATCACGATCAGCGTCAACGGCAGGGCCATGATCGCGACCTCACCGACGTTGAGGCAGATGTAGAAGAGGTTCGTCGACTGCAGGAAGTACGGAGAGACGCTCGCGCCGTACGCGATCGTGGCGCCGAGCATCACCACGAGCAGCGACTCCCAGCGCAGCAGCAGCCCGAGCCCGGAGTGGAGCTTGTGCCGCGGCGGCGGCCGGCTCGGCACCTCGTCGCCGGGTTTCAGGTCTTCGGGGTCAGCCACGGCTGCTCCTTCGGGTCCGCAGGGCCGGCGCGACGCGCACCGCGATCAGGCGGTCGAACGCGATCGCGGCGATGAGCAGCGCGCCGGCGATCGCCGACGTCCAGAACGACGAGATGTTCACGACGTCGAGCGCGCTGTTGATCGTGTTGAGCAGGAGGGCGCCGAGCGCCGCCCCGAGCACGGTGCCGCTGCCGCCGAAGATCGCGACGCCGCCGACGACGACCGCCGTGATCACCTGGAACTCGTAGCCGACGCCGGCGATCGCGTCGACCGATCCATAGAGCGAAAGCCACACGGCGCCCGCGATCCCCGCGATCCCGCCGCTCAGGACGAACGCGAGGAAGACGCGCGAGCCGACGGGGATCCCGGCCAGCCGCGCCGCGGGAGGGTCGGAGCCGATCGCGTAGAAGTCGCGCGCGGTCCGAAAGCTGCGCATCGCGTACGTCGCGATCGCGACAGCGACGCCCGCGATGATCGCGAGGTACGGGATCCCGGCGACCGTCCCGTACCCGATGCGGTTGAAGCTGGTCGGCAGCATCGACGCGTTCACCTGGTTGCCGCCCGCCCACGCGCCGTCGATGCCGCGGATGATGTACAGCGTCCCGAGCGTGACGACGAGGCTCGGCACGCGCGCGATCGTCACGACCGCGCCGTTCACGATCCCGCACGCGAGGCCGACGCCGCACGCGACGAGGAACACAACCGGCAGCGAGACATGCGGGTGGTGCACGTACAGCACGCCGGTCGCGTAGGCGGAGATGCCGAGCACCGAGCCGACCGAGAGGTCGACGTTGCGCGTGATGATGACGATCGTCTCGCCGATCGCGAGCAGCGCGATGATCGCTGCGCCCGAAAGGATCTGCTGGACGTTCGTGAGGCTGACGAAGTTCGTGTTGACGATCGCCGCGCCGACGACGACGAGCACGAGCGCGAGCACGATGCCGAGCTCGCGAAAGCGCAGCAGGATCTCGGCGACGTGATGCGAGCTTGTGTGCGGCTCGCGAACCGCCTTCTCTTCGGCGATCGTCGTCACGCTGCCTGGTCGACGATGCCGGTCGCTGCTTGCATGATCGCGTCCTCGGTCGCATCGGCGCGCGCGAACTCGCGCGTGACGCGACCTTCGAAGAGCACCAGGATCCGGTCGGCCATCCCGAGCACCTCGGGGAGCTCCGACGAGATCATCAGCACTGCGACACCCTGCGCCGCGAGCTCGGACAGGAGCCGGTGCACCTCCGCCTTCGTCCCGACGTCGATGCCGCGCGTCGGCTCGTCGACGATCAGCACTGACGGCTTGCGCGCGAGCCACTTCGCCAGCACGACCTTCTGCTGGTTCCCGCCCGACAGCGTCCAGACCGGGTTCGTCAGCCGGCTGTACTTCAGCTGCAGCCGCAGCGCCCAGTCGCGCGCGAACCGGCGCTCCGCGCCGCGCGGGATGACGCCGGCACGGCGGACCGTGTCGAGCGAGGCGAGCGCGACGTTGCGCTCGATCGAGAAGTCCATGACGAGGCCCTGCTGGCGGCGGTCCTCGGGGACGAGCCCGACTCCGGCCCCCATCGCACGCGTCGGCGAGCCCGGCTTGAGCCGCCGCCCGCCCACCTCGACCGAGCCGGCATCCCACCGGTCGATCCCGAAGATCGCGCGGGCGACCTCGCTGCGGCCGGCTCCGACGAGCCCGGCGAGCGCGACGATCTCGCCGCGCCGCACCTCGAACGAGACGTCGGTGAACGCGCCTTCGCGGGTGAGCCGGTCGACCTTCAGCACGACCTCCCCGCGCTCGGCTTCCACCTTGGGGAAGAGCGCGTCCATGTCGCGGCCGACCATCGCGCGGATCACGGACTGGACGGTCAGCTCCTCCGTGGCTCTCGTGAGGATGTGCCTGCCGTCGCGCATGACCGTCACGCGCTGGCAGATCGCGAAGATCTCCTCGAGGCGGTGCGAGACGAACAGCACGGCGTTCCCGCGTGCGCGCAGCGCCGCGACGATCCCGAAGAGACGGTCGACCTCGGTCATCGTCAGCGCCGCCGTCGGCTCGTCCATCACGATCACGCGCGCGTTCGTGGTCAGTGCCTTCGCGATCTCGACGAGCTGCTGGTCGGCGATCGAGAGCCCGCGAGCGACGCGGTCCGGGTCGAGCTTGACGCCGAGCTGGTCGAACACCGCCCGCGCCTCACGGCGCATCCGCCGCCCGTCGATGCGCCGGAACCGCTTGAGCGGCTGCATCCCGACGAAGATGTTCTCGGCGACCGTCAGGTCGGGGAAGAGCGTCGGCTCCTGGAAGATGATCGCGATCCCGGCCGCCTGCGACTGCTTCGCGTTGTCGAAGATCGCCTCGACGCCCTCGATCGACAGGCGGCCTGCGTCGGGACGGTGGACGCCCGCGAGGATCTTCACCAGCGTCGACTTGCCGGCGCCGTTCTCGCCGACGAGGCCGTGCACCTCACCTGCGTAGAGGTCGACGATGCCGTCCTCGAGCGCGTGCACGGCGCCGAAGCTCTTCTCGGCGTGCTCGAGCGACAGCAGCGGTGGTGCGAGTTCGTTCGACATCACGGTTGACGATACGAGAGGGGAGCGCCGCCGAAGCAGCGCCCCCCTCTTCTCCTGCGACTAGAAGTTGAACTTGTCGACGTTCTTGACCGTGAAGGTGAACGGCGGTCCGAGGATGACCTGCGGCCGGCCGTCCGGTCCCTTGATGATCTTGTACTTGCCGAGCTTGCCGGCGCTGAAGCTCTCACCGACCTTCCCGGTGATCTTCCCGTCGGCCAGCGCCGAGACGGCGTAGCCGGCCAGGTAGCCGAGGTTCTCCGGGTTCCAGAGTGCGAACGCCGACACCGTTCCGTTGTGGACGTACTTCTTCATCTGACTCGGGAGCCCGAGGCCCGTGAGCACGACCTTCTTCTTGTACTTCGAGGTCGAGAGGTACTGGGCGGCCGACGAGATGCCGACCGTCGTCGGGGACTCGATGCCCTTCAGGTTCGGGTACGCCTGGAGCATGGCCACGGTTGCCTGCCGCGACTGCGCAGGGTTGTCGTTGCCGTAGTAGATCTTGACCAGCTTCATCTTCTTGTACGCCGGCTTCTTCAGCTCCAGCTTCATGTACTTGATCCACGCGTTCTGGTTCGTCGCCGTGGAAGCCGCCGACAGGATCGCGAACTGACCGTTGTAGTGCATCAGCTTGCCGAGCAGCTGAACCTGGCTCCGGCCGATCGTCTCGGTGTCGGCCTGGTTGATGAACAGCGAGCGGCAGTTGACGTCCGAGTCGAACGCGACCACCTTCGTCCCTTGCGCCTGCGCCTGCTTGAGCGCCGGGCACACCGCCTGCGGGTCGTTGCCCGCGATCACGATGCCGGCGGCGTGCGCCTGGATGGCGGCCTGGATCGCCGGCTGCTGTGCAGCCGCCGTGTCCTCCGTGCCGGACGACACGACCTGCTTGTCGCCGAGCGCGGTGAGCGCCTCCTTCCCACCCTTGTCCGCGATCACCTCGTACGGGTTGAGCGTGTCCTTCGGGATGAAGTAGAAGGTCTTGCCCGCCGAATGGCGACTCGAGGCCGCCAGCGCAGCCGTCACGGCGACACCTGCTACCAGGACTGTCGCAGCGACAACGGCCCATCTGCGTCCATGCATGCTGGATCGCTCCTTCCCTGGGGGGTTTGACGTGGTTTTGACGGTCCGGTGCAGGGTGCGCCTCCTTCGCACTACCGGGGATAGGCGGCGGTGACACCGCCGTCGACGTTGACGACGTTTCCCGTCGACTTGTTGGATCGGGGACCGGCGAAGAACGCGATCGCCTCGGCGACGTCCTCGGGGAGGACGGCGACGCCCAGCTTCGTGCGGCCCTGGTAGAAGGTCTGCAACTCCTCTTCGCTGACGCCGTAGGTGCTCGCGCGCTCGGCCTTCCAGTCGGACGACCAGATGCTCGAGCCCTGGATCACCGCGTCGGGATTGACGGTGTTGACGCGGATGCCGTGCGGGCCGCCCTCCTCGGCGAGACAGCGCGCGAGGTGGAGCGAGGCTGCCTTCGCCGACGAGTAGGCGGCCGCGTTCGCGCCGGCGACGAGCGCGTTCTTCGACGCGACGAAGACGAGCGAGCCGCCGGTGCCCTGCGCCTCCATGACGCGAAACGCCTCGCGCGACGCGAGGAAGTAGCCGCGTGCGAGGACCGCGTAGTTCTGCTCCCACTCCTCGAGCGTGGTCTCGGTGACCGGCGAGCTGGTCGCCAGCCCCGCCGAGGCGACGAGGATGTCGAGGCCGCCGTACTCGAGCACGGCGCGGCGCGTCATCTCGACGACCGCCTCTTCGCTCGTCACGTCGACCGGCACCGCGACTGCGCGGCGCAGACCGTGGGTGCGGAGCAGCTCGTCCGCGAGCTCCTCCGCCCCTTCGAGGTTCAGGTCGGCGACGACGACGTGCGCGCCGCGGGCGGCCAGCACCCGCGCCGTCGCGCGGCCGATGCCGCTCGCGCCGCCGGTGATCAGCGCAACGCGGCCGGAGAGCTCGCCGCGGCGCGGCGCCTGCGCGAGCTTGTACCGCTCGAGCGGCCAGTACTCGATCGCGAACGCCTCGCTCTCGCTCAGCGAGCGGAAGCCGCCGAGCGCGTCGGCCGCGTCCTCGACGGCGATCGCTCGGTGGTAGAGGTCGCGCGCGAAGCGCGCGCGACCGGCGTCGGGCCCAGAGGCGACGAGGCCGACCCCGGGGACGAGCACGACCCGAGGGCCGGCGGGATCCATCGCGAACGGACGCGTCTCGTCGTCGAGGTTGCGCTCGTAGTAGCCGCGGTACCAGTCCGCGTACTCGGCCGCTCCCTCGGCGAACGCGCGGCCGAGCGCGGGCGCGTCGTCGCGCTGCGGATCGAAGTCGACGACGAGCGGCTTGTGCTTCGTGTTGATCAGGTGGTCGGGGCACGGCGCCCCGACCTGGCTCACCTCGGCCGTCCGCCGCGCCGACGCGAACGCGACCGCCTCGGCGCTGCAGTCAACCTCGAGGATCGCGCCCTGTCCGTCCTCCATCAGCGCGCCGCGAAGCACGGGCAGGGCCTTCGTGAGCAGGAGACGGCTCTCGCTTCCCTCCCCGAGCGCCGCGGTCTTCTGACCCCCCAGGCCGAACCGTCCTCCGGCCTCCTCCTCGATCGCGCGGGCGGCGCGCGCGACGAACTCGATCGTCGCCTCGTAGCTCTCCTCGCCGCTCTCGCCCCAGGTCACGAGCCCGTGCTTCTCGAGCAGCACCGCGCGCGCCGACGGGCTCTGGTCGAGCAGCTCCGCGATGCGGCGCGACATGTCGAAGCCCGGCCGCTGGTAGTCGAGCCACACCGCCTCGTCGCCGAACACGCGCTCGGCAAGCTCGCGGCCGCGCGGGCTCGACGTGAGCGCGATCACGGCGTCGGGATGCGTGTGGTCGACGTGCGGCGCCGCGATGAACGCGTGCAGCAGCGTCTCGATCGACGGCCGCGGCTGGTCCGGGCGGATCCCCGAGCGCAGCAGGAAGTCCACCATCTCCGCGTCGCTCATCGACTTCCGGTGGCGCAGCGGCAGCAGATCGTCGAGCCGGATCCCGGGGAAGCCGTCCGGCGTGATCGTGGCAAGATCCGTTCCCGAGCCCTTGACCCGGAGGACGCGGGTCATTCGCCCCGTGTGGTCGGCGACGCGCTCCTTCGCCGACGTGTTGCCGCCGCCCTGGTTCGCCAGCGACCGGTCGGCGCCGAGGAGGTTCGAGCGGTAGGCGAGCGCCTCCAGCGTGGACAGGCCGGCGACCGCGTTCGCATCCCAGCGGCTCGCGGGCGCCGCGATCCCGCGCAGCACGCCCAGCGTCTCGGTCATGCCGTCACCCCGGCATGGCGCTCGAGTGCCGCGAAACGGCCGCGCGCCTCGCGCCAGGCGGCGCCGGTCGCGGGCTCGTAGCGCCGCTCGGCGAACGAGGCCCGCACGAGCTCGCGCCCCTCCCCCAGGCTCGCGAGCTCGCCCAGCGCGAGTGCCTGCACGAGCAGGTTCCCGATCACGGTCGCCTCGCCGTGCCCGGCCAGGACGACGCGGCCGGAGGCATCGGCGGTCCAGGTGCAGAGGAGCTCGTTTCGCGCACCGCCGCCGACGACGTGCAGCTCGTCGATCGGGCGGCCGGTCAGCCCTGCGAGCAGGTCGATCGTCTCGGCGTGCTTCAGCGCCAGGCTCTCGAAGATGCAGCGGACGGTCTCGGCGACGTCGCCGGGCGCGGGCTGCCCGGTGCCGCGGCAGAACGCCGTGATCCGCGCCGGCATGTCGCCGGGCTCGGTGAAGAGCGGATCGTTCGGGTCGATCAACGACCGGAACGGCTCGGCCGAACGCGCGAGGTCGACCAGCTCTGCGGGCTCGTAGTCGTGACCCGCCGCAGCCCACGCGCGCCGGGATTCGTCGAGCAGCCACAGCCCCGTGACGTTGCGCAGCACGCGGTACGTGCCGTCGACGCCGCCTTCGTTCGTCACGTTGGCGCGGAAGGCATCGTCGCCGACGACGGGCTCGCTCGCTTCGATGCCGACGAGCGACCAGGTCCCGATGCTGAGGTACGCGCAGCCCGGCCGGAGCGGGATCGCCGCGACCGCGGCGCCGGTGTCGTGCGTCGCGCCCGCCACGACCTGCGCGCCGCCGAGCCCCGCCTCCGCCGAAACGCCGAGCAGCGTGGCGGGTGGGACGACGTCGGGGAGGATCGCGGTCGGAATCCCGACGCGGTCGAGGAGGTCGCGCGCCCAGTCGCGGGCGAACGGGTCGAAGCACTGCGTCGTCGTCGCGTTCGTCCACTCGCTCGTCTCGCTCCCGCAGAGCCAGTGGTGGAAGAGGTCGGGGATCAGGAGCAGACGACGCGCCTTCTTCAGCGCCTCGTCTCCGCCGGCCGCGGCCGCCGCCAGCTCGAAGATCGTGTTGATCGGCAAAAGCTGGATCCCGGTGCGCCCGTAGAGCTCGCGCGACGGGATCGCCTCGAGCACGCTCTCGAAGGAGGCGGCCCGGCGCGCGTTCCGGTAGTGCGCCGGGCGCTGCAGCAGCCGACCGGAGCCGTCGAGCAGTCCGAAGTCGACCCCCCACGAGTCGACGGCGACCGATTCGACCGGCTGCTCCCGTCCGGCCCGCCGCAGCCCGTCCCACACCGCGCGCCGGAGCCCCTCGACGTCCCAGCGGAGGACGCCGTCCTCCTCGACCGGCTCGTTCGGGAAGCGGTGCACCTCCTCGACCGTCAGCCGGTCGCCGTCGAAGCCGCCGACGGCGACGCGCCCGCTCCGGGCGCCGAGATCGACGGCTGCGAGCCGCCTCGTCAGCTCAGCTCCTCGGTGTTGCGGACCGCCCGCCGCAGGTCGCGCGGGCGCAGCGGCGGCGGCTCGGCAGGCCCGGGGTCGGCAACGACCACCTCGACGCCCGAGGAGCGCCACGCCTCGACGTCGTCGACGGGCGCGCTCGCGTCGGTCACGATGCCGCTGAGGTCCTCGATCGGCACGAACGACAGCAGCGCGCTGCGGTGCCACTTCGTCCCGTCGAGGATGCCGTGGATCTGCTCGCACGCATCTGCCATCTCCTGCTTGATGCGCACCTCGTCGGGATTCAGGTCCATGAGCCCGCGCTCGAGACTCAGACCGCGCGCACCGAGGAAGCCCTTGTTGATCCGCGTCGTGCGCAAGACGTCCGTGCCGAAGTCGCCGACAAGCGACATCGCGGAGAGGCGGAGGATGCCGCCCGTGACGAGGACGGTGATGCCGGGCGCGTCGGCAAGCGCGGTCGCAACCAGCAGGCCGTTCGTGACGACGACGAGCTCGCGCTTGCCGCGAAGCTCGAGCGCAAGGTAGTAGGCGGTGGTGCTGGCATCGAGCGCGACCGCCTCGCCCTCGCCGACCATCGCCGCCGCGGCGCGTGCGATCGCGCGCTTGCGCTCGACCTCGAGCCGCAGCCGGAGGTCGAAGCCGACCTCGGACTGGCCCTGCTGCAGCGCCCGCACCCCGCCGCGCACGCGCGCGACGAGCCCCTGGCGGGCGAGCGACGTCAGGTCGCTGCGGACGGTGACCTCGGAAACCGCAAACGTTTCCGCAAGTTCCGAAACATGAACGGAATCACGTGTCTCGAGCAGGTGAAGGACGTGCCGCATCCGCTCCTGCTGGGAAAGCCCGTGCGTGTCGAGCGCTTCGGCGATAGCCGGCGAGGTTACGCCTCCCGTCCGCACAAGTCAAGACCGTCGAAACTGCTTTCGCTTTGGATCGAATCGAAAGCAGCTCGTAATCGGGTCGCGGATCTGTCAGGCTCCCCGCCGATGACCGATCGCGCTCTGCTCGGCCGGTTGCGCGCCCTCGAGATCGAGACGCCGTCGTGGGGGTACGGCAACTCCGGCACGCGCTTCCACGTCTATCCGTGGCCCGGCGCCGCCCGCGACGTCCACGAGCGCATCGCCGACGCGGCCCTCGTGCACCGTCTGACGGGCTGCTGCCCGACGGTCGCGCTGCACATTCCGTGGGACGCGGTCGACGACTACGGCGCCCTGCGCCGCTTCGCCGAGGAGCAGGGCGTCCGCATCGGCGCGATCAACCCGAACCTGTTCGGTGACGACGACTACCGGCTCGGCAGCCTCTGCGATCCCGACCCCGATGTGCGCACGAAGGCGATCGCGCACTGCCGCGAGTGCATCGAGATCGCGGAGGAGGTCGGGTCGAGCGCGATCAGCCTCTGGCTGGCCGACGGCACCAACTATCCCGGCCAGGACGACCTACGCGAACGTCACGCGAGGCTGGTGCGCGGGCTCGAGGAGATCTACGCGTCGCTGCCGCCGGGGATGCGGCTGCTCGTCGAGTACAAGTTCTTCGAGCCCGGCTTCTACAGCACCGACCTTCCCGACTGGGGAACCGCCGCGCTTGCGTGTCGGCACCTCGGCCCGCAGGCACAGGTGCTCGTCGACACGGGCCACCATCCGCAGGGCACGAACATCGAACAGATCGTCGCGGTCCTGCTCGCCGAGGATCTGCTCGGCGGCTTCCACTTCAACAACCGCAAGTACGCGGACGACGACCTGATCGTCGGCTCGATCGACCCGTTCGAGCTCTTTCGAATCATGCGCGAGATCGCGCGCGCGGAATCGCCCGAGCGGATCGCGTTCATGATCGATCAGTCGCACAACGTCGAGGGCAAGATCGACGCGATGATCCAGTCGGTGATGAACATCCAGACGGCGTACGCGAAGGCGCTGCTGGTCGACGACGCTCGGCTTGCCGAGGCGCAGCGCGCCGGCGACGTGCTCGGCGCGCACCGCGTCCTGCTGGAGGCGTTCGAAACGGACGTGCGGCCGGTGCTCGCCGAGCTGCGGTCGGAGCTCGGCGTCGACCCCGATCCCGTCGAGGCGTTTCGCCGCGGCGGCTTCGGCGAACGGCTCGCGCAGGAACGCGGCGTGGCAACGGTCGAGAGCGCGTACGAGCGGACATGACCCAGCGCGCCGCGTTCGTCCTGCAGGTCAAGCCCGACAGGATCGACGAGTACGTCGAGGCGCACGCGCACGTCTGGCCGGAGATGCTCGACGCGCTCCGCGGCGCGGGCATCCGCAACTACACGATCTTCCGGTCCGGCACCGACGTGTTCGGCTACTTCGAAGCCGACGACCTCGAGCGGGCCGCCGCCCACATGGAGGCGCAAGAGGTGAACGCACGGTGGCAGGACGCGATGGCGGAGCTCCTGGACGAGCGCGTGCCCGACGCCGGCCCGCCGGCGCTCGAAGCGATCTTCCGCCTCGACTGAGCTCACGTGCGCGTCGCGCTCTTCATCACGTGCATCGGCGACACGGTGTTCCCGCAGGTCGGGCGCGCGACCGTGCAGGTGCTGGAGCGCCTCGGCCACGAGGTCGTCTTCCCCGAGGAGCAGACCTGCTGCGGGCAGATGCACCTGAACAGCGGCTACCGGCGCGAGGCGGAGGAGCTGGGCCGGCGCTTCCGCCGGATCTTCGACCCGTACGAGGCGGTGGTCTCGCCTTCGTCGTCGTGCGTCGGGACGGTCCGCGAGGAGTTCGGAGCCGAGAACGTGTTCGAGCTGTCGGAGTTCCTCGTGCAGCGGCTCGGCGTCGAAGACGTGCGGGCTGCGTTTCAGGGACGCGTGACGTATCACCCGACGTGCCATTCGCTGCGCGTGACCCGGGTCGGCGACGCGCCGCTGCGCCTGCTCCGCAACGTGCGCGGGCTCGAGCTGGTCGAGCTGCCCGGCGCCGAGGAGTGCTGCGGCTTCGGCGGGACGTTCGCGCTCAAGAACGCCGACACGTCGAGCGCGATGCTCGACGACAAGTGCGATGCGATCGAGGGCACGGGCGCGCAGTTCTGCACCGCGCTCGACGGCTCGTGCCTGCTGCAGATCGGCGGCGGGCTGTCGCGGCGCGGCTCGACGGCGCGGCCGATCCACCTCGCCGAGATCCTCGCCTCGACGTGACGTCGTTTCCTGCAGCAGCACGCGTCGAGCTCGCCAACGAGCAGCTGCGCACGAACCTGCGCCACGCGACGACCACGATCCGGGCGAAGCGCGCGCGCGTCGTCGCCGAGCTGCCCGACTGGGAAGAGCTGCGCGAAGCAGGCCGTGCGATCAAGGCGGACGTGCTCGCGAACCTCGACCGGTACCTGCTCGAGTTCGAGTCGGCGGTGCAGGCGGCCGGCGGGCATGTGCACTGGGCGCGCGACGCCGCGGAGGCGAACGCCGTCGTGGCCGAGGTCGCGCACCGGCACGCCGCGACGGAGGTCGTCAAGGTGAAGTCGCTGACGACCGACGAGATCCGGCTCAACGACGCGCTGGCGGCCGAGGGCGTGCACGCGATCGAAACCGACTTCGCGGAGCTGATCCTGCAACTCGACGGCGACTGGTCGTCGCACATCCTCGTGCCCGCGATTCATCGCAACCGCACCGAGATCCGCGACCTGTTCGCGCGAACGATCGCTCCGGGCATCGACTCCGACGAGCCGGCGGATCTCGCCGAGGCGTCGCGCACGTACCTCCGCGCGCGCTTCCTCGACGCAACGGTCGGCGTGAGCGGAGCCAACTTCGGCATCGCCGAGACGGGAACGGTCTGCGTCGTCGAGTCGGAAGGCAACGGCCGCATGTGCACGACGCTGCCGCGCGTGCTCGTCTCGATCCTCGGCATCGAGAAGCTGCTGCCCCGCTTCTCCGACCTCGAGGTCTTCCTGCAGCTCCTGCCGCGCTCGTCGACCGGCGAGCGGATGAACCCGTACACGTCGCTCTGGACCGGCGTCACCGACGGCGACGGCCCGGAGGAGCTGCACGTCGTGCTGCTCGACAACGGCCGGACGCGCGTGCTGGAGGACGAGATCGGGCGCCAGGCGCTCCACTGCATCCGCTGCAGCGCCTGCCTCAACGTCTGCCCCGTCTACTCGCGAACGGGCGGCCATGCGTACGGGTCCGTGTACCCGGGCCCGATCGGCGCGATCCTGACACCGCAGCTCGAGGGGATCGAGCGCCACGCAACACTGCCGTACGCCTCGAGCCTGTGCGGCGCCTGCTACGAGGTGTGCCCGGTCAAGATCGACATTCCGCGCGTGCTCGTGCACCTGCGCGAGCGCGCGGTCGAGACCGTCGGCAAGGCCGGCGAGCGCACCGCCATGGGCTTCGCGGCGTGGGCCTTCGCCGGCCCGCGGCGCTTCGCGCTCGCGCAGCGCCTCGCACCGGCATTCGCCCGCCCCGCGCCGCACAAGGCGATGATCCGCAAGCTGCCCCGTCCCTTCTCCGCCTGGACGAGAACGCGAGATCTTCGGCCGCCGGCACGCGAGAGCTTCCGCACGTGGTGGAAGAAACGGCGATGAGCGCGAGGGACGAGATCCTCGCCCGGGTCAAGGCTGCGGTTGGCGAATCGACCCTCGTCGACGTCGCCCGGAGCTACCGCAGAAGCGGCTGGCTCTCGGATGAGGAGCGGACCGCCCGGTTCTGCGAGCGCGTCGGCGAGTACCGCGCCGAGGTGCGCCGCGTCAACGGGTCGGTCGCTGCCGCGGTCGACGCCGTCTGCGCCGGGCGCGGCGTCGCGAGCCTCGTCATCCCCGCCGGCCTCCCGAACGCCTGGCGGCCGCGCGAGATCGAGCTGGTCGAGGACGAGCAGCTCGCGCCGCGCGAGCTCGACCGCATCGGCGGCGCCTTGACCGGCTGTACCGCCGCGGTCGCCGAGACCGGCACGATCGTCCTCACCGCCGGTCCGCACGAAGGCCGACGCGCGATCACGCTCGTCCCGGACCTGCACGTCTGCGTCGTCCGCGAAGCGCAGATCCACGAGCTCGTGCCGGAGGCGCTCGACGAGCTCCGCCGCATCGGAGCCGAACGCCGGCCGATCACGTTCGTCTCCGGACCGTCGGCGACCTCGGACATCGAGCTCAGCCGGGTCGAGGGCGTGCACGGGCCGCGCCGGCTCGTCGTCCTCGTGGCCGCCTGACGGACGTCCGGTTCCGGTCGGCCGTCACCCGTTCCAAAAGCGGGGCGGGCTCAAGACGACGAACCGCCGGTCGCTCGCACTGTCCACCACCGCCTCGGCCGCCTCGAGGACGTGCAGGGCGAGCTCCGCGTTCGCGCGATGTGGCCGCTCGTCGACGATGGCGAGCGCGAGGTCGTCGATCCCGATACCGCGCGTCTCCCGTGCGCCTCGAGTCTCGAACTCGACCGTCCTCGACTCGCCGTCGAGCGTGCTCAGGACGACATCGCCGCTGAACGCGTTCGCGTCGGGCAGCGTGAGGACGCCCCCGGTCCCGTAGACGGTGAGCCCACTCAGATATTGACCGCGCGTCTCGAAGCTGACGGTCAGGGTCGCCAGCGATCCGTTGTGCAGCCGCAGCACCGCGGCCGCGTGCGTCGGCACCTCGACCTGGATCGTGTCGCCGGCGCGCGCGCCGGCGCCGAGCGTCCGTTCCGGCGACGGCGTCTCGGCGAAGGCCGCGGCCGACTGGATCGGGCCCAACAACGACACGAGTACCGTCAGGTAGTACGGAGCGATGTCGAGCAGTGGGCCGCCGCCGGCCCGGTAGAACATCGCAGCGTTCGGGTGCCATGCGTCGGGGCCGCCCACCAGCATGCTCGCGGCCGCACCCACCGGTGCACCGATCGCGCCGTCCGCGATCAGCCGTCGGCCGGTCTCGTAGGGGCTGGACAGGAACGTGTCGGGCGCGCAGCCGAGCCGCAAGCCACGCCTTACCGCCTCCTCGACGAGCGGTCGCGCCTCCGCCGCCGTCACGGCGAGCGGCTTCTCCGTGTAGACGTGCTTGCCTGCGGCGAGCGCAGCGGCGGTGACGGCCGCGTGCGCCTTCGGCGGCGTGAGGTTGAGGATCAGGTCGACTCCGGCGTCGGCGACCAGGTCGTCCAGCGCGAGCGCGCGCAAGGCGTGCTCGTCCGCGAATGCGTGCGCGACTCGTGCATCGAGGTCGGCGCAGGCAACCGGCCGCCAGTGCTCGAAGACGCCTGAGTCCTGGACGTAGCGCGCAGCGATGACCCCGCAGCCGACGACGCCGACGCGGAGCGGTTCGCTCACGCGCTCCCCAGGATGCGGCGGACCCCGTCCAGGGAGCGCCGCGTCGCGTCGAACGGATCGCTGCCGGCCTCGTCCTGCTCGACGATCAGCCACTCCGCCCCGGCCGCGAGCGCCACGGGTAGCAGGCGCTCGTAGCCGACGATCCCCTCCCCGACCGGGATGTCGTCCCGCGCGCCGCGGCTCACGTAGTCCTTCACGTGCACGAGCGGGCACTGGCCGGCCGTCCTCTCCAGCTCGGACGCCGGGTCGACACCGGCTTGCCAGACCCAGCCGAGGTCGAGCTCGAGCCACAGCAGGCCGGCGGGGAGCCGACGCAGAAGATCGAGAAACGACGGTTCGCCGTCCGGTCGCACCGGCTCCGTCCAGTGGTTGTGGAAGCCGAGGCGAACGCCGAGGCGAGCCGCGGCTCGGGCCGCGTTTCCCAGGCGCTCGACGACCTCGTCGGGGCGAACGAGTGCCGCAGGGTCGATCCAGCTGACGGCGGCACGGTCGGTGCCGAGCACGCGCAGCTCGTCGGCCAGCTGCGGAAGGTCGCCCTCGAAGACCTCGAGGCCGGCGTGGC